>JBHEMK010000153.1:0-12368 GCA_046262635.1 Gaiellaceae bacterium
CTGCTGCGACGAGCGCCTCGCGGCAGCGTGCTGCCATCTCGGCTGCCCGTTCGAACCGCCACTCGGGCGCCCCGTCGAGTGCCGCGAGCAGGCCGGCCAGGGACGGCGGTGCGAGCCAGCCGAAGTCGAAGCGCGCCGCACCCGGTTTCGGCTCGAAGGCGCCGTCCGGCTCGATCGAGACCTGCGCGAAGTACGTCGGCACGGCGATTCGCAGTTGCTCTGGCTCCCGCACGTAGAGCGCGCCGAGCGGATCCGGTCCGCAGAGCCATTTCTGGCACGAGACCGTATAGAAGTCCGCGTCCCCTGCCTGGACCGGGATCGCGCCCACTGACTGCGCGCCGTCCACGAGCACGGGGAGGCCGGTGTGCGACTTCAGCTCGTCGACCGGGAAGACCTGGCCAGTCGTCCAGCACACGTGCGAGAGCGCGAGGAGACGTGTCCTCGGCGTAACCGCGGCGAGGATCGTCTCGAGCGCGTCGCCGGCCGGCCGACCCGTCGTCGGGGCGACGGTGACGCGGGCGCCCGACGCCCGCAATGGCGCGAGCAGCCCGGGATGCTCGGCGTCGGTCGTCACAACCTCGTCCTCTGACCGCAGGCCGAGGCCTCCGATGACGATGTTGCAGCCGTCGGTGGTCGAGCTCGTCAGGGCGATCCGCAGGGGCTCGACCGAAACCAGGCGAGCGATGCGGCCCCGCACCTCGTCGCGAAGCCGGAGCATCTCCTCGAAGTAAGGTTTGCCGCCCCGGCCCCGGTCGAGATCCCGGCGGGTGTACTCGTTGATCGCCTCCGCGGTCGCGCGCGAGAGCGGCCCCATGGAGCCGGCGTTTAGATACGCCACGTGCGCGAGGACCGGAAACGCCGCCCGCGCCTCCTCGAAGGTCATGCCGCCACCACCGCCTCGACGGGGGCGTGGTCGGAGAGCAGCCGACCGTCCAGGCTGCGACGCCCCTCGGGCCACGGCTCGGGTGGCGTTGAGGCGGCGCCGCGAACGAGCACCTGGTCGATTCCCGGAGCGAGCTCCGACCACCCCCAGCCGCGCAGGTCGGCGAGCGTCCGCGAGCGCCCGGGCCGCACGTTGACATCTCCGCAGAGGATGGTCGGCTCCTGCGGACGTGCGAGAGCGTCGACGAACGAGACGGCCCGCCGGAGCTCGGCGTCCGCCAGCCGCTCGTCCGCGTCGTAGGCGGTGGCGTGCAGGTTGGCGACGAGCGCCGTGCTGCCGTCGGAAAGCCCGACGCGCACCGCCTGGCAGACCCGGCGCTCCTTGGCCCACGCAAGCCGCGGCACGAGGTCGAGATCGAGCCACCGCGCCTGGGCCCGCCGGAAGCCCCACGAGTTGAGCACGATCTTCTCGTGCGCGACCGGACGCAGCTGCCGAGTCATGAGGATCGCGTTCGCCTGGCCCGCGAACGCCGAGCGGAACATCCCGTGATCGAGGTCGGTCAGCGCCCTGCCGAGTGCCGCCGTGGAGGGCAGAGGGCCGAACCGCGGCCGTGCGGCGACATCGCAGATCGCGTGCATGCCGCTCCACTCTTCGAGGCGGGACAGGGCCCAGACCGGCAGTTCCTGCAGGCAGAGGAGGGCGGGGCGGTCGGCGGTCGCGAGCCTCACCATCTGCTCGAGGAACGCGCCCCGCTCGGGCGGCTTCGCATTCCCGTGGTAGAGGTTCCAGGTGCGGACGAGCAACGCCACACCGCATAGCCTAGGGTCGTGCGGATCGTCCTGGCAGACCCACCCGCGTACACGCCGGCGTACGACCACGAGCTCGCGGCGGCGCTCGCGCGCGCGGGAGCCGAGGTCGAGCTCGTCACCTCGCCGTTCCGCTTTGGCGATGCACCGGTGCCCGACGGCTACGCGCGGACCGAACTCTTCTATCCCCTCTCCTCCCGGCTTTTCGGCCGCTCCCGTCTGCGGCTGCCACTGAAGGCCGCCGAGCACCTCCCCGGGCTCCTGCGGCTCGCGCGACGGCCCGCGGACGTCGTCCACCTGCAATGGGTCGCCGCACCCGAGCTCGACGCGCGCTTCCTCCGGCTGCCCGGGCCCTCGGTCTTCACGGCGCACGACCTGCTTCCCCGGCGGACGGGGCGGAAGCGCGAGCTCTGGCGAACGCTGCTGAACCGCTTCGACCGGGTCGTCGTGCACAGCGAGCACGGGCGCGACACCCTGGCCGGCCTCCTACCGGAGGAACGGCTGCGGGTGATCGCGCACCCGGTCTTCCCAAGCCACCCGGGCCGCCGCGACGACGGGCGAACCCTGCTCTGCTTCGGTGTGATCCGCCCGTACAAGGGGCTCGGCGACGCGATCGCGGCCGCCCGGCAGGTCGAGGGTGCCCACTTGGTCGTGGCCGGGGACCCGTGGGAGCCGATCGAGTGCTATCGCGCAGTCGCCGACGGGCTCGAGGTCGACTGGCGTCTCGGCTACCTGCCCCAGGGGGAGGTTGACCGCGCGTTCGCCGAGGCGACTCTGGCCCTCTTCCCGTACCGCCCAGAGCTGGACCAGAGCGGCTCGCTGCTGCAGGCGCTCGGTGCGGGCGTCCCCGCTGTGGCCTACGACGTCGGCGGGATCGCCGAGCCCGTCCGCCGCTTCGGTGCGGGTCGAGTGGTCCCTCCCGGAGACGTCGCGGGCCTCGCGTCGGCCGTGCGGGAGTTGCTCGACGACCCGGTCGCTCTCGAGGCCGCCCGCGCCGGCGCGTGCCGCGCACGCGACGAGCTGACCTGGGACGCTGCCGCTCGGGCGCACCTCTCGGTTTACGACGAGATCGCGTGATCTTCCGCAGGCCTTTCGCCGACCTGATCCAGCGTCAGCTCGACCTGTTCGCGCGCGACTATGCCGACCTAATCGCCGACACCGACGCCGCCGAGCGCGCCTACGACCGGGCCGACCGGGCCGAGGCCGAGGAGCGCTACGGCGACCTCGTCGACCTGGTCGAGACGGCGACCGAGCAGCTCGCCGAGGTCCGAGATCACTTCGCGTCGACGCTCGATGCAGAGTCCGCCGAGAGCTACTGCATTGCGTATAACCGCGCAGTCCTGAAACGATGGCATCCCTTCGCCCGCGAGATCGAGAACCGCTGAATGCCCAAAATCGAGGACTACGCGCTGATCAGCGACTTCCAGACCGCGGCGCTCGTGAGCCGCGACGGGTCGATCGACTGGTGCTGCTTCCCGCGCTTCGACTCCGGCGCCTGTTTCGCGGCGCTGCTCGGCGGGCCCGAGCACGGACGCTGGCTCCTCGGCCCGGCTCTCCGCCCGCTGGCCCAGTCCCGGCGTTATCGCCACGACACGCTGGTGTTGGACACGACGTTCGAGACGGACTTGGGTGCCGTCCGCGTGATCGACTTCATGCCGCCGCGTGGCAGGGCCCCGGACATCGTCCGCATCGTCGAGGGCCTCGAGGGTGCGGTCGCGATGCGCTCCGAGCTCGTGATCCGCTACGACTTCGGCAAGGTCGTGCCATGGGTGCGCCGGGTCGATCACGCCCGGGTCGCGGTCGCCGGCCCGGACGCGCTCTGCTTCCGGACCCCCGTCGAGGTGCGCGGAGCGGACATGACGACTGTCGCTGAGTTCACCGTGACCGAGGGCGAACGCGTGCCATTCGTCCTGACGTGGTTTCCGTCGCACGAGGATCTGCCGGCGGCGATCGACCCGGAGCTCGCGCTCAGGGAAACCGAAGATTCCTGGCATGAGTGGTGCTCATCGTGCGCGCACACCGGCCTGTATCACCAGGAGATCCACGAGTCACTGCTCGTGCTCAAGGCGATGACATACGAACCCACCGGCGGCATCGTCGCGGCGCCGACCACATCGCTACCGGAGAAGATCGGCGGCGTCCGCAACTGGGACTACCGGTACTGCTGGCTGCGTGACGCGGCCCTGACCCTGAGCGCGATGCTGACCGCGGGCTATTTGGACGAGGCCCGGGCCTGGCGGGACTGGTTGCTGCGAGCGATCGCCGGTGACCCAGGCGACATTCAGATCATGTACGGGATCGGGGGCGAGCGGCGGCTCGACGAGCGCGAGCTTGATTGGCTCCCCGGCTACGAGGGCTCGCGTCCGATCCGGGTCGGCAATGCAGCCTCAGAGCAGTTTCAGCTCGACATCTACGGCGAGATGATCGACGCGCTCTACCAGGCCCGCGTACGCGGGGTGCCGCCCAACGAGCACGCGTGGGCGATCGTGCTCAAGGCGTTCGAATGGCTTGAGGAGGGCTGGCGACACGAGGACGCGGGGATCTGGGAGGTGCGTGGCCCCGCGCGACATTTCACGCACTCGAAGGTGATGGCGTGGGTCGCCTTCGACCGTGGGGTGCGCTTCATCGAGGATCTGGGGCGGACGGGCCCGCTCGAGCGCTGGTGCGCGATCCGTGACGAGATTCACGCCCAAATCTGCGATCGGGGCTGGAACGCGGAGAAGCAGGCCTTCACCCAGTACTACGGCTCCGACCAGCTCGACGCGAGCGCGCTGCTGATTCCGCTCGTCGGTTTCCTGCCGCCGGACGACGAGCGGATCGTCTCGACCGTCGCCGCGATCGAGCGGGAGCTGACGGTTGACGGCTTCGTCCTGCGCTACCGTCCGGAGGACGCTGGCGTCGACGGACTGCCCGGTGACGAGGGCGTCTTCCTACCCTGCTCCTTCTGGCTCGTTTCGGTGCTCGCCGCGCAGGGACGGCGCGACGACGCGACGACGCTCTTCGAGCGGCTGCTCGCGCTGCGCAACGACGTCGGGCTCCTCGCCGAGGAGTACGACCCGGTCGAGGGCCGGCTCCTCGGCAACTTTCCGCAGGCGTTCACCCACCTCGCGCTCGTCGATGCCGCCTTCGCGCTCAGCGAGGGATCCGAGCTGCGCGCACCGCCCAACGGCTAGCTATAGCGAGCAGATCACGGGCGCGCCTCCCCGTGGTGCCGCGACCGAACGCGGCTGAGAGGCCCGCCTCCCTCGGCCCGAGGTCCGACGCGATCTCTCGGTCGAGCGTCCGCTTTTCGTCTCAGGAGCCTTGGAGGCGAAGACGAGAATCGCCAGCACGCGGTCCAGCCGCAGGTGAAGAACACGCCGCCCGGCCGAGCAACGGCGATGTCGGCACGAAGCGCACGCCGATCAGCTCGAGATGATGCCCCTGTCGTAGCCGGACATGAAACCCCCCGTTCGGCGGCCACCGAGAGGGCGACGATGAAGCTGTTGGTCGGCTCGGGGATCTCATCCACGAAGCTCATGGCTGCTCTCCTTCGGGTGTGGTCGTCGACCTCCGCTCAACGAACCGGAACCGGCGCAACCTCGATACGTGCACGCGCTGTTCGGCCTCGCGGGCCCGCGCGCTGCCGTTGACGTCATCGGCGATCGACGCGATCGCGTGGGTGAGCACCGACATGCCGAGGGAGTCATCACGGCCGTGAGCCGCCAGACCAGCCCGCAGTGCCCGGTCGGCGGACCGGCGCGCGACGGCGGGATTCGTCGTCCGGATCGCCGTCGCGAGCGCGCCGATCGCGTCAAGCACCTCCTTCGGTGGCGCCCCAGTGGAGTCGAGCGCTCGCAGGGCGCCCGTCACGAGAGCCCGCGTGTCGCCGACGGCCGCATCGAGAGAAGCGACGAGGTCGCCGATCGGCTCGAGCCGGCGGCGCGCAGCGCGCCGGCGGGGCGCGCGCCGCGCCACGTCGCGGGCCAGGGCGAGCGCATCGTGGAGCCGGCGCTCATCAATCGCGTCGACCATTGCGAGGATTCCCTCGGCGCGCTCCCGGTCGCGCGCGCGCAGCGCCTCAGCGACCTCGTCGAGCGTGCGGCCAAGCTCGCCACGCAGCCGTTGCGATTCACGCCGCACGAGGTCGAGCGGGTCGATCGGGAACAGCACCTGCGCGGTCACGATCGCGATGCCGCCGCCGATCAACGCGTCGAAGAGGCGCTGGTAGGCGTAGTTCGAGCCCGTGCGTTGCAGCCCGACGATCAAGATGGCCGAGACCGCCGACTCGCTCACGGTCATCGGCCGAGCGCCGAGGGCGGTGCCGAGGAGGAGTGCGAAGGCGACGGCGACGACGATCTGCCAGCCGCCCGCGCCGACGGCAACGACCACGGTCGCGCCGATCAGGATCCCGAGTGCAACGCCGAACATCATCTCGACGGCCTGCCTCCCGCGCCGGCCGCCTTCAGCGCCGAGGGCGATCACGGCGGCAATCGGGGCGAAGAACGGCTCGCCGTGGCCGGGGATCAGGCGCGCGAGCTGCCAGGCCAGGCCGGCCGCGAGGGCGGCCTGGGCGATCCGGCCGAGCCCGGCCGGGTCAAAGCGCCAACGCACACGGTCGAGCCGCGCGGGGAGGTTCACGCTTCTCAGACGCTCAGCGATGTCCGAAATGATGCGCACCGGGCAGGCTGCCATAGACATCGGCCCCGCCTGCGATGCGTCGGGCGAGCGGTCCGAGGCTCTCCAGCTTGTGGACGACGATGTTCCGGTTGCGGTCATAGTGCTCGTAGCGGCCGGTGGCGTGGAGAAGCGGCTCGCCGCGGACGAGGGGACGGAAGCGGTCGTAGACCTGCGGCGCCACGATCAGGTTCACCTGGCCGAACTCATCCTCGAGCAGCATGAAGACGACGCCCTTCGCGGTGGCCGGGCGCTGCCTCGCGACGACCATCCCGGCGAAGGCGACGGGCGAGCCGTGCTGCCGCTGGGCGAGCTGCTTGCCTGTAAGCGTCCCCGCAGGGAGGTGCGGCCGCAGCAGCGTCAGCGGGTGGACACCCGTGGACAGGCTCGTCGTCCGGTAGTCGGCCAGCATCCGCTCCCAGACCGTCGGCTCGGGCAGCTCGGGGGTCTCGACGGTCGGGTCGAGCGGCAGCGCGAGCTGGCGCTCCTCCCCGCCCGAGCCGGGGATCGAGCGCGAGCGCGGGACGAGGCCGAGCTGCCAGAGCAGCTCCCGTCGTTTCAGCCCGAAGCCGTCACAGGCGCCGGACTCGACGAGCGCCTTCAGGCCGTGCTCCCCCAGAGGGGTGCGCTGGGCTAGCTCACGGATCGAACGAAACGGTCCATTGGCGTCCCGCTCGCCGATCACCGCCTGCGCCTCGCTCTCGCCCACCGAGGTGATGAAGCTCAGACCGATCCTGACCCCCCTGCCTTCCACGAGACAGCGCGCACCGCTGTCGTTGATATCTGGCGGCAGTGTCTCCACGCCCCGCCGCTGGGCATCGCGGACGAGGCTCGCGGGCGGGTAGAAGCCCATCGGCTGCGCATTCAGCAGCGCCGCCAAGAACTCCGCCGCGTAGTGGTGGCGCAGCCAGGCAGACTGGTAGGCGAGCAGGCCAAACGCGGCCGCGTGCGACTTCGGGAAGCCGAAGCCGGAGAAGCCGACGAGCTTGTCGTAGACGAGGTTCGCCGTCTCCTCGGCCACGCCCTTTCGCGCCGCGCCGTCGATGAAGCGACCGCGATAGGCCTCGAGCGCATCGTGGCTCCGCTTGCGGCTCATCGCGCGCCGCAGCCCCTCGGCCTCCCCCACGCTGAAGCCCGCGAGCGCGATCGAGACGTCGAGAACCTGGTCCTGGAAAACAACGACCCCGAGCGTCGAGCGCAGACAGTCCCGTAGCAGCGGATGGTCGACCGGCGGTTCGAAGTCCGGATCCTCCCGCAGCCGCTGGCGGTGATCGATGTACGGGTGGACGGCTTTGCCCTGGATCGGCCCCGGCCGGACGAGCGCCACCTGGACGGTCAGGTCGTCGATGTTCTCGGGCCGTGTCCGGAGCAGGCTCTGCATTTGCGCGCGGCTCTCGATCTGGAAGTCGCCAACGGTGTCTGCACGCTGGATCTCCTCGTAGACGGCCGGGTCGTCGAGCGGGATCCGGGAGAGGTCGATCGTCTTGCCGCGGACGCGGGCGATCTCGTCGACGCACTCCTCGACCGCGGAGAGCATTCCGAGCCCGAGCAGGTCGATCTTGAGGAAACCGGCATCGGCGCACGAGTCCTTGTCCCACTGCACCATCTGCCGGCCGGCCATCGCGCACGGCTGGACCGGGACGAGTTCGACGAGCGGCCGCGATGAGATCACCATCCCACCCGGGTGCTGGGAGATGTGGCGCGGCAGCCCGGCGATCTCGGTGCAGAGGTCGGCGAAAGCCCGCCAGCGCGGCGAGAGCAGCTTGCGGTCTGCGTCGGGAAGCAGCGCGAGCTCCTCGGCGACGCGGGTCGCGTTCCAGCCATCCGAGACCCGGGCAAGGCGCTCGAGCTCGGCGAACGGGAGCCCGAGCGCCTTGCCGACGTCGCGGATCGCGCCGCGCGAGCGATAGGTGGCGAAGCTCGCAACGAGCGCAGCATGCTCGCGGCCATACTTCTCGGTCACGGCAACGATCACTTTCTCGCGGATGTCCCGCGGAAAGTCGAGGTCGATGTCCGGCACCGCGCGCATGTCCCGGTTGAGAAAACGGCCGAGCGAGAGATCGGCCTTGACCGGGTCGACGTGCGAGAGGCCGGTCAGGTAGCAGACGAGCGAGCCGACCGAGCTGCCACGGCCGCGGCCCGGGGGCAGCACGTGGCGCATCGAGCCGGGGCCGCGCACCTGGGCCGCGCACACGCGCGCGAGCTCGAGCACCTCCCAGTGGAGCAGGAAGAAGCCGGCGAGGCCGAGGTAGTCAATCAGCTGCAGCTCCTCTTCGAGCCGCGCCTCTGCCCGGTTTCTATACCCATTCGTATAGCGCTCGCGGAAAGCGGTTTCGCATACCAGCCGGAGCTGGACGATCGCCGGCTCCCGCCCGCCGGAGAAGTCGGGATAGCGGTAGCCGAGCTCCTCGGTAAGGTCGAAGCGGAGCCGGTCGGCAAGCTCGAACGACCGCTCGACCGCGTCCCGGTCGCCGGGAAACCGCTGGGCCACCTCGTCGGGTGCGAGCAGCACCGACTCGTGGTTGCCGCGGCGCTCGCGCTCGCAGCCGTCAAGGGACGTGCGGCAGCGGACGGCGACGAGCACGTCCTGCAGCTGCGCGCGGCGCGGATGGTGCGCATGGACGTCGCCCGTTGCGACCGTCTCCACGCCGATCGTCTCGGCGAGGCCCCGAAGCAGCGCGCGCCTGCGCGCGTCCCCGCGCTCGTACGGGCGCTGGAGCTCGACGTAGAAGCGGTCGCGGCCGAAAGCCTGCGCCAGCCGCGCAGCCGCGTTCGGATCGCGCAGGGCGAGTCCCTCCCGCGCGCAGCCGGAGAGGCAGACGAGCCCGTCGTTGAGCTCCTCCAGCAGCGCCTGCTCGAGACGGGGCGGCAGCAGCTCCTCCTCCCGGCCAGGAAGCCGCGTGGGCCGGTGCGCCTCGGTCAGCAGTCGGCAAAGGTTCGCGTACCCCTGAGCCGACTCCACGAGCAGCGTCACGTGCGAGCCGCCGACGAGCGTGACCTCCGCGCCGGTGATCGCGCGCACGCCGAGGTGCTTCGCGGCATGCGCGAACTCGAGCGAGCCGTAGACACCGTCGTGGTCGGTCAGCGCGAACGCTCCGTAGCCGAGCTCCGCCGCCCGCGCCGCGAGCTCCTCGGGCTGTGATGCTCCGTCGAGGAACGAGTAGGCTGAATGGGCGTGCAGCTCGACGTACGGCAGCTGGCCCTCCTACGCCCCGGCGAGGGAGAGACAATCACCGACCGACCCGCGCGAACCGTGCGTATCCTCGCGATGCACAAGCATCTGGACGTCACCTGGTCGCGGTACGAGCCGGGTGAGCGCGGCCCGGACCCGCATGTCCACCGCGAGCATGTCGACGCGTTCTTCGTGATCGAGGGTGAGCTGGAGTTCGGGCTCGGCCCGAAGGTCGAACGGGTGCGAGCGCTCGCCGGGTCGCTCGTCCTCGTCCCGCCCGACGTCGTCCACACCTTCGCGAACGAGGGCGACGCCGCCGCGCTCTTCCTCAACTTCCATGCGCCGGGCAAGGGGTTCGCGGGCTCGCTGCGGGCGCGCCGCGACCGCCGGGAGGTGGACGGAAGGCTCTTTGACAGCTTCGACCCGCCGGCCGACGGCGGCCACGACGCCGCAGATGCGCTCGTGCTCGGCCCGGCTGAAGGCGAGCTGTTCGACCGGGGGAACCGCGTGCTCGTGATCAAGGCGGACACGCCGCAGCTTTCGGCATTCGACCTCACGTTCGGACTGGGTTGGGAGGGAGTCGGTCCGCATCGCCACGCCGACCACACCGACTCCTTCTTCGTGCTCGAGGGCGAGGTCGAGTTCATCGCCGAGGAGAGCAGAGCCCTCGCCGGCCCGGGCGTGTGGGTCTGGGCGCCGCCCGGAGCAGTGCACGGATTCCGCAACCCCGGCACCGGCCGCATCCGCCTGCTGAACGTCCACGCCCCCGAGACCGGCTTCGCCGAGTCGATTCGAGGAGGCTAGATGGACGCGCAAGCCCGGAACGACGAGCTCACCGGCGATCGGGCCGCGCGCAATGCGGAGGTCGAGCTCGGAAAGATGTTCCGGCCGAAGAAGGAATGGGTGGTCGGCTCCGCCGCTCACGCTGACCACTGGCCGACACTGGTGGAAACCGCGCTCAAGCGCCTCTCTGGGTGAACCATCCGCCTCCCTCTCCGTCGTTGAAGACGATGGTGTTCTCGCCGGTCTCGAGCACGACGTCGAAGTAGCGGCGACTGACCGGCTCCTCGGTCCACCAGCGGTCGAGGACGCGCCATTCCTCGCGCACGGCCAGCACCGGCTGGTGGTTCACCTGCCACGGCGTTCCGTCGAAATTCGACTCGACGCGCGCCGGGCGCGGCGTGTTTATTCGTCCAGCGGAACGAACAGCGCGCGCGCCTCCGGGATACGCGACCACGGCGCAACCTCCACGACGGTGCAGACAGACCCTGAGCCCGTGCTCGCACGGACCTGGCGCAACCCTTCGCTCAGGCGCGTCCGGTCCTCGGCGCCCGCGGCGACCAACTCCAGCTGCTGGCCGTCCGACTCGGTCAGAGCCGCGAGCTCGAGCCGCAACTCGAGCACCGGCGCCGGCAGCTCGGCGAGCTTCGGCG
Source organism: Gaiellaceae bacterium (assembly GCA_046262635.1). Taxonomy (GTDB): domain Bacteria; phylum Actinomycetota; class Thermoleophilia; order Gaiellales; family Gaiellaceae; genus JBHEMK01. The sequence continues at coordinate 10,951 of JBHEMK010000153.1, forward strand.
CGAGCGCCGACCGGATCCGCTCGCGATCGACGGTTGGAGTGCGGAGCGTCACCGTCCGCCGCCACGAGCCGGCACCGACAAGCCGCGCCGAGAGCGCGACCTTGCGAACGAAGCGATCGCGTCGCTCCGGCCGCGCGAGCAGCGCGTCGAGCAGCGCGCCGAAAGCCCGTCGGAGCGTCAGCTCATTGCCGATCGCCTCGGGGAACTCGAGCGCCTCGACGATCTCGGCTGGGGGCCGCCTCCCCTTGACCTCCGCGGCCGCTCCACCCCTCGCCAGGCTCCAGGCCCGCCGGCCGGCGGGCCCCATCCGCTCGGCCACCGCTGCGCCCGGGAGCCCGGCAAGCTGTCCCAGATTTCGCACTCCAAGCGCCTCGAGCTCCTCGTAGCGGGACCGCTCGAGCGGCAGGAGCGAGAGCGGCAGCGGAGCGAGGAACTCGCGCAGCCGGTCGCCAGAAACGACGAGTGCCTGGCCCGGACGTGCCGTCGTGGCAGCGGCCAGCGCCGCGAAGCGCCGGTCCGCGGCCCCGGCCCGCGCATCCCAGGACGGACCCACCGCCGTGAGCGCCCGCTTCAGCGCAGGCTCGAGACCGCCATAGAGCCGTTCGATGCCGCGCGTCTCGAAGAAGACGCAACCGGGCCCGGCCGGGTCGACGGCGAAGCCCGCATCCTCGAGGCTCTGCAGAATCCCCTCCCACGCCTGCTCGACTGCGGCAGGGTCGCGCTCGATGAGTACGAGGGCCGGACATGTCGAAAGCGCCTCACCCAGTCGCATCCCTGGCCGCACCCCGATCGTCTCGGCCGCTGCTGTGATCGGCCCGAGCAGCGGCTCCCCGCCCGCCTCCGGCGCGAGTGCCGCGGGCCGCAGCGCAAGCGACGGCGACTTGCGAAGCGCCGCTCGCAGTTCGAAGCCCGAGATGGAGATGCAGGCGATCATGGGAACGTGTGTTCTACACGAACACCTGTTCCCCTGTCAAATCGGGAAGTGTCCCTTCTCTGTAGAGGCAGGAACTATCCCTCAGCGGGAGAGCATGGCCCAGGCGGTGATCCCTCTTGAGCCGCCCTCCATTCGTCGAACGTGGGGCTTTCTGGGAAAGCATCGGAGACCCGGTTGAGGATGTGCTGTACGGGATCGCCAATGGACGCGAGCAGCGGCGGGATTCTCAGCCCGTCGTCGATGCCTATGTCGAGGGTGATGCCTGTCTGGAGCTTCACCTGTGGGGATGGGCCGTCGGGAGTTACCGGAATCCGCAGGACTTCTGCGCCGTCTTTCACCACTCCGGCCCTAATGCGCGGAGTGCCGACGGCCGCTATGTCTTGGACTACGGCCAGTTTGAAGTTGTACTCGGCGACCATCGCGAACGTCGGCTGCAACGTTCTGTGTTTGTCCTGATTCCAGATTCTGTAGAGCTGGGCGAAAG
>JBHEMK010000154.1:0-2568 GCA_046262635.1 Gaiellaceae bacterium
CTTCGGTGCCGCCACCAACCGCGGCCTGCTCAGCGTCGTCGCCGTGCTCGGGTCGCTCTACCCGGTGATCGTGATCGCCCTGGCCCGGCTCGTGCTCGACGAGCGGCTTTCGCCGCTGCAGCTCGGCGGCGCCGGAGCAGCACTCCTGGGGGTCGCACTGATCAGCGCCGGCTAGACGTTGAAGCGGATGTTGACCACGTCGCCGTCGGCGACGACATAGCTCTTGCCTTCGAGCCGCTGGAGGCCTGCGCGCGCCACCTCGCCGTGCGAGCCCCGTGCAACGAGGTCGTCCCACCGGATCACCTCACAGCGGATGAACCCGCGCGCGATGTCGGAGTGGATCGTGTCGGCCGCGTCGAGGGCGGTCTGCCCACGCCGGAGCGTCCACGCCCGCGTCTCCTTCTCGCCGGCCGTGAAGAACGTGATCAGGTCGAGCGTCTCAGCCAGCCGCCGCACCACCTCGCCGAGCGCCGATTCGCCCTCGCCGCGGAACTCGGCCGCCTCCTCGGCGGGCAGCTCGGCGAGCTCGGCTTCGAGCTTCAGGTCGATTCCGGCCGGACCGTTCTCGATCGCGATCAACGGCTTGGTCGTGAGCGGCTCGAGCTCGGCCGGAAGCTCGCCACCCCACTCTGCAAGCGCGTTCTCGGCATCGAGGTGCGCGAGCAGCCCCTCGAGCGCGGAGGCCTCCTGCTTCAGCCTCGCGTCGCCCTGCTTCGCCTGTTTCGCGACGCGGTCGAGCCGCCGCTCGACGTGGTCGCGGTCGGCGACGAGCAGCTCGAGCTTCAGCGTCTCCAGGTCGACGGCCGGGACGCGCGTGCCCGAGAAGCCGTCCAGGACGACGAGCAGCGCGTCGACCTGACGCAGATTGCCGAGCAACGCGGGGCCCGTCCCACGCACCTCGACGACACGGACCGCAGCGGGCGTCACTTTCCGCGCCTCCACGACCGCGGCCAACTGCGCCAGGCGCGGATCCGGGATCGCGGCCATGCCAACCTCGCCGGTCGCGCGCGTGCCCGTCAGCGCCTCGAAGAGCATCGACTTACCGGAGCTCGGAAGCCCGACGATTCCCACCTCGAGAGCCACGGGCGGAGGCTAGCTGCGAGGAACGTGCGCACGGTACCCTTGGCCCGTGCCCGATCACCCGCTCACGGGAGGCTGTCTGTGCGGCGGCGTCCGCTTCGAGGTCAGCGAGCCGCTCGCCTCGGCCAGCTACTGCCATTGCAAGCGCTGCCAGCGGCGGACCGGCACGGGTGCCTCGGCGTCGGGACGGATCGCTCCCGGGTCGCTCCGCATCGTCGCGGGCGAGCCGCTCCTGCGCTCGTTCGATCCGCCGGACGGCTACTCGAAGGTCTTCTGCTCCGCGTGCGGCTCCGCACTGTGGAGCCGCAATCCGGAGGATCCCGCGGTGATCAGCATCCGGCTCGGCGCCTTCGACGACGATCCCGGAGCCCGGCCCACGTACCGCCAGTTCGTCGCCTACGCGGCCCCGTGGGAGCCGCTGCCCGACGACGGGCTCCCGCGCTTCCCCGAAGCGCGGCCTTGACGCGGTTCCAGGTGCTCTCCTGGCAGGAGATCCCGTCGGTCGTGCGGGTCCTCGCCGAGAACGGCTCGGCGGTCTCGCATCAGCTGCCCGATTGGTTCCAGCAGGAGATCGACCGGCGTGCGATGGAGCAGGGCCTGACCGGGAGCGACGACTACCTCGAGCAGTGGCACTGGGGCGAGCCGGAAGAGCGGCCCGAGTCCGGGCCGGAGCTGATCGACGCCCTCGCCGGCGAGTTCATGGCCCGCCAGGGCGACTAGCCCCGGTTGTTCCCGATCTGCTTCTGGAGGGAGACGAGGGCGCGGTGCTGAAGCGACTTGATCGCGCCCTCGCTCTTGTCGAGGATCCTGGCGACGTCCCCGTTTGCGAAGTTGAAGACGAACTTGAGCGTCAGCACTTGCTGCTGCTCGTGCGAGAGCGTCTCGATCAGCTCCATCATCGACTGGCGGCCGATCGACTGCATCGCCTCGAGCTCGGCCGACGGCTCCTCCTCCCCGGCCGCCTCGGGGACGTCCTCCTCGGGCTGCCAGCGCCGGCGCGCACGGAAGTGATCCATCGAGAGGTTGTGCGCGATCCGGAAAAGCCAGGCCGAGAATGGCGCCGCCTGCCAGCGGAACTTGCCGATCGACTCCAGCATCTTCAGGAAGGTCTGCGTCGTCAGGTCCTCGGCGTCGTGGCGGTTGCCGACGGTCATGTGCAGGTAGCTGTAGATCCGGTCGAAATGGATCAGATACAGCTCCTCCAGCGCCTCGCGGTCACCCCGTTGCGCGCGGTCGACGAGCTTGCGGACCTGCTCGGTCGATTCCTTCGCTCGCGCGGGTGTTTCCTGCTCAGCCACCCAGGTCGCCTTCCCTCTCCGCCCGCTCCCTAACCGGCTGCTAGCCGGCGCCGAAACCGACGCGGCTCTCGCGGGCGAAGCGCTTGACGTAGACGATCCGCCGCAGCGCAACGGCATAGCGGCCGTCCTCGGCCTCGAGCGTGACGACACCGTCCGAGCCGGAGTGCAGCGTCCGGTCGAGCTCGTCCGC
>JBHEMK010000155.1:0-11714 GCA_046262635.1 Gaiellaceae bacterium
GGGTGGAATTGCGCACCGTGACACCGTGGCGCACATCGAAACGGAGGGAACGATGCACCGACGTCGTCTTTGGCTGATGGGGGCGTGTGCGCTTGCGCTGACCCTCGGCCTGGTGGCCACGGCGTCTGCCCGCCCCGACCACACAGCGTCCGCCAAGATCAAGACCGGCGGGACGATGCTGTTCGGTGCAGAGCAGGAGCCGCCGTGCTTGAACAACAACCTGAACGACTGCAACAACACCTGGGGAGCCTGGGTCTCCGAGTTGGTCATGCCGGGCATCTACACCGTCCAGCCCAACTTCAGCTACAAGCTGAACCTGGCGTCGAAGGTCGACCTCCAGCTCAATCCCGAACGGGTGACCTACCACCTGAACCCGAAGGCGAAGTGGAGCGACGGCAAGCCCGTCGGCGCCGCAGACCTGGTCTTCACGCTGAAGACGATCATGAACAAGAACATCGACAAGCAGCCTTCCGGCGGGGGGATCGTCTCGCGCACCGGCTACGAGCTGATCAGCAAGACGAAGGTCGTCAACCCGAAGACGGTGACGTTCACGTTCAAGCAACCGTTCGCCGGCTGGAAAGATCTCTTCAGCGGCGCCCTCGGCGTCCTTCCGGCGCACGCGCTGGCGGGCAAGGACTACACGAAGGTCTTGATCAACGACATGAACGACCCGAAGACCGGGAAGCCGATCGGCAGCGGCCCGTTCCTCGTCAAAAGCTGGGCGAAGGGCAGCCAACTGACCCTGATCCGGAACCCGAAGTATTGGGGCCCGCACAAGGCGTACCTGAACTCGATCATCTTCCGGTTCCTGACCGACTCCAACACCGAGATCCAGCAGGTCAAGGGCGGCGAGGTCGACGCGATCTACCCGCAGCCCCAGTTGCCGCTCGCCGAGCTGCGAAACGCCGCCGGCCTGAAGGTGCAGTCAAGCCTCGGCTCGCAGTACGAGCACATCGACATCCAGCTCGGCCCGAAGGGTAACCCGCTCGCGCGGAACCCCTGGGTTCGCCGGGCGCTGATGATGTCGATCGACCGCAGGGAGGTCCTGCGGACACTGTTCGGCAAGCTGAACCCGACCCTGAAGCCGCTGGACAACGTGATCTACCTGAACAACCAGTCGACGTACAAGGCGCACTTCAACAAGTGGGACTACAACCCGAAGAAGGCGCAGTCCCTGCTCGAGTCGCACGGCTGCAAGAAGGGCGGCGACGGCATCTACTCGTGCAACGGGACGCGGCTGACGTTCTCGTTCGAGTCGACCAAGGGCAATCAGCTCCGCGAGCTCGCGTTCCAGATCATCCAGGCGCGGGCGAAGCAGAGTGGCATCGAGCTGACGAACAACTTCAAGCCGTCGAACATCGCGTTCGGCCAGGACCTCAGTGCGCAGACATGGGACCTGTTTATGTTTGCATGGGTCGGCAGCCCCGATCCGCAGGGGAACACGGCGATCTGGAGCTGCCCGAACAAGGGCGGGACGTCGAACTTCATGAGCTACTGCAACGCCCGGGCGACCGCCCTGATGCACGCGGCCGACGGTGAGCTCAACCCGGTCAAGCGGGCGGCCCTGGAGAACCAGGCCGACGCGCTGATCGGGAACGACGTCCCGTCGGTTCCGCTGTACCAGAAGCCGACGTTCCTCGTGTACCACTCCTACGTGAAGGGCATGCAGGACAACGCGACCCAGTACGGTCCGTTCTACGACGCCGAGAACTGGTGGCGCAGCAAGTAGCAAGTCCGCCGGTCCTGCGGTAGGACCGATTCCACGGTAGAGTCCCCGGCCCGGGCTACGTGCTCGGGGCGGGGGCTCGCCAACTGGGAGATCAACCCATGCTCACCTTCATCGCCCGGCGGCTGCTGTATTCGATTCCGGTGCTCGTCGCGGCGAGCTTCCTCATCTTCGTCTTCGTCTCCCTGTCGTCGAACCCGCTCGCCGACCTGTACTCGAACGTCCACCTGACAGCCGCGGACCGCAAGGTGATCGCCCACGCGAAGCACCTCGACCAGTCGGTGTTCGAGCGCTACTGGCTCTGGGTGCAGGACGCGGTGCTGCACAGGTTCGGAAACAACCTCTCGAACGGCGACCCCGTCTGGCCAAACCTCGAGCGGGTCCTCAAGCACACGATCATGCTGCTCGTGATCGTGCTCGTGCTCTCGGTCCTGATCGGTGTGGTAGTGGGCATCTACTCGGCGATCCGCCAGTACTCGCTCTTCGACTACACCGCCACGACGGTGAGCTTCGTCGGGTTCGCCATGCCGGTCTTCTGGCTCGCGCTGATTCTCCAGGTGATCTTCACCAACGTCTACCTCACCTGGCATGTGCGGATCTTCTACACGGCGCAGCTCTGGTCCCCCGACCCCGGCGGCGGCTTGCACAAGATCCTCGATCTGGCCCAGCACCTCGCGTTGCCCGTGATCGCGCTCTGCGCTCTGAGCGTCGCGGGATACAGCCGCTACATGCGCGCCTCGATGCTCGAGGTGATCAACTCGGACTACACCCGGACCGCGCGGGCGAAGGGACTGCCCGAGTGGCGCGTGATCGGCAAGCACGTCTTCCGCAACGCGCTGATCCCGCTGACCACCCAGATCGCAATCGACTTCGGCGCCCTCTTCGCCGGGGCGTTCGTCACCGAGCAGGTCTTCACCCTCGACGGGATGGGGCACTACTTCGTCGTCGCGCTCACATCCGGCGACCCGTACCCGGTCATGGCCTGGCTGATGGTCGTTGCCGTGATGGTGATCATCTTCAACCTGATCGCCGACCTGATGTACGGTTTCCTCGACCCGAGGATCCGCTATGACTGACAAGCTCACCGAACCGCCGCTCGTCGGCACCGGCTCGCTGAGCACGCAGCCGGGGTCGGAGCTCACCGAGATCGAGGCCGGAGTCAACGACCCCGTCCCGGCGGCGCTCGACCAAGGGCTCGAGGTCAAGGCACGCAGCCAGTGGTCGTTCGCGCGGCGCCGCTTCTTCCGCCATCGGATGGCGGTCGCCGGCATTCTCGTCCTCGTGATCGTCTTCTCCGGCGGTATCTTCGCCAACCAGCTCGCACCGTACGACCCGACGCTTCCGACCGCAGACATCACGGTGAAGCCGACGTTCGCCGGGCACCACTTCTTCGGAACCGATCAGATCGGGCGCGACTACTTCAGCCGCACACTGTTCGGCATCCGCAGCACGGAGGAGGTCTCGCTGCTCGTCGCGGCGATCGCGACGGTGATCGGGATCTTCGTCGGTGCCTCGGCTGGCTACTTCGGCGGCTGGATCGACAACCTGCTGATGCGCATCACCGATCTGTTCCTGATCGTCCCGGCGCTCGCGATCCTGCTCGTCGCGGCGAAGTACCTCGGCCACGGCTCACCGGTCCGGCTCGCGATCCTGCTCGGCTTGCTGTTCTGGACCAACATCGCGCGCATCGTGCGGGGCAACTTCCTCTCGCTGAAGGAGAAGGAATACATCGAGGCGGCGAAGGCCTCCGGCTCCGGAAACTTCCGGATCATGTTCCGGCACATCCTCCCGAACACGATGGGACCGATCGTCGTCTCGGCCACGCTGCTGACGGGTCTCGCAATCCTGACGGAGTCGACCATCTCCTTCCTCGGCTTCGGCCTCGACCTCTCGCTCGGCGAGCTGATCCAGGAGGGGCAGGCGGCCGGCCTCAATCTCTGGTGGCTCGTGACGATGCCCGGGCTGACGATCGTGCTGATCATCCTCTGCGTGAACTTCATCGGAGACGGTCTGCGCGATGCGCTCGACCCGACGCAGCGCCGAATCCGTGCCTGAGCCGCTCCTCTCGATCCGAAACCTCGTCGTCGAGTTTGCGACCGACGACGGGACCGTGCAAGCCGTCGACGGTGTGACCTACGACGTCTACCCGGGCGAGGTGCTCGGAATCGTCGGCGAATCCGGCTCGGGAAAGAGCGTCAGCACGATGTCGCTGCTCGGCCTGATCCCCCAGCCGCCCGGAAGGATCGTCTCCGGCGAGGCGATCTTCGACGGCCGCGACCTGCTCAAGCTCAAGAAGAAGCAACTCCGCGAGGTGCGTGGCAACGAGGTAGCGATGGTCTTCCAGGATCCGATGACCTCGCTGAACCCGGTGCTGACGATCGGCGTCCAGCTCGCCGAGGCGATCAAGACCCATCACCCCGAGATCAAAGACGACGCGGTCAAGCAGAAGGTCGTCGGCCTGCTGCGCCTCGTCGGCGTGCCGAATCCCGAACGGCGCTACGCGCAGTACCCCCACGAGTTCTCGGGCGGCATGCGCCAGCGCGCGATGATCGCGATGTCCATCTCCAACTCGCCGAAGCTGCTGATCGCCGATGAGCCGACGACCGCGCTCGACGTGACGATCCAGGCGCAGATCCTGGAGGTGCTGAAGGAAGCACAGGCCGAGACGAATGCGGCAACGATCCTGATCACGCACGACCTCGGTCTCATCGCCGAGCTTGCCGACCGCGTGCTCGTGATGTATGCGGGCAAGGTCGTCGAGAACGGCGACGTGCACACGATCTTCAGCGCGCCTCGGCATCCGTACACGATCGGCTTGATGGAGAGTCTGCCGCGCGTCGACATCGACGAGGAGTGGCTGCGCCCGATCCCGGGCTCGCCCCCGAGCTTGATCAACCGTCCGCCCGGCTGCCCGTTCCATCCGCGCTGCTTCCTCTCGCAGGGGCGAGCTCGCTGCCGCGGCGAGGAACCGCCGCTGCGGCCGATCGACAACGGCGAGCACCTGACCGCCTGCCACTTCGCCGAGGAGCTCCGCGACCATGAGCTGGGCCGGTCGCGTGAGATCGCCACGGCCGGAGGAGGCGCGTGAGCGCGCAGGCGACCGACGTTGGCGCGGCGTCGATCAACATGCCGGCCGCGGAGGGCAGCGAGATCCTCCGGGTCGAGGGCCTCGTCAAGTACTTCCCGATCAAGGCCGGACTGTTCAAGCGGACCGTGGGTCAGATCCACGCGGTCGATGGGGTCGACCTGAGCCTCCGGGCCGGAGAGACGCTCGGTCTTGTCGGCGAGTCGGGCTGCGGTAAGACGACGCTCTCGCGGACGATCATCAAGCTGACCGAGCCGACCGCGGGCAAGATCATCTTCAACGGCCGCGACATCAGCGACTTCTCCCGCCGCCAGATGCGTGACGTGCGGCGCGAGCTGCAGATCGTCTTTCAGGATCCCTATGCCTCGCTGAACCCGCGCATGACCGTGCGCGACATCGTCAGCGAACCCCTCCGGATCCACGGCCGCTACCGGGGCCAGGAAGGCAAGCGCCGCGTGGACGAGCTCCTGCGCACAGTCGGCCTCTCCCCCGAGCACGCGAACCGGTTCCCGAACGAGTTCTCCGGGGGTCAACGGCAGCGGATCGGGATCGCACGCTCACTTGCGCTGAATCCGCAGCTCGTGATCCTCGATGAGCCGGTCTCGGCACTCGACGTCTCGATTCGCGCACAGGTCGTCAACCTGCTCGAGTCGCTGCAGCGCGACTTCGGGCTGACCTACATCTTCGTGGCGCACGACCTCTCTGTCGTGCGCCACGTCTCAGATCGCGTCGCGGTCATGTATCTCGGCAAGATCGTCGAAATCGGCCCCAAGCAGGCAATCTACGGGCGGCCGACGCATCCGTACACGCAAGCGTTGCTGTCGGCCGTCCCGATCGAGGACCCGTCGCTGCGCGGGAAGCGCAAGCGGATCGTGCTCGAGGGGGACGTGCCGAGCCCGGCGAATCCTCCGTCCGGGTGCCGCTTCCGCACGCGCTGCTGGAAGGCTCAGGCGATTTGCGCCGAGGAGGAGCCCCCTTTGATCGACCACGGGCACGGCCACCCGAGTGCGTGCCACTTCGCGGAAGTCGTGAAACCGCTCGAGACCGACGCTGCGTAGCTGCGCGCCCTATTGTCCGGTCGGAGCGTTGCCTCCGGAGACCGGCGCGGTCTGCCCGTGAGGCGCCTTCGGCCCCACCGCGCAGACGCGTGACCTGTACGCACCCGGCGCGTTTGCCCCGAGGTGCAGGCTCTTGCCGATGGCGGCCCCGAAGGACGAGATCAGCGCCGCCGTCGAATCGACGGCATAGACGGGCCCGGAGCCCTTGAGCTGCGGGGTCACCCAGGTCGCGACGTCGGCGACCGCGCCGCCGCCGTCGACGCGGGCCGAGACGAAGTACATGCCGCGGAAGGCCTTCGACGTCACGGCCTTGATGTGGCTGAGCTTGCCGCCGTCGAGGAGGATGCCCGTCCGGATCTCCGCGGCGAGGCGGGTGGGGACGTCGAGACACGTGTTGAACGGACCGCTGGCACTCCTCGACGGCGCGATCGTCGCCGCGGTCGTGGTCGGGGCGGTGTCTCGCGGGGCGCTCTGCTTCGAGCCGCCGCAGCCCGCGGAGAGCAAGGCGGCGGCGAGTACGACTCCTGTCGCTGCGATCCTCACGCGCCCGAATTGAAGCACGCACCGCGGTGCCCGGTGCTCACCAGCGGTCCTTGCGCAGTGAGCGGGCGAACCTGCGGATCTCCTTCCGCCGCTCCACCCGGACGCGGGCGTCCCTCCGCGCGGCCACCAACTCGAGTTCCCTGTGCAGCTTCCGGTAGCTGCGCAGGCGGTCGAGCGGCAGTGTTCCCTCGTCGACGGCCGCCTGCACGGCGCACCCTGGCTCGATCGTGTGCGTGCAATCGGTGAAGCGACAGTCGGCCGCGAGCGTCTCGACGTCCGCGAACGTCTCCTGCATGCCGCTCGAGCCCTCCCAGAGCTGCAGTTCTCGCAGCCCGGGCGTATCGATCAGCATCCCCCCGCTCGGCAGGATGACGAGCTCGCGATGCGAGGTCGTGTGCCGACCCTTCCCGTCGTCCTCGCGGATCTCCCGCGTCCGCAGAAGCTCGGCGCCGACGATCCGGTTGACGATCGTCGACTTGCCCACGCCCGAGGAGCCCAGCAGCACCGCCGTGACGCCGGCTCGCAGGTACGCCTGCACGGCCTCCATCCCGACGTCCGTGACGGCGCTGACAACGTGGATCGGGAGGCCGAGCGCCACCGTCTCGACCTCGCGGACAAGCTCGCGCGGGTCGGTCCAGAGATCGGCCTTGGTCAGGATGATCACCGGTCGCGCTCCGCTCTCCCAGAGCATGGCGAGATACCGCTCGATGCGCCGCGGCTCGAGATCCGGGCCAAGCGAGCTGACGAGAAAGGCGATGTCGACGTTCGCCGCGAGCACCTGTGCCTCGGTCTCGCGGCCGGCAACGTGGCGCACGATCGCAGAGCTGCGCGGCAGGAGCTGGTGGATGACGCCGTCGCGAGTCCCCACCCAGTCGCCGACGGCGGGCAGCTCGGAGCGGTGAGCGAGGCGGCCGGGCACGCCGGCGCGGAGCTCGCCGGGCTCCGTGTAGACGACATACTGGCCGCGGTGCTGCACGGCGACGCGTCCGGGGCTGAGTCCGGCCTCGAGCGAGGCCGCGAGCTCGGCTGTCCACCCGAGCCCGCTCAGATCGAATCCAGGCAAAGCGGGGTCTCCTTTAGCGAGAGGAATCTGGGATCGGGCCGCTGCGGCGGCCCCCTCTCGACAGAACGGAGCTACGCAGCGACGACGAGGGAGGCGGCGAATCGCTCAGCTTTCATGTGACCGGCCTCCTTTCGTCGGGAACGGGGGAACCTTAGCCCCCACAGCACCAGCCCGCAAGCGCCGGAAACGAGTTGGAGCCGAAGGCGTCTGAGACGTTCGCCACCGCAGTGGCGCGCCCGCCGCTCGGGCGGAGGAAGAGCCACTGGTCAGCGGTTGGCCAGCCGACGAGCAGCCAGTGCCCGTCGGGGGACCATGCCAGCCGGTCGATCGCGCCCGGGCCGTTGAAGAGGACGCGGCCGTCGTGCACGAGCGAGACGGTGGTCTGGGCGCCGTCCTGGCGGAGCTCGGCGAGGGCGCGCGTGCGCGGGCGGAAGGCTGCCGCGACGGCCCGGCTGCCGGCCGGCGGGCGCTCGCGAAGGAGTTGACGGCCGGCGAGGTCGAGGACGCGGAGCAGGTGGGGCGAGAGGACGACCAGGCGCATCCCGTCGCTCGACCAGGCCAGCTGCGTCGGCCGCTCGGGCGAGGGCCGCGACCAGCGGCGTGTGCCCGTGTCGGCTGCCGCGAGCCGCACGGCTCCGTCGCCGGCGACGTAGGCGACGGCGTGGTCGGGCCCCGGCAACCAGGCGGGGCGGACCGGCGCAACGCCCGCGGCCAGCAGCCGGTCACGCGTCCCGTCGCCGTTGACGACGCGGAGCTCGGTTCCGGCCAGGTAGGCGATCCGGTAGCCGTCCGGCCCGTTCCAACTGGGTAGCCGGACGGCCTGCGGCCGGGTCACGGTCCAGCGGACGGTGCCCCTGGGATCGAGCGCGAGCAGGTCGTGGCCCCGGACGGCGGCGACGTAGAGTCCGTGCGGCGACCAGGTCGGGTCCCGGTAGGGGCCAAGACGGCGCTTCGAGCCGTCGGCCTCGACCACCCACGCCCCGCTCGGGGCGTCGACGAGCAGTCGTCCAGGAGCGGGGAGGGAGGAGAGCTCGGCCCGCGGCCGCGCTGCCGCGCCGGGGGCGAGCGCGTGCCGGACCGAGCCGAGGACGGCGAGGCCGGGGGGGCTCAGCGTCGCGGCCGCGACGGAAAGTCCGGCCGCCAGCGCAAGCAGGAGCCGGCGTCGGGAACGGCGGGCCGGGAGACGCTCGCGCTCCTCGTAGGCTGTCCGGACAACTGCCCACGCGCGCTCCTCGGCCTCGGCTGCGCCCGGCACCTGGATCCGCCCGAGCCTCATCGCGGCTCCTCCCGTAGGCGGCTCCCGAGCCGGTCGAGGCCGCGGCGAATGCGTGAGTTGACGGTGCCGCGCGGCAGCTCGAGCAGCTCGGCGATCTCGCCCGGCGTGTACTCCAGCAGGTAGCGGAGGACGATCACCGCACGCTGCTCCGGGTCGAGCTCCACGAGTCCCGCCGCCAGCTCGGCTCCGTAACCCGAGTTCGCGTCTGCACGCGTGGCTGCGGTGAGTTCCGGAACGGCACCGACGGTGAGCTCGCGACGGAGCGAGCGGGCGCGCGCCCAGTCGATCGCGCGGTTGACGACGATCCGGTGCAGCCACGGGCCGAAGGGGCGTTGCCGGTCGAAGCGGTCGAGGGCTCGGACGGCGGCGAGGAAAGACTCCTGGGCGATGTCCTCGGCGGCCGCCGCGTCGTGGACGACCAGGTAGGCCGCGCGGTGGGCGGCCGGCCAGTGCCGGCGGAAGAGCTCTTCGAGGGCCGCGACCGAGCCGCGTTGGGCGTCACGGACGCAACGGCGCTCGCTCCTCGACGCGCGGTCGCGCAGGAGCCCCTCCTCGAGCGAGGCGGCGCTAGCGACGGCGATGACCCTCCATCGGCCGGATTCTGACTCCCATCGCCTCTGTCTACGAGCGCCGGGGCCGCGGAGGTCCCGGGTCAGCCTCCGGCGACAGCCGCGATCACCCGCACCGTCTCGCCGCCCGCGAGTGTCGCAGCCCGCGAGTGTCGCCGCGCGCAGGTCCCGCTCGCGCACGTCCGCCCACGGAGACGTTGACGAGCGGGCGCAGCGCCCCGGTCTCGTCGAAGAGCAGGTCGACGACCGGGAGCACTCGCAACGCCGCCTCCACCGCCGGCCCGTCGACGACATTGTTCGCGGTGCCTCGAGCAGGCCGTCGCCTGGATCGAGCAGTGCGTGGTCGACCTCGGAGCCGGGAAGCAGCGGTCCCTCCAGCCGGTTACCCTGACGAGGAACACTCCCTGCTTCGCCCCGAGGACGAGTGCCGAGTTTAACTTGACGGGAAGAGGCACACGGGCTGCGGCGTTGAGGTCGAGCGACATACGAACACCCGGAGGATGAATGGCCAACTTTGACGAAAAGGAGCGCAGTTTTCTCGCGGACGACCCGCTTGTGGGCACGGTGACAACCTTGCGCGCGGACGGCTCGCCCCACTCGACGGTCGTCTGGGTGGACGTGCTCGACGACGGCACGCCGTCGTTCACACCGCGACGGGCCGCGCGAAGCCGAAGCACCTGGAGCGCGATCCGCGCGTTTCGCTGATCTTGGTCGGCCTGGAGAACCCCTACCGGTCGATCGGGATCAGGGGGCGGACCGAGCTGGCGCCGGAGGGGGCGGACGGGCAGATCGACAAGCTCGCCAAGAAATACCTCGGCAAGGACGAGTACCCGTGGCGAAACCCCGCGGAGCAGCGTCTGCTCGTGCGGATCACGCCGGAGTACGTCGAGCCGCACGGCTTCGACGGGTAGCGCTGGCTCTGGCTCGAGCTACTTGCCGGTGAGTGCGTGGAAGACCTCGAGGGCCGCTCTGTTGCCCTCGGAGGCTCCACCCTCCATGAAGCCCTGGAAGTTCTGCGAGCAGTGCTCGCCCGCGAAGTGGATCGCCCCCTGTGCCACACCCTCGTAGCCGCTGAAGGAGGTGTACTGGCCGACCTTCCAGTACGAGTAGGAGCAGAGCAGGTTCGGATCGCGGAAGGGTGTCGAGAGGGACGCGTTGCCGTTCCACTTGGCCGTGATCCCGGGAAAGACCGTCTCGAGCTGAGTCAGGAACGAGCGCGCGTAGGTCGCGACCTGTGGATCCTGCGTCGCGTTCGAGTATGGAGCCGCCGGCGCGAATGCTCCCGCGACGCTGCCGCCGCTGTAGTTGACCATGATCCCGGTCGTTCCCGCCTGGGCGCGCGTGACGTCCCAGGTGTTCTGGTAGCCGAGGTCGGTGTACGAGTCGCCGTTTGAAATCCCCCAGGGACCGCTCGTGTTCCAGTAGCGGCTCGAGAACTGGAGCTGGAGCTTCGTGTTTCGACCCGCACCGAGCTGTGTGATCGCGGTCTGCTTGAGCGCGTCGAAGCCGGCCTTCGCATAGTTGAGCTTGCGCAGCACGGGAAACGGCGTCGTCAGGATCACCTGGTCGGCGGTCACGGTCGTTGACCCGGAAGGCTCTGCGAACGACAGCTTGATCGTCCCGTCCCGGTTCGTCGCGATCGCGGTCAGCTGCCAGCCCGGCCGCACGTCCGGCAGGGTGGAAGCGATCGCCTCGGGGAGCTGCTGGTTTCCGCCCGCGATGTGGTAGCGCTCGTCGGAGACCCCGAAGATCTCGAACCCCTTCGGGCTCGGCTGGTAGGCGAGCAGGTAGAGGAGGTTGAGCGAGGACTGGTCGGTCGTGTCGGCCCCGTACTCCTCGTTGTAGGCGGCGTCGAGCAGCCGTCCGAAGGCGGAGCTGTGCCCGCCCGGCACGCGCGTGTCGATCCACTCGGAGACGCTGATGTGGTCGAGGTCGTAGCCGGCCTGCTTGTAGCTGTTCCAGAGGGTGGGATACCCCGCCGCGGTGAGGTCGTTCTTCGCGTTGTCCCGCACCGGGCCGAAATCCGTGTCGGCTTGGGCGGTCGAGTAGCGGCCGCCGAGGAACCAGTACGTCTCGGTCGAGCCGGCCGGCTCGGCGGCGAGGAGGTCGACGACGGGAAGGCTGAACCGCTTGGCGAGCGCGAGGATCGTCGTGTGGTTCGTATCGATCAGCTCGCCGCAGAACTCGCTGATCTGGCCGTTGGCGAAGTAGCCGCTTCGATCGCTGTGCATGCGCCCGCCGATCCGATCCGAGGCCTCGTAGACGGTCGAGGCGATCCCCTTGTCCTGCAACGTCAACGCCGCGTTCAGGCCCGCGATGCCGGCGCCGACAATCGCGACCCGCGGCGCGGTGCCTGCGGCGCGCGCGGGGCGCGCGAGCGCGGCGGGCCCGGCG
>JBHEMK010000156.1:0-3725 GCA_046262635.1 Gaiellaceae bacterium
GGCTTGGACGGATCCGGGCTCCTGCGGGGCGTCGAATCGGTGCCTGCCGTCGCCTCCGCGACATTCGACCGCGCGTTTCCGCACACGCTGCGCATCGTCGTGCAATCCGAGCAGGCGGTTGCGGTGCTCCGCCGCGGGCCCGATTCCTGGCTCGTCTCGGCCCGCGGACGCATTCTCGGGCACGTTCGCCCGCGCACACTGGGCGCGCTGCCGCGGATCTGGATCCGGCGCACAAAGCCGGCGGAGATCGGGACCACGCTCCCAGACGACGGCGGCGGTGCGGCTGCGCGGGCACTCGCCCCGCTTGTCCATACGAGCTTTGCCGCCCGGGTCGCGACCGCCACGCTTGCCGGGGACGAGCTCGACTTCACCCTCCGGTCGGGCGTCGAGGTACGGCTCGGGCACCCGGTTGATCTCCGCCTCAAGTTCGCCGTGGCACGGAGGCTCATCGCGAAGCTGCCGGCGGGCGCGCGCTACCTCGACGTCAGCGTGCCCGAGCGTCCCGTGGCGGGCACCGACCCTCAACTCTCAGGTTGAGCCTGACTGTTAAGACCGTGCACCGTGCGTGTTGCGGGGCGCGTCCTCCGTTGACAGCGGACTCCCGCGCGCGTACCCTGCGGCGGAAGGAGGGGCTCGGCGACCCCAACGCTGAAGTCCAGCTTCACGTCGAGTCGGCTTGAATGAGAGATCAAGGCAACTATCTCGCCGTCATCAAGGTGGTCGGAGTCGGAGGCGGCGGCACGAACGCCGTCACCAGAATGGTCGATGCAGGACTCTCAGGCGTCGAGTTCATCGCCGTCAACACCGACGCGCAGGCGTTGATGATGTGCGAGGCCGATGTGAAGATCCACATCGGCTCGAAGGAGACGCGCGGACTCGGCGCCGGTGCGGACCCGAACGTCGGCCAGGCCGCCGCCCAGGAAAGCCGCGACGAGCTGAAGGAAGCGCTCAAAGGCGCCGACATGATCTTCGTCACCGTTGGCGAGGGCGGCGGCACCGGCACTGGCGGTGCGCCGATCGTGGCGGAGCTCGGGCGCGAGCTCGGGGCACTGACCGTTGGCGTGGTCACGCGGCCGTTCGCCTTCGAGGGCCGCAAGCGCTTCGATCAGGCCGAGCGGGGACTGGAGAATCTCCGCGAGCGGGTCGACACGCTGATCGTGATCGAGAACGACCGTCTGCTCCAAGTCGTCGAGAGGCGCACGTCGATCGTCGAGGCGTTTCGGATGGCCGACGACGTCCTGCGGCAAGGCGTCCAGGGAATCACGGACCTGATCACGGTTCCGGGCCTCGTCAATCTCGACTTCGCCGATGTCCGCACGATCATGCGCGACGCCGGCTCGGCTCTGATGGGGATCGGCGCCGCCTCGGGCGAGAACCGGGCCGCGGAGGCCGCCCGCGCTGCGATCTCCTCACCGCTGCTCGAGGCGTCGATCGAGGGAGCGACCGGAATCCTGCTGAATATCACCGGCGGGTCGGAGATCGGGCTGTTCGAGGTGAACGAGGCCGCCGAGGTCGTGACAGGCGCGACCGACCAAAACGCGAATGTCATCTTCGGCGCGGTCATCGACGAGAGCCTCGGCGACGAGGTGCGGGTCACCGTGATCGCGACCGGCTTCGGAAACCAGCGCAGGCGCCGCCGCCGCGATGGGGTCGCCGAGACGTCGATTCAGGCTGCTCCCTTCGCGGGTGGCTTCGAGGTCTCCGACGAGGCGCTCGACGTACCCTCTTTCCTGCGCGACGAGTAGCTTCTGCGCGATGTTTGGAACCTCCGGGGCCGAGGTAGATATGCCTGCCCTCAAGGGTTGGCTCATGTGAAGGCCAGCCTCACGACCCGGTCGGCCGCCCCGGCTGTCTCGTCCCTCGGGATGGAATAGGCGGGGCGGCCCCGTGAACGACGAGCCGGAGTGCGCCGGGACGGTGTCCTGAGAAACTAGGATCGGGTGCGTATGGCGCAGACGCTGCAGCGGACGCCGCTCCACGATCGTCACCTCGCCCTCGCGGCACGCATGGTGCCGTTCGCCGGCTGGGAGATGCCCGTGCAGTACGAAGGCGTGCTCCGAGAGCATCGGGCCGTCCGCACCGACGCCGGCGTTTTCGACGTCTCGCACATGGGCGAGCTCGAGGTCGAGGGGCCGTCTGCAACCACGCTCCTGCAGGGCCTGCTCTCGAACGACCTCGAGCGGATCGGGCCGGGCCGGGCCCAATACACGCTACTGACGAACGAGCGGGGCGGCATCGTCGACGACCTGATCGTCTACCGGCTCGAGCAGTTCCGTTACCTGCTGATCGTCAACGCATCAAACAAGGATGCCGACTTTCGCTGGTTGAAGGACCGGGAGGTCCCCGGCTCGGACGTCCGCGACGCCTCCGCCGTGTACGGCCTGCTCGCCGTGCAGGGGCCGAATGCGATCGAGAAGCTCGGGCTGCCGCAGGCCGAGCCGTTCACCTTCGGCGAGGCCGAGATCGGCGGCGTGGCGGTGATGGTCAACCGGACGGGCTACACCGGCGAAGACGGCTGCGAGCTGCTCTGCATGGCCGAGGACGCCCCGTCTCTCTGGGACAACGTGCTCGAGCGCGGAGTCACGCCATGCGGGCTCGCCGCGCGCGACAGTCTCCGCATCGAGGTCTGTTACCCGCTGCACGGGAACGACATCGGGCCCGACACGGATGCGATCTCGGCGGGACTCGGCTGGACCTGCGCGCTCGACAAGGAGTTCACTGGCGTCGAGGAGCTGCGCCGCATCACGGAGCGAGGGCCCGAGCGCAAGCTCGTGGCCTTCGTGATGGAGGAGAAGGGCGTGCCCCGGCACGCCATGCCATTCCTGGGCGGTGGCGAGGTCACGTCCGGCACGCACTCGCCGATGCTCAACGCCGGGATCGGCCTGGGCTACGTCCCGGCCGCCAGAACCGAGCCCGGGACCGAGCTGATGATCGACGTGCGGGGTCGACCTCGCCGCGCCCGGGTCGTCACGAAGCCGATCTATCGGAAGGAGAGCCTCTAGGTGGCCGCAGCCGAGAGTTATCCCGAGCATCTCAAGTACCACCGCGAGCATGACTGGGCGCGCATCGACGGGGAGGAGGCCATTCTCGGAGTCACCTGGTTCGCTCAGGACGCGCTCGGGGAGCTCGTTCATTTCGAGCCCCCCGGCGAGGGGGCGACCATCGCGAAGGACACGGCCTACGGCGAGGTTGAGTCGGTCAAGGCCGTCTCGGACGTGATCGCGCCCCTGAGCGGCACCGTGCTCGAGGTCAACCCGAAGGTGGTCGATGCGCCCGAGACCGTCAACGAGGATCCCTATGGCGACGGCTGGCTGATTCGGATCCGCCTCGCGAGCACCGCGGAGCTGGAGCAGCTGCTCGATGTGGCGGCGTACAAGCAGGTCCTGGCTGAGCAGTGACGCACCCGTACCTGTCGCTCACAGATGCCGACCGCGACGCGATGCTCGAGACAATCGGTGTCTCATCGGTCGAGGAACTCTTTCGGGATATCCCCGAGGCGATGCGCCTCCGGGGGGAGCTCGAGCTCGAGCGGCCGCTGTCGGAGGCAGAGTTGACAGCGCACCTGGAGGAGCTCGCCGCCCGCAACGTGCCGACGTCGCGCGAGCTCTCGTTCCTCGGGGCTGGGATCTACGACCACTACGTGCCTGCGGTGGTGGACGCGGTGCTGCAGCGCGGCGAATTCCTCACCGCGTACACGCCGTACCAGCCCGAGATGAGCCAGGGCG
>JBHEMK010000157.1:0-5298 GCA_046262635.1 Gaiellaceae bacterium
TCTCGGAGAAGACTGTCGGCCACCACGTCTCGGCCTGCCTCCACAAGCTCGGGGTCCGGACGCGCACCGAGGCGACCGCAATCTGGGGCGCCGCTCCGCCCAAGATGGGGAGCCCTCCCGATGGCAGGGGCACGCAAGCCACGTAGGGTCGAGGAGGACATCGACGGAAGGAGTGGCCATGAGCGAGACCACGACCACAAGCACGTCCGGCTCGGCGGAGGTGCAGGGCGACCTCTGGAGCGAGCGCGCCGACGACTGGGCGAACCTCCACGAGCACCGGCAAGCCGCTCTCCACCAGGCCGGGCTTGACCAGCTCGGCATCGGCCCCGGTATCTCGCTCCTCGACGCCGGCTGTGGCTCCGGCACCGTGCTCCGGGCCGCCGCGGACCGCGGCGCCGACGTCAGCGGGCTCGACGCCGCCCCGGCGTTCGTCGAGCATGCACGCCGCCGCGTACCCGACGCACGGATCGAGGTCGGCGACCTCGAGTCCCTCCCGTTCCAGGACGCGAGCTTCGACGTCGTGACCGGCTTCAACTCGTTCCAGTATGCGAGCGATCCGCGAGCAGCTCTGAAGGAGGCCCGGCGCGTCCTCCGCCACGGCGGGAAGGTGCTGGTTGCGATCTGGGGTCGGGCCGAGCAGTGCGACTGCGCCGACGTGCTCGGAGCGGTCGGAGCCCTGATGCCGCCGCCCGGCACGCCCGGGCCGTTTGCACTCGCGGCGGAGGGGGCACTGAGCGAGCTCGTCGAGAGCGCCGGCTTCGCGACGCTCGCCATCGCCGACGTCGCCACCCCGATCGAGTATCCCGATCAGGAAACCTATGTGCGTGCGATGGGCTCGGCCGGCCCGTGCGTGCTCGCCGCGAGGATCGCAGGCCGCGCCACGGTCGACGATGCCCTCGTCGCCGCAGCGGAGCCCTTCCAGGGGGACGACGGCTCCTACCGGTTCGCGAACGTCTTCCGGTTCGCGGTGGCGCGGGTACGCTGACCCGCGTGAGTCGCGGCGCGTATCTGATGCAGCTCGGAACGGTGCCCTACGGCGAGGCGTGGGAGCTTCAGCGCTCCCTCGCCGGCGCCGTCTCGCAGGGAGCGATACCCGACACGGTGATCCTGCTCGAACACCCGCCAGTCGTGACGCTGGGGCGGCGCGCCGACGAGGCCGAGCTGCACCTCCCGGAGGGAGCCGAGGTCGAGATCGTCGAGACCGATCGCGGGGGCAAATCGACCTACCACGGCCCCGGCCAGCTCGTCTGCTACCCGATCCTTGACCTCAAGCGCCATGGGAAGGACGTCAAGAGGTACATACGCCTCCTCGAGGAGGCCCTGGTGCGCACGCTCGCCGCGTTTGGGCTCGAGGGAACGCGGATCGAAGGCCTGACGGGGGTCTGGCTCGAGACCCCGCCGCGCAAGATCGCGTCGATCGGCGTCCACATCTCCCGCTGGGTAACGACGCACGGCTACGCGCTGAACGTCGACCTCGATCCGGCGGTCTTCACCGGCTGGATCACGGCGTGCGGCCTTGAGGACGCGGTGTTCACGACCGTCGCGAGGGAAGCCGGCCGCGCCGTGACGGTCGACGAGGTGCGGCCGCTCGCCGGCGCCGCGATCGCGGAGGTCTTCGGCCTCGAACTCGAGGAGCTCCCTGCCGGCGACGGGGCCGCCCTCTGGCCGCAGCCCGTCCACGGCGAGCTCGCCACGCGCCGCTAGTCCCCCAGCCAGCCTCTGCGATAACGGGCGGCCCGAGCCTCGGCGAAGCGCGCATACGCCTCCTCGGTCGACGTCGTCTCGCGCTCGACGCCGGCATCGTGTCGGATCGCCGCCTCGTCGACCGCGTAGCCGCCCCAGTCGTCGCGGCTGCTGTTGATCCGCGCGCCGACGGCGAGCACCACGCACGACCCCTCACCCGCGCCGACGATCACCTGCTTCGTCCCGGCCGGGCAGTGGACGAGATCCCATTGCCGGAGCTGGCGCTCCTCGCCCTCGGCCACGAGCAGCGCCTCGCCTCCGAGCACGAGGAAGTCCTCCTGATCGCGCTCCCAGTGATACATCGCCGTTGGCTCGCCCGGCTGGAGGACGTTGAGGTTGATCCCGAGCGGCGAGAACCTCGGCTCCCCTTCGAAGTTGCAGAAGGCGCCCAGGCGGCTCTCGAGCCACCGCGTCTCGCGAGCATTGAGCACGTACCAGCCCTCGCCCTGCGGCACGAGGCCGTGTCCGGCGTCTTCCAGCGGCGCTTCGGGAACCATCGGATCCGTAGACTGACAGAGATGCAGTCGTCGCTTCCCGTCGCCGAGCGGCCGCGTCGCCCCGAGTGGATGAAGGTCCGCGCGCCGAGTGCGGACTCGAGGTACTTCGACGTCAAGGCGCTGATCCACGGGCAACGGCTCCACACGATCTGCGAGGAGGCGCGCTGCCCGAACATCTCGGAGTGCTGGGGCCGGGGCACCGCGACGTTCCAGATCCTGGGCGACACGTGCACCCGCGCCTGCCGCTACTGCTACGTCCACTCCGGCAAGCCTTCTGACCCGGTCGACCCGCTCGAGCCGCTGCGCCTTGCCCACGCCGCAGCGCAGATGGGCCTGAAGCACGTCGTCGTCACCTCGGTCGACCGCGACGATGTTCCCGACGGCGGGGCGGGGCACTACGCGGCGACGATCCGAGCGATCAAGGCGAAGCTGCCCGAGGCCTCGGTCGAGGTGCTGACACCCGATTTCCTCGGCGTCGAGGAGGAGGCGCTGCGCACGGTCCTCGCCGCGCGCCCGGAGGTCTTCAACCACAACATCGAGACCGTGCGCCGCCTGCACCGGCGGATGCGTGGCGCCAAGGCTGTCTATGACGGGGCGCTCTGGCTCCTTCGGCGTGCGAAGGAGCTGGCCGACTACCCGGTGCTGACGAAATCCGGGATCATCGTCGGACTCGGCGAGACGAACGAGGAGATCGTCGAGACGATGCGCGATCTGCGCGGCCACGGTGTCGACGTCGTCACGATCGGCCAGTATCTTCAGCCCTCGCCCAGGCATGCCGCGATCGACCGGTGGGTGCACCCGGACGAGTTCCGCTGGCTGCGGGAGCGGGGCGAGGCGCTCGGCTTCGGTTCAGTCTTCGCTGGGCCGCTCGTCCGGTCGAGCTACCGGGCGGACGAGCAGCGCCACGCGGCCGAGACCGGCCGCAGTGCGGTCGCCTACTAGACTAGAAAGAGACAGGCCGGACGGCGCGGTTTGCCGTCAATCCGAGTGGACTGATTAGTCCGCGCCGTCCGGCCGACTGATCAAGCGTATGCCCCGGACAACGGGACTGGCGTGCCGCATCCGCGCGCCCTTTCTCCCCCATCCGGGGGATCTTCGGCCTCGTGGAGGCCGTCGATCGCGACGCGATCCGCACGCAGGACGCGCACGGTGGCGGTGCTCTCCGGCTCGCTCCTTGCGATGCCCCGCGCCCGGAACCGCTCCGCACCGTCCGATCCTCACGGTGGAGTGCACGCAGCGCCTCGTCCGCGGCGTGCATCCAGCGGGCACTCATCTGCGCAGGGTGATCGCCTCGCCGATGGGCGCGTTCGCGGTCGGATTCGGCACCATGTCGCTCGGTCGCCGCGCGGCGGTCGCGCCGCCGACGTCGGCTCCGCCAGGCGCAGGGCCGTGCTGAAGCAGCAGCTAGTCCGGCCCGAGCGCTACGAGCCGTGCGGCCGGGCCATCGCCCGGAAGTCGAGCGCCTGGTCCAGGACGTCCTCCTCGACGCCGGCCTCCCGCGCAACCTCACGCAGGGATCGACCCGAGGCGGCGGCGGCCTTGACGATCTCGCTCGCACGGTCGTAGCCGATGTAGGGGTTGAGCGCCGTCGCGGCCGAGAGCGTCAGCTCGGCGTACTGCTCGCAGGTCTCCCGGTTCGCCTCGATCCCCTCGACGCACTTCTCGGCGAAGAGCCGGGAGGCGCTCGCGAGCAGCTTCACCGAGTCGAGGAGGTTCCGGGCAAGCAAGGGCACGAAGACGTTCAGCTCGAAGTGGCCCTGCATCCCGCCCACGGTGATCGCCGCGTCGTTGCCGATCACCTGGGCCGAGACCTGCGTGACGACCTCTGGGATGACCGGGTTGACCTTGCCCGGCATGATTGAGCTGCCCTTCTGCAGCTCCGGCAGCGCGATCTCGGCCAGGCCGGCGCGGGGGCCGGAGCCGAGGAAACGGACGTCGTTCGCGATCTTCGTCAACGAGACCGCCACGGTCTTCAAGACGCCCGAGGCCTCCACGATCCCGTCGCGGGCCGCCTGCGCCTCGAAGGGATCGGCCGGCCCGCTGATCGGCAGGCCCGTGTCAGCCGCGAGCCTTTCGCGCACGCGCGCGGCGAACTCGGGATGCGTGTTGAGGCCGGTACCGACGGCGGTGCCCCCGAGCGGGATCTGGCCGAGCCGCGGCAGCGTGTCGCGCACGCGCTCGATCCCCTGGCGGACCTGTGCGCCGTAGCCTCCGAACTCCTGACCGAGCGTCACCGGCACGGCGTCCATCCAGTGCGTGCGGCCGGACTTGACGACGTCGTCGAATTCCTTCGCCTTGCGCTCGAGCGAGGCTGCGAGCGTCGCCAGCGCAGGCAGCAGGTCGTTCGTGATCTCGTCCAGCGCAGCCAGATGTACCGCAGACGGGAAGACGTCGTTCGACGACTGGCCCATGTTCACGTCGTCGTTTGCGTGCACGTCCTCGCCCGAGAGCGTTGCGATCACCTCGTTTGCGTTCATGTTCGAGGAGGTGCCCGAGCCGGTCTGGAAGACGTCGATCGGAAACTGGTCGTCAAGCTCGCCCGCAGCGATGCGCTCCGCGGCCCTCGCGATCCGCTCCGCCTTGTCGCCGTCGAGCAGCCCGAGCTCCGCGTTTGCCTGCGCCGCCGCGCCTTTGATTCGTCCGAGCCAGCGCGCAACCGGAGCGGGAATCGGCTCGCCAGAGACGGGGAAGTTCTCAACCGCCTTGCGCGTCTCGCCGCCCCAGAGCTCGTCCGAGATGCTCTGCATTGCGGGCGAGTCTAGCGGGCCGCGCCGGGTCGGCAGGCCACGGCCGCTCGCTCATCGTAGTCGCTGCCGAGCTCGCCGAGCCGGCATCCCGGCTATCGCATGACGGCTTCAACTCAATCAAAAACCACACGCTGCACGAGCTGCGCACCCGTCGTCGCCGCCGCGGAGATGCGCCACCACTGCGCCACCACTGGGCCTTGCACTCTGCCGCCGAGGGCTCGACGAGCCTGCCCGAACCGAGCTACGCGACGGCGCGATGCTTGCCGCGCTCGAACGGGAGGTTGCGCAGGGCGCGCCGCGAGGCCTCGGTC
>JBHEMK010000158.1:0-12302 GCA_046262635.1 Gaiellaceae bacterium
CCGCGCATTCGGCGCCCGTACCGGCGCTTTGATCACCCGGATGCCTTCGGAGCGAAAGACGTCGTCGAAGTCGCGGCTGAACTTGCTATCGCGATCGCGGATCAGAAACAGCGGCCGGAGATCCTCATCGTCGAGCTGCATGAGCAGGTCGCGCAGCGGCGTTGGCGCTTGCCTTGCGCAAAACGATTTGCAAGACTCACGCGCGTGCCGACGATTCGCGACGTGGCCGCGGAGGTGGGTGTGTCCGTGACCACCGTCAGCCATGCGCTCTCCGGGAAGCGGCCCGTAAACGGGCTGCTACGGCGGCGAATCCGGGAGACGGCCGACCGACTCGGCTACAGGCCGAACCGGATTGCGGTGGCCATGAGCACCGGGAAGACGCGTACCCTCGGGATGGTCGTACCCGACATCGCGAACCCCTTCTTCGGCGAGTTGCTCGCATCGGTCGAGCGCGTGGCGGGCGAGCGCGGCTATACGGTGATCAGCTGCAGCTCGGAGCTCGACTCCGAGCGTGAGACCCGCGACGTTCGCGCGCTGCTCGACCGGCGCGTCGACGGCCTGATCTATCTCGCGAGCTCCGCCGGAGTGAACCTGGCGTTGGCCGAGGTCGAGGAGGCGCGCGTCCCGATCGTCGCGCTCGACGAGGAGCTGGCGACGCTGCCGGATGCCGCGCTCGCCGTGACCGTCGACAACGTGCGCGGCGGCGCCCTCGCGGCCGAGCATCTGCTCGAGCTCGGGCACGAGGAGATGGCGGTCTGCGGGGGCCCGCGCGGCCTCCCGACGGCGGCCGCACGCCTCGCCGGCTTCGTCGAGAAGCTCGAGCAGGCAGGACGCTCGCCGGCGCGCGGCCGCGTCGTGCACGCCGATGCCTACCGGATAAGCTCCGGGCGCAAGGCCGGTATTGAACTGCTCGCGGGCGACGAGGCGCTGACGGCGATCTTCTGCGCCAACGACCTGATCGCGCTCGGCGTGATCGAGGCGGCGCGTTCGCTCGGCCGTGACGTCCCGGGCGGCCTCTCGGTCGTCGGCTTTGACGACAGCTTCGTGGCGTCGGTTGTCTCGCCGCCGCTCACGACGATCCGCCAGCCGCTCGCGCGGCTCGGGAAGGAGGCTGCAAACCTCGCAATCGATCTGATCGAAGACCCTGCAGGCCGGCATGCCGGCCTGCAGCTTCCCGTCGAGCTCGTCGTGCGCGGCTCGACGAGTCGGCCCCTGCAGCGCGTCGGCGTCGGCGCGCGTAACGGTACTCAGAGGAGGGTTCAATGACCAGCACTCCGGCGGAGACTCCCGCCGCAAGTCGTGACCTGTTCGTGCGCAACGCAACGGGTCTCGTCCGCGAGTTGAATGCCTTCGACGCGTTCAACCTCGTCTTCTCGGCTGTGCTGATCCCAGTGGGGATCACCCAGGTGATGGGATTCACTCCGCAGTTCTGGCCGCACGCGAACATGCTCGCCTCGTTCGCGATTGCGACGCCGCTCGTGCTCTGCTTCGGGCTCGTCTATCTGTACTTCACGCAGTTGATGCCGCGCTCGGGCGGCGACTACGTCTGGGTCTCCCGCACCTTGCATCCGTCGCTCGGCTTCCTCGTCAACTTCTCGCTCACGTTCGTGTTCCTGACGTGGGTCGCGTTCAACTTCACGTTCATGCTCTCGGTGGTCGGTCCGGCCGCGTCGTACGTTGCCGGAATCCACAACCACTGGTTCGTCTCGCCGACGAAGAACGAGATGATGGTGATCTCGACGGTGCTGACGGCGGTGTTCGCCGGGCTGATGGTTTTCGGGATCCGCTCGGTCGCCCGCTACATGGCGGTAACGTTCGCGATCGTCTGGCTCGGGATGGGTGCCTGGATCGTCGCATTGCTCGTCGGCGGCCATCAGCACTTCATCAGCCAGTGGCACGCGAAGACTGGTACGACGTACGACTCGGTGATCGGGACTGCGGAGAAGTACGGCTTCCACGCCGGCGGCGGCATCGCCTGGACCGCGACCTTGTTCGCGATGGTCTACTGCTTCCAGGTCTACACCGGCTTCCAGTGGACGGGGTACTTCGCGGGCGAGATCAAGAACGCGCGGCGCACCGCGGTTACCTCGATCCTCGGCGGCCTCGTCGCCTCCGCGGCGATCTATATGGTCGGCGTCGGGCTGATCTACAAGTACTACGGCTACAAGTTCTTCGGCTCGCTCGTGTGGCTTGGCCTCGGCGGTGGGACCGCGCATTACCACCTGCCGTTCTCGCCGTATCTCGCCGGGCTTGCGAACTTCCTGCCCGGGCCGCACTTCATCCAGGTGTTCATCGCGCTCTGCTTCGTGCTTGCGATCCTCTGGTGGACGCCGACCGGGTTCATGCTCGGTACACGCAATGTGTTCGCGTGGTCATTCGACCGGCTCGCGCCGGCGCGGCTGACCGATGTTTCCGATCGGTTCCACACGCCGGTCGTCGCGACGGTGTTCGTCGCGCTCGTGGTCGAGCTTCTCAACTACCTCAACATCTACCAGGGGCTGGGCGCGTACCTGCTCAACATCATCGCCGTGATGGGCGGCGCGTTCATCATCGTCTCGATCGCGGCGATGCTCGTGCCCTATACGCGGCGCGAGCTGCACGCGCAGGCACCTGCCTGGGCTGCCCGCCGAATCGCGGGCGTGCCGCTGATCACGCTGATCGGCCTCGTCTCGGCCGTGTCGTGGGGCTTCGTCATCTGGACGGCGTTCCACACGGGGTTTGGCGGCTCGGTCGGCTGGAAGCCGATGCTGAAGGCGTTCACAGCCCCCGTGCTCGCGGTCATCTGGTACCTGATCGTGTGGGCGTACCGGCGCAGCCAGGGCATCGACCTCGCCCGTACCTTCCAGGAGATCCCTCCGGAGTGAGTTCGGATGGCCTGCCGGAGGAGGGCCGCCGTCTCGTCGTCGAGGCGACGGCCCGCGGGTTTCCGCTGCGTCTGATCGGTGGCGTCGCGATCTGGCTGCGTGCGTCCGATGAGGCGCGGGCCGCGCTCGGGCGCGACTATCCCGACCTCGACCTTGTCGGACGCAAAAAGGACTCGCGCGCGCTACGCGACCTGTTCGAGCAGCTCGGCTACGTGCCAGAGCGTGTATTCAACGCGACCCACGGCGCGAAGCGGCTGCTCTACCATGTCGCCGACGGGAGCCACCATCTCGACGTGTTCCTCGACGTGTTCGAGATGTCGCACAAGCTCGTGTTCGGCGCGAGGCTCGACCTCGAGGCGCCTACGCTGCCGGCGGCCGAGCTCCTCCTGACGAAGCTTCAGGTCGCCGAGGTGAACCGCAAGGACCTGAGTGACGCCGCGATGTTGCTCTGGGATCACGACCTTGCCGGCGGCGACGGCGCGCACCAGATCAACGCAACCTATCTCGCCACGCTCTGCGCGGAGGACTGGGGGCTCTACACGACCGTCGTCGACAACGTCGGGCGGCTGCGCGAGCGGCTCCGCGAACTTGTTTCCGACACCGAGGCGGCCGCGCGGATCGATCGGCGTGCAGCCGGTCTCGCCGACGGGCTGGAGGCGGCGCCGAAGAGCCAACGCTGGCGGCTGCGAGCGAAGGTCGGCCGGCGCAAGCGCTGGTACGAGACGCCGGAGGAGGTCGTCCGGTGAGCCTCACGCTCTACTACGCCTCCGATATCCACGGCTCCGACCGGCTGTGGCGGAAGTTCGTCAACGCGGGCACCTTCTACGGCATCGACGTGCTCGTCATGGGCGGAGACGTCACGGGCAAGGCGGTCGTTCCGGTCGTCCGCAACAACGGAGGCTTCGTGGCACGCGAGATCACGGGCGACCGCGTCATCGGCGAGAACGAGCTCGACGCAGTCGAGAAGCGCATCCGCGACCTCGGCTTCTACCCGTACCGCACAACGGAGGAGGAACTCGACGCCGCGCACGGCGATCCCGTCGCCGTGAAGGAGCTCTTCTTGCGCGCGATGGAGGACAGCCTCGCCGGCTGGCTCCGTTTCGCCGAGGAGCGGCTCGCAGCCGTCGGCATCCGTCTCTACGTGATGCTCGGCAACGACGACGAGCCCCGGCTGCGCGAAGTGCTCGCCGCCTCGCGGCTGCACCCCGACAGCGAAGACGTGCCCGTCGAGCTCGGCGAGGGCTTCCAGATGCTCTCGTGCGGTTACGCGAACCCGACGCCGTGGAGCTCGCCGCGCGAGCTACCAGAGGACGAGCTCGAGCGTCACCTCGAGAGGCTCGTCGCTGAGCTCGATGATTCGTCGCAGACCGTCTTCAATCTGCACGTTCCGCCGATCGGAACGTCCATCGACCGCGCGCCGGCGCTCGACGACACGCTCAAACCGGTCGTCCGTGGCGGCAGCGTCGTGATGATGCAGGCTGGCTCGCAGGCCGTGCGCAACGTGATCGAGCGCTACCAGCCGCCGCTCGCCCTGCACGGGCACATCCACGAGTCACGCGGCGTTGTGAAGCTCGGCAAGACGGTTTGCATCAACCCCGGCAGCGAGTACGGCGAGGGAGTGCTGCACGGAGCGATCGTCAAGCTCGACCGCAAACGCGGTCTTCGCAACTACCAGCTCGTCTCAGGCTAAGGAGAAGACATGGACGCGCGCAGCTTCGAAGAGCGGATCGTCAATCAACGAACGGCGATGCGCGCGTCGCCTGAGTCGCTGCTCGAGCGGGTCGAGCGCTCGCCGTTCGGGCCGAAGTCGAAGGAGATCCTGCGCCGCCAGGTGGCGTACGAGTCGACCGGACAGGTCGGCTTCGGGTTGTTCGAGTGCCCGCCGGCGATCGTCCGCGGAGAAGGTGCGCTCGTCTACGACGCCGACGGCAAGGAGTACGTCGACATGCTCGGCGGCTTCTCGGTCAGCAACCTCGGCCACCGGCATCCGGCCGTGCTCGAGTCGATCCGCGTGCAGAGCGAGCAATTGATCCACTACTTCGATCTCCCCAGTGAGCCGCGTGAGCGGCTCGCCGAGCGGCTCGTCGCGCTTGCTCCGGGCGACGATCCGAAGCGCGTCGTCTTCGGCGTCACCGGTGCGGACGCGATCGAGCTCGCGATCAAGGCGGCCCGCTGGTACACCGGCGCCCCCACGATCCTCTCCGCGTACGGCGGCTACCACGGCACGACCGGCGGCACGATGGCGACGACGGCGAAGGGCGGCATGTGGGGCTTCTTCTATCCCGTTGGCCCGCACGAGTCCGGGCACGCGAAGATCCCGTACTCGTACCCCTACCGCTGTCCCGTCGGGGTCGATCCCGAGCACTGTGCGGAGGCGTGCGTCGAGTTCGTCGCGCGGATGCTTCGCGGCAAGGAGACCCCGTTCGGGGACGCGCGCGCGATCTCGAATGTCGCGGCCGTTCTGCTCGAGCCGATGCAGGCGAGCGCAGGCTACATCATTCCCGGCGACGGCTACCTCGGCGGCATGCGGGAGCTGTGCGACGAGCACGGCTTCCTGCTGATCGACGACGAGATCCAGGCTGGGCTCGGCCGGAGCGGAACGCTGTGGGCATGCGACCACGACGGCGTCGACCCCGACATGGTCGTCACGTCCAAGGGACTCGCGAGCGGCTTGCCGATCTCCGCAGTCGTCGCGCGCGCGGAGCTGCTCGCGGCGTGGGGACCGGGAGCGCATGTCGCGACGTTCGCCGCCACACCGCTCGCTGCTGCGGCGGCAAATGCGACGCTCGACGTCTACGCGGGCGAGGACATCGTCGGCCGCGCGGCTGCGACCGGCGCATACTTCAAGGAGCGGTTGCTGGAGCTGCAGGAGCGGCATCCGATCCTCGGCTGGGTCGACGCGAAGGGGCTCTTCGTCGGGCTCGAGTTCGTGCTCGACCGGGCGACGAAAGAGCCCGCGGCGCAGGAGAGCAAGCTGATGCTCGACTACTGCGTCGAGAACGGCTTGCTCTTCGAGCGCGGCGGATACCTCTACAACCGCTTCCAGCTGATCCCGCCGCTGACGATCGAGCGGGATGAGATCGACCGCGCGATGGAGATCCTCCACGGCGCGATGACCGTCGCCGAAAAGGCGGCGGGAATCGCGCGCAGCGTCGCAGTGTCGTAGCTCAGGCATCCTTTCGGCATGGCGTTGGACGAGGGCTGGCTCGAGGTCCGACCGGCGCTCGAGCGGCTGCCCGGGCTCACTCGCCGGCGCCGGCAGGCCGCAGCGGCCGCTGCGCTCGTCGCCGTCGGCGGCGCTGCCGGGTTCGGCACGGGGCGATCCGCCGCCGGCGCGGCCCTGCTCGTCGCGGCCACATTCGGGGTCGCATACGCGCGACTCGTCGAGCGCGAGCGCGTGGCGGTCCTGACGCGGGTCGTCGCGTCTGGCTTCGCCGACGCGACCCCGGAGACGGAGCGCTTCGGGGAGGAGCTCGTGAGCTTCGCGCGCCGCCGCCGTCTGGCGGAGGGCCTCGCCCGGGCGGCGGCGGCCGGGCGTCCCGGCCTGCACGAGTTCGTCTTCGTTCGGCCGGAGCGGGCGGGCGCGGTGGGCCGCCGGCTCGAAGGGTTGGCGGAGCGCTTTCGCGATCCGGCGGAGTTGGTGTCGCCACGGAGCGCCGCCCTGTGCCGACGGCTGCTCTTAGAGCCGCCTGCTTCGCCGCTCTACAACGACACCCTGCCCGCGGCGCAGCTCGAGCGTGCACTCGACCTTATGGAGGCCGGCTTCGACCGGGGCTCGGCGCGACACAGCTGAGCGGCTCGCGCCTCCGCGACCTGAGTCCCGACCCCGGGGGCCGTTCTGCGGCCCGCAGGGTCGAGCGCGCAGCGTTTGACCGGCGGCCAATGCTGCCGTTACCCAGGCTCAACGCTGCGGCGGTGGCGATCTCGGCTGTGGCCCGTTTCGCACGCCGTCATCCTCCTATAGCACCGCTCCTTCATGGCATCAAAGGCGCAGGGGTGAGGCCGTGGCGCCGCATCACTGCTGCGATCGCCGTACGATCGGGCGGGCCGTCGAGCGCGAGAATGGCCGCGACCTCGCGGAAGTAATCGGGGCTGAGGATGCCGGGGGTGACGACCGCGAGCGCCTTCGCGTCGACGTCGCGCGTGTTGTCGAACTGATGAACGGCGCCCCGGCCGATGCAGAGCGCCTCGCCGGGGCCGACGTCGGTCGCCCTGCCCTCGATCGTCCAGGTCAGAACGCCCTGAAGCCCGTAGATCGTCTCTTCGTACCCGTCGTGGCTGTGGGCGGCCGGGACCTTCGCGCCGGCCGGAACGCCGAACTCGAAGACCGCCACCGACCCTGCCGACTGCACGCCCTCAACAAGGAACCGGATCGCCATCTGCCCGACCCTGATCTCGTTGCGCATGCTGGTTGTCATCTTGCTCCTCCGGTGTCTTGGTGGTACAGTGACTTGACGATACATGCCCACCGCCGATTCGTCAAGTCCCTTTACGAAACCTCCCACGGGGGAGCAACCACTCGGGCCTCCAATGATCGGCGCGCTCCTGCGCGTCCCGTTGGAAGCCGTGCAGCGGCACATGCTCGAGCGACTTCACGAGCGCGGCTTCAACGACTTCGACGCGGCCTACCTGAACGTCTTTCAGTACCCCGGACCGCAAGGTACGAGGCCCACGGAACTGGCCGCCCGACTCCGGATGACCAAGCAAGCGGTCAACTACCTGCTCGGCGAGCTCGAGCGCCTCGACTACCTCGAGCGCCGACCGAACCCCGACGACCTACGCTCGAAACGCGTCGTCCTCACCCAACGCGGCAAAGCCGCGATCCGTGTGATCCGCCAGGCTGTCGCCGAAGTGGAGACGACCTGGGCACATCAGCTCGGCCCAAAACGCTTCGCCCAACTTCGCAAGATTCTGCTCGACCTCAACCAATCGACCTAGCTTTGTGGAGTTCCCCGCTTCGGTAGACAGGGTTTGATTAGGCGGCTTGTGCTCGCTCGGTGACCGGCTGGGTGGGTTCTCTCGTAGTCGGCCGGGGAGAGCTGGTCGAGAGTGTTGTGGCGTCGTCCGCGGTTATCGAAGACCTCGATGTAGTCGAAGACCTCCCTGCGGAGCTCGGCCTTGGCCGGCCAGGAGCGGCGGTCGACAGGTCCTTCTTCAGCGTCGCGAAGAAGCTCTCCGCGACGGCGTTGGCGAGCGCCGGCGACTGCGCTCGATGCCGCCGCTGAGGAGCGACTTGTCTGGGCAACGCATCCGTTCCATCCTTGGCTGGGCGAGAGTTTGTGCTGGTGGGGGTGGCCACAACTGGGGCGAGGATCGTGTCTTCTTGGACGATGAGGGACGCAGTATTCATTGCCGCGCGGCTGGACGGATGCGGCCGACCTGGATCCGTTCGTGGCGCTGGCCGATAGTCGCGGCGCTCTGCGCGTCGAGGACGAGGCCGAGTTCCCTGATCGCGCAGCTCACCAGGAGCGACAACTTCGAGCCAGCCGTCTTGCGTCGCGGCCGGGGAAGAGCGTCAAACCATCGTGCGAATCCCTGGCCGGACGTTCCGGCAGCTTTGTGGTGCGCCGCAAGTTGCCCGCCCACGCTCGTCCGCCGTCCATCGGGCATTGGCCTGCCGGGCTGTCGGATTGGCGCGGGCTCAGCCGAACGAAAGCTGCCTCCGAGGGCACTAATCACGGGAGCGCACGTAGGCTCCCGCCGTGAGTGCGTTGCGAATGGGAGTCCTGGGCGCTGCGAACATTGCGCGCAAGGTCGTAATCCCGGCGATCCTCCGCGCCGACGGTGTTGAGCTCGCGGCGATCGGGAGCCAGTCGGAGCGCGGCTCCGAGTTCGTCGCGGAGGCCGGCTTGACAACGGTGCGCGCCTGCTCGTACGCGGAACTGCTCGCGGACCCCGAGGTGGATGCGGTCTACGTCCCGCTCCCAAACCACATGCACGCCGAGTGGTCTATGCGCGCAGCTGACGCCGGTAAGCACGTGCTCTGCGAGAAACCGGCTGCCTGCACCGCCGCCGAGGCAGCGCAGATGATCGACCACTGCGTCGCGCGGGGTGTCGTCTGGATGGAGGCTTTCATGTACCGATTCCACCCGCAGTGGCCGCTTGTGCTCGAACGGCTCCGGAGCGGCGCCATCGGAGAGCTGCGCAGCGTCCGTTCCCTCTTCACGTTTACCGTCCGCGACCCGCGGAACATCCGACGCCGGCCCGAGGCTTGCGGGGGCTCCCTCTACGACGTCGGCTACTACTGCGTCAACGCGGCCCGCTGGCTGATCGGGCGCGAGCCGGTCGCGGTCACTGGGCGGATGCACCTGAGCCCGGAGGGCGTGGACGACGAGTTCCAGGGCATCCTCGACTTCGGATCCGCGCAGAGTGCACAGATCACAAGCAGCTTCTGCCAGCCGTACCGCCACGAGGCAGAGCTGCTCGGCACCGAGGGGCGCCTCCTCGTTCCGACCGCGTTCGTGAACCGCAGTGAGCCGCTCTGGTTCGAGGTCGAGGACGCCGACGGCCACCGCGAGCGGGTGCACACCCCCGGGGACGACGAGTATCGGCTTGAGGTCGAATACTTCGCCGCGTGTGTCCGCGCGGGACGCCAGCCGGAGGTCGTCTCGCACGCCGACACGCTCGGGAACATGAAGACGATCGACGCCCTGTACAAGGCTGCGCGCAGCGCCTGCGTCGTCGAACTGTAGCGATCGCTAACGCGGCAGTGGCAACCCGACCCAGCCCCGGTCGAAGTGCGACTGCTCAACCGCGTTGATTACCTCCTGCACCCAAGCGGCGTCCGAGAAATCTCCCTCGTTCTTCTCGCCGCCCGCGATGATCTCGTCGGCGAAATTCGCGGTCAGGTTCGAGTAGTAGAGGGAGGGCCAGGGCTCGTGGACGTCGCCGCCTGGCGGGAAGAGGCGCTTGGGCACCTCGAGCTCGACGAACTCGACCGCGTCGGGCTTCGCGCCCTTCAGCGTCTCCATCACCCCGAACTCCTCGACGAGCCGTGCGATCAGCGCGCCCTCGCTGCCGTAGACTCGCACCTCGATCCCGGGATAGTTGCCGACTGTGACGAAGCTGCTCTGCACTGAACAGATCGCCCCGCCATCGAACTCGCCGATGAAGATGTCGCCGTCATCGATGTTGGCGCGCATCATCGTTCCGGTCTCGCGGATCATCCGCTCGGGGACGAAGTTGCGCAGGACGCCGACGACGGAAGTCAGGTCGGCCTCGATGAACCAGTGCCCAAGATCGATCACCGGCGCGCCGTAGCCCTCGAGCGAGGAGACGCGGATCCGCTCGGCATCGACATCCGACGGAACCTGCCGAAGCGGTGTTCGGGGGTTGATCCACTGCGAGTTCTGCTCGTAGGCGTTGTAGATGTACGGCCTCCCCAACCAGCCGGCGTCGATCAGCTCCTTCATGTAGCGCACGGCAGGGCTGTAGCGGAAGGTGAAGCCGACCTTCGTTTTCAGGCCCTTTTCCGCCGCAAGATCGCGCGCGCGCAACGTGTCGCGGAAGTCGTGGGCGACCGGCTTCTCCACGAGTACGTGCTTGCCCGCCTCGAGCGCCGCCATTGTGATCTCGAAGTGACCGCTGTCGCCGGTCACGACGTCGACGACGTCGATGTCGTTCCGGTCGAGCAATTCCCGGTAGTCGCTGGTCACGTTCGGGATCTCGAACTTTCGGGCTGCCTCCTCCGCGGTCTCCCGCGAGACGTCACACACGCCGACGAGCTTGCAGCGCGAATCCCGCTTCCACCCGGGGAGATGGGCCATGTTCGCCCACCGGCCGGCGCCGATCACTCCGATTCGTAGCTCTGCTGCGGCCATGCTTCGGGCCTCCTTGCGACGTCGTGGCGCCGGCAGCGGACGAGGTGCGCGCCGCCTGCGGTGGCGAGCAGCTCGGTCTCCCACGTACGGCACTCGGGGGTTGCGAGCGGACACCGGGTCACGAAACGGCACCCGGGCTGGACGTCGACGAGCCGCGGCGGCGTGCCGGGGATCGACTGCAGGTACTTCGTCTTCCGCTCCGCGTCGGGCAGGGAGCGGAGCAGCGAAATCGTGTACGGATGACGCGGCTCCGTCAGCAGCGTACGAGCGTCCGTCAGCTCGACGATCTGGCCGCCGTACATGACCGCGATCCGGTCGCACATCTCGGCGATCACGCCGAGATCGTGGCTGACGAGAATCATGCTCATTCCGGAGTCGCGCTGAAGCTCAAGCAGCAGGCTCAGGATCTGATCCTGGATGATCACGTCGAGCGCCGTCGTCGGCTCGTCGGCGAGCAGGATCCTCGGGCTCGACGCGATCGCGGCGGCGATCAACACGCGTTGCCGCATACCGCCGCTGAACTCGTGCGGATAGCTACGTAAGCGCCGCGCTGGCGCGGGGATGCCCACGCGGTCCAAAAGCGCAATCGCCCGGCGGCGCTGGTCTCGGCGGCTTAGCCGCGCATGCGCTCCCACCGCCTCCTCGATCTGGTCGCCGACCCGCATCACCGGATTGAGCGCGCTCATTGGGTCCTGGAAGATCATCGAGATGTGCGCACCGCGCACGCGCTGCTGCTCCGCAGGCCGCAGGTCGAGCAGGTTCCGGCCCGGGTAGCCGGCGTACCGCACTTGGCCGACCCAGCCTGCCGGCGGTGATGGCATCAGTCCCGCGATCGTCCGACACGTCACGCTCTTGCCCGACCCGCTCTCGCCAACGAGGCCGAGGATTTCCCCCTTGCCGAGCCCGAACGAGATGCCGTCGACTGCCCGGACGACGCCGTCCCCAGTCGCGATGTACGTGTAGAGGCCGTCGACCTCGAGGATGGCCGGCGTCACCACCGGCGCCTTCGGATCGACCACAGTCTCAGTCACCTGCGCGGAGGACGTCGGCGAGGCCGTCGCCGAGGAGACTGAATCCGACGCCGACGATCACGATCGCGATGCCAGGAATCGTCGAAAGCCACCACGCTGTGAAGATGTAGCCCTGCCCGTCCGAGATCATCACGCCCCACTCGGGCGACGGCGGCTTTGCGCCGAGGCCCAGGAAGCCGAGCGACGCACCGAGCAGCACGTTGCCGACTGCATCGACCATCGCGAAGATGACCACGAACGAAAGGACGTTGGGAAGGATGTGACGGAGCATCACGCGCCGGCGTCGGTAGCCGAGTGCCGTCGCCGCAAGCACGTACTCCTGGCGTTTCGCGCTGAGGGTATGCCCGCGCGTGATCCTTGCGTAGCTGATCCAGCTCGTCATCCAGATCGCGAGGAACATGTTGAAGACGCTCGGGCCGAGCATCGCTACGATCGCGATCACAAGCACGAAGAACGGGAACGCGAAGAAGAGGTCGACGATCCGCATGATCGTCGCGTCCAGCCAGCCGCCGACGTACCCCGAGAAGAGCCCGATCGCCGTCCCGGCGACAAGCGTCACGGCGGTGGCGCCGAATGCGATCAGCAGG
>JBHEMK010000159.1:0-16795 GCA_046262635.1 Gaiellaceae bacterium
GGAGATCGTGGTGCTCCGGCACCAGCTTGCGGCGCTGCGCCGCCAGACACCGCGTCCGCAGCTCCCCTCGAGCGACCGTGTCTTTCTCAGCGCGGCGAGTCGGCTGCTGCCGCGCGCGTTGGAGCTCATTCTTCGTAACACCGACGACACCCACTGCGCTGGCACCGCGTCTGGTTGCTCGCCGCTGGACGTTGTCAAGCGCAGCCGAAAGGTGCACCAGTTCGCGCAGTCGAAAAGTCCACCAGCCGAAGGTGAGCGTCTCCGCCGCTCAGGCGGAGTCGCGGAGCGACGGAGCCTGAGCGGCGGGCGTGACGTCGAGGCCGCGCTCGCGGAGCCGGTAGCTCTTGCCTTTGACGGTGAGCATGGTGGCGTGGTGGACGAGCTGGTCGATCAGGGCGGCGGCGACCATGGATCTCGCCCCATTGCTCGAAGCCGCGGTTGCTGGTGACGATGATCGACCCGCGTTCGTAGCGGCGGGAGATCAGGGCGAAGAGCAGGTTGGCGGCCTGGCGTTCGAGGGGCAGGTAGCCGAGCTCGTCGACCTATGCAGAATTCGGCATAGGTCGACCGACGCCGACCCCGCGACTATGCCGATGTGCGGTCGGCGGTGGCCGCGAAGGGCCTGCTCGTGGTGGGCTTCGTGACCGGCGGGCCGGCGCGATTGTCGGCATAGCTTCCGAGCCCGACTAGCCACTTCTGATCGCCGGAGCGTCGCGCTTCGGCAAGGAGGCGAGGAGATGTCGGGTACTCGCAGGAAGCCAGGGCGCCTGGGCCCGTTCGTGGACGGCTATCGCGCTCGGTTGTTGGAGCTCG
Source organism: Gaiellaceae bacterium (assembly GCA_046262635.1). Taxonomy (GTDB): domain Bacteria; phylum Actinomycetota; class Thermoleophilia; order Gaiellales; family Gaiellaceae; genus JBHEMK01. Next base: position 814 of record JBHEMK010000159.1, read on the forward strand.
GCTACACGCCGGGCACGGTGCGCGGGATGCTGAAGGTACTAGGGCAGCTCGGCCGCTGGATGGACAGCGAAGGGATCAAGCCGGGCGCGCTCGACATGGCCGCGGTCGAGGCGTTTCGCGCCGCGCGGGGCGCTGGTGGGGATCGGCGAGTAGCGAGCGTCGGCGAGCTACGCCAGCTTCTGCGCTATCTGCGCGCGGTCGGAGCGATGGTTGCCGCGGAGGGGCGACGGGAGCTGACGCCGCTCGAGGGGCTGCTCGGCGCGTACCGGCAGTGGCTGGTGGTCGAGCGTGGCCTGGCGCCGGCGACTGTGCATCGGTACGAGATGTTGGCGCGACGGTTCCTCGGCGGACGCGTCGGCCCCGACGCCGCGTTTGGCCTGGCGGGGCTGACGGGGGGGACGTGTCGGCGTTTCTGCTGCGGGAGTGCGCTCGTCTCTCGCTCGGGTCGGCGAAGGGCCGCGTCGGCGAGCTGAGGTCGCTGTTGCGGTTTCTGCACGTGCGCGGCTTGACGGCGTCGGCGCTGGCGGAGGCGGTGCCACCGGTGGCGGGCTGGCGCGATAGGGGGATCGCGCCAGCCGCTCGCCCTCGTCGAGGTCGAGCGGCTGCTCGCCGGCTGCGACCGCTGCCGGGTGGACGGTGTGCGCGACTTCGCGATCCTGGTCCTGCTGGCGCGGCTTGGATTGCGCTCGATCGGGGTCGCGCGGCTTACGCTCGACGACCTCGACTGGCGCCGGGGCGAGCTTGTGGTGCGCGGCAAGGCGCGTCGCCACGACCGGTTGCCGCTGCCAGCCGACGTCGGCGAGGCGCTCGCCGCTTACCTGCGCCTGCGCGGGCCGCACGAGTCGCGCTCCGTGTTTCTGACGCTCCGTGCTCCGACGCGGCCGGTCCGAGCGGATCTGGTCGGCGACGTCGTGCGGCGGGCGTGTCGGCGAGCAGGGGTCGCGCATGTCGGCGCCCACCGGCTGCGGCACGCGCTCGCGAGCGAGCTGCTCCGCGAGGGCGCCTCGCTGCTCGAGATCAGCCAGGTGTTGCGCCACCGCGACCTGGCCACGACCGCGATCTATGCCAAGATCGACCTCGGCCGGCTGCGGCAGGTCGCCCAGCCCTGGCCGGGAGCGGCGTGATGACCACGCTCTCCCAGCAGCTCGCCGACTACCTGCGGCTGCGCCGCCTGCTCGGCCACAAGCTCGCCGACCCCGGCCGGCTGCTGCCCCGGTTCGTCGCCTGGCTCGAAGCCAACAAGATCGAGTTCGTGACGGTCGAGGCGGCGGTCGCGTGGTCGCTCGCATCCGCTGCTCCGGCCGGGACGACCGTCGCGGGCCGGCGGATGATCGCCGTGGGCGGGTTCGCCCGCTACCTGTCGGGGATCGACCCGCGCACCGAGGTGCCGCCCGCGGGGCTGATCCCGCTCCGGCGGCGTTGGCGGCCGCCGTTCATCTACAGCGACGCCGACATCGTGATCAGCGGGGCGGGCCGAGCGATCCCGCAGCCGCTCAGAGCCGCCACCTACCAGACGCTGATCGGCCTGCTGGCCGCGACCGGGCTGCGGGTCGGGGAGGCGATCCGGGTCGACCGCGACGACATCGACTGGGCCGAAGGCGTCCTGCTGGTGCGCGAGTCGAAGTTCCGCAAATCGCGGCAGGTGCCGCTACAGGCAAGCAGCGTCGAGGCGCTGCAGGAGTACGGGCGACGGCGCGACGCAGTCGACCTTCCGGATGCTCTGCGACAGCGCCGGCGTCGGTGCCGGGGCGGCCCATCGTCCTCGCGCGCATGACCTGCGCCACACCTTCGCGGTGCGCACCCTGCTCGGCTGGTACCGCGACGGTCTCGACGTGCAAGCGCGGCTGCCGCTCCTGGCGACCTATCTCGGCCACCGGGAGCCGCGCTACACCTACCACTACCTATCGGCGGCGCCGGAGCTGCTCGCCCACGCCGCCCGTCTGCTCGAGCACGACCAGGCGGTGCGGTCATGACCCTGATCGCGCCGACGCTGCAGGCGTTCTTCACCGACCGGCTCGCCCGGCAGCTACAGGCCAGCCCGCGCACGATCGCCTCCTACCGCGACACGCTCCGGCTCCTGCTCGGCTTCGCGCAAGAGCAGGCCGGGAAAGCGCCCTCGGCGCTCGACTGGGACGACCTCGACGAGCCACTGATCGCCGCGTTCCTCACGCCGCACCGATCGGCCGCACTGGGCGGATCGTCTCGTGCTCGCCCTCAGCCGAAGTGAAGCGGCACGACCGACTCGGCGGACTCATTCACGAATACAGCTACGCCGCATGAACCGACCTTGCGCACCCCACAGTCCGCGACGGAGACTGGTAACCAGTCCGGGCGTAGAAGATCCCGTCCGAAGGATGAAGCGCGGCTACGTGCGGCCGGCGGTGAGTGAGGAGATCTGCTCGGTGTCGTAGCGGCGGCGCAGTTCCGCGATCGCGTCGCTGTCGGGCGGCCCGTCGACGGCGAGGATCTGCGCGAGTTCGTCGAAGTAACGGTCGTGGCTAGGCGGCGACATGACCAGGAGGAACTTCGCCGGCGCCTCGGTGCAGTTCGCGAAAGCGTGCGCGACGCGCGGCGGCACGAAGACAGTCGCGCCGGCGACCGCGGTGAACGTCTCCTCCCCGAGACGGAACTCGAGTTCGCCGTCGAGCACGTACCAGGTCTCCTCGAGCCGCTCGTGCACGTGCAGGCCCGTGTCGAAGCCGGGTGCCGCCACCCACTCGGTGCAGCTTACCCCGGTCGCCTGACTGCTCTCGACTGTGAATCGCACCTCGGTGCCGCGCAGCGACACCGACCGGCCCTGCCCCGGCTCCCGCGTGATCGCCTGTTCCATCCCACACTCCTCCTCGCTCAGGCAGTTACCGGTTAATATGGTAATCATGATGCGCGCGACGGTCAACAACCCGGACGAGCTCGCGTTCCGCTTCGTCTCAGGCCACCGAGCGCTCGACCTCCTCTCGACGCTGGGCGACCGCCACCGCGAGCCGGTCGAGCGCCTGCGCGAGCCGACCGACCTCGACCGCTGGCTCACCGCAGCCGCGCTCCCGGTCGACGCGCAGGCGACCGGGCGCGACCTCGCGGAGGCACGCCGCCTGCGCGAGACGGTGAATCGGCTGGTGCGCGCAGTGCTCGCAGGCACGGCGCCGCACGCCGACGACGTCGACATGCTCAACCGCTGCACGCAGCGGCCGCCGCTCGCCCCACAGATCGACGCCAGCCTCGAGCGCCACTGGGCAGGCAAGCGGCCGGTACGGGCCGCGCTCGCGCTGATCGCGCGCGAGGCGGCCGAGCTCCTAAGCAGCCCGGACCGCGACCTAATCCGCGAGTGCGCGGCCGGGTCGAACTGCTCGCTCCTCTACCTCGACCGCTCACACGCACGCCGCCGGCGCTGGTGCGAGATGGACCGCTGCGGCAGCCGCGCCAAGATGACGAGCTACCGGCGCCGACACGCCGTCTCAGCCCAGCGATAGCCCGCGGGCGTCACCCCCGAATGCGCCGCCAACCCCGTAGGAGGTCGCCGCGCCCACTGCCGGCTGGGGCGATTTGAACTCGAGGCCCTGCTGGGCCAGGCTTCGGACGGAAAAGCAAGTCCCGAGTTCCACGTCTGTTGCGTCATGTTGGCGCCCGTCAAGACGGGGCAGTCGTTAGTGGTACTGCTGCTTCAGCAGTGTGGCAAGCAACTCTCGGCGGCTGCGCGTGCCGGTCTTGGTGAAGATCGAGTTGAGGTGATCCTGGACCGTGTTCGTCGTCACGTGCAGCTGGCCGGCGATCTCGGTCGTGGACAGGCCCTGGCAGACGAGCCCGGTCACGCGGCGCTCCTGCTGCGTCATCCGTAGGCCGGCAGAAGCAGCGGTAGCACCTCAGAGGCCGTGGCGTGTTCGATGATCACGGCGACGCTACGCGCCGGCGGCTCAGCAAGCCATGAGGCGTGGAGAACAGCCCATCGGCCAGCACGGGTTCGCACGCGCAGTCGCGGCGACCGCTCCCCCCTGCCGTCGAGGCCTTGCAGTCGAGCGGCGACCGCGAGTAGCTCGAGTGGAAGCTCGTTGCGACCCGGATCGGCGCCGAGCTCGTCGAGCCAGCGCTCGGCCGCAGCATTCGCTGCCGAACGTGATCCGTCTTCGGCGATCACGACCACTCCTGGCGGCGAGACGCCCTCAACGAGCGTGTCGCCGATGAGCGTCGCCAGGCGGAAGCCGTCCGCGAGATGAGGTGCGATCCGCTCGACGAACCGCGACTCCTGCGCTGAGAATCCGGCTGGCCCTTCACGGTGCATGCAGAGGTAGCTCCAACATTGGTCCTCGACCCGCAGGACAGCACGCAGCTCGTCACCGAGACGGAGCGGCTTGAGGATGTCGCGATAGCGTGCGCTTGTCTGCGGCTTGCCGCCGGTCGCCTCCCACAGGGTGCGCAGGCCGTGCCGGTCGCGCGCGAGCTCAGTCCACTTGTTGACGTCGTCTTCCAAGAACTCGTTGGTGACGAAGTACGGACCGGTCTCGGCCGGGATCTCCTCACGCTCCGCGCGGTTGAACAGCAGCGTCGCGGGATGGGCCGCAGCCCACCAGGGCGCATCGACAGACACCGCACGGCGGAGGGGCGGAAGCAGCCGGCGACGCAGCTCGTCGAGGTCGAGCCCAGCCCGGAGCACGTGTCAGCGATCGCCGCCACAAGGTTGGTCTGCGCTGCGCCGCTGATCATCGCTGGCCTACGACGCGACACGACATGATCGGATCGTAGACCGACCCGCCCCCAATCACAGCCGCGCAACAACCTCCCAACGGCCGCGCTCGACCAGCTCGATACCAGTCGCCTCGACCGTACTCGCCCGGCTCTGCTCGGCGTTGCGATCCGTCTCCGCGGCCGCGTCCTCGCTCTCCCACAACGTCAGCGTCAGCCCAGTACCATTCTCGCGATCGACTAGAAACACTGCGCCGGCGTGCCGGTTAGCGCCGCGACGAACGGCTTGACCTGCTTCTCCACGTGCTCCGCCCACCGCTCCAACGTCTCCGGCGACCCCTTCCAACTCGACGTCCTCGCGACCATCTCGACCTCCTCGATCATGGGACAGCCCGCCGGTGACCCGCGACGTTAGACAGAGGCAGCTCCCGACGGTTACCAGTCATGCCGTCCCGACCGGCGAATGTCAGTCTGACCCACCGTCGCTGCCCCGGACCATCCGCTGCTCCAGGCCGAGAACAACCCCAGCAACCAGAGCCCCACCCTTGACACTCTGCTCCATGTCAGGGAAAGGGTCAAAGTACGCTCTGCGCCGGCGCGGTTCCTTCGCCTAGGATCAGGCCTACCACTTGACGCTTGAGCTCGGCGAATCGCAGCGCACCGATGTCGTCGAGTGAGCGCGGCCGGGGGATATCGACGCGCACGGTTTCCTGCAGCCGCCCAGGGCGCGGGCTCATCACGAAGATGGTGTCGCCGAGGAAGATCGCCTCGTCGATGTCGTGTGTCACAAAGCAGATCGTCCGGCGGTGCTGCTCCCAGATCTCGGTCAGGAACCGTTGCGCAACGGCGCGCGTGAGCGCGTCGAGTGCTCCGAACGGCTCGTCCATCAGGAGCACCTTCGGGTCGTTCGCGAGCGCGCGGGCGATCGCGACGCGCTGCTGCATCCCGCCGGAGAGCTCCTTCGGGTACGAGTGGGCGAACTCCGAGAGATTCATCTCCTCCAAGAGCGCGTGGGAGATCTCTCGCCGTCCCCGCTTGCCGATCCCTTTGAGTTTCGGTCCGAACTCGATGTTTTCGCGCACGCGCAGCCACGGGAAGAGCGTGTAGCGCTGGAAGACCATTCCGCGGTCCTCGCCGGGGCCACCGATCGGGTGACCGTCGATGAGAACGTCGCCGTCCGTCGGTTCGATCAGCCCGGCCATGATGTTGAGCAGCGTCGACTTTCCGCAGCCAGAGGCCCCGACGATGCATGCGAAGTGCGCGTCGGGGATCTCGAGTGACACGTCGTCGATCGCCTGCACCCCACCGCGACGTGTCTCGAAGACCATCGAGATATTGCGTACCGCGATCGCGCTCACCGGCTGATCCTCTCCGCGTAGGGGAAGAGGACGCGGTAGAGCCAGCGGAAGAATGCGTCCGTCAGAAGGCCTAGCGCGCCGATCGTGATGATGCCCGCGATGATCTGGTCGGTCTGCAGGAAGCGGCTTGCCGAGAGGATCACGTGCCCGATGCCTTTGTCGGCGGCCACGAGCTCCGCGACGATCAGATAGGTCCAGGCCCAGCCGACGCCGATGCGGAGGTTGTCGACGACGCCCGGCCACGACGCCGGCAGGAGGACGCGCCAGAACACCTGCCAGCGCGAGGCGCCGAGCGTGTACGCGATCTGGACGAGCTCTTTGGGCACGTTCGCCGATACGTCGGCGATCAGCAACGTCAGGGGGAAGAAGACGCCAATGAAGATGACGGCGAGTTTCTCGTTCTCGTAGATGCCGAACCAGATGATCAGGAGCGGGATGAATGCCGAGGCGGGCATGTAGCGAACGGCTGCGACGAGCGGTTCGAAGAAGGCCTGCACGACGCGGAACGAGCCGATCGCGATGCCGAGCGGGATGCCGATCAACGCGGAGAGGACGAAGCCGAGCATGATCCGCCGGGTGCTCGCCCAGACGTCAGCGGCGAACCCCTGGTGGACGAACAGGGTGTAGAGCGCCTTGGCGACGGCGCCCGGGCTCGGGAGGAAGAAGGGTTGGACGGCGCCGCCGTATGAGAGCGCCGCCCACAGCGCGAGCACAAGCGCGAAGCTGGAGAGGCCGAGCCCGATGGCGAGCGGGCGCGGGATCGGCTCCTTCGGGGCGAGCAGCCGGCTCGATCGGCGCGGGGCGCGCGCGGCGCCCGACAGCGGCAGGTTCGCCGCTGCCGTCGTGGGCGCCGCGGTCGCCTCACGGCGACCTCTGCTTCTCAATGAGCGGCCTGCAGGAAGGTGCCGTCGATGGCGGTCTTCGCGTTCGGAAGCGACTTGATCTGACCGATCGTCTTCCAGAACTTCGCCGAGGAGTTGAACACCTTGTAGATCGGGCCCGGGTGCGCAGGCGTGCCGTAATAGGCCTTGCTCTGGGCGATCGACCAGATCGGCACGTCCTTCATCGTCGCTTTGATCGCGGCGGGCGTCTGCCCGAGGTACTTGGTCACGTCGCCGAACGCCTTGCTCGGGTTCGTCTTCAGCAGCTTCAGCGCATCGGAGTACGCGGCGATGAAGGCCTTGACCGTCGCCGGGTGATCCTTGATGAAGCTCGGCGCGAACGCGACCTCGTCGACGATGATCGTCGGGTACTTGTGCGTGTCGACGAGCACGTGCCCGTGCTTGTTCGACTTCGCCCGGTCGAGCCACGGCTGCCAGGTTACCGCGACGGGAACGCGGCCGGCCGCGAACGCCGCACCGGCGTCGCCCGCTGTCATGTCGACCTGCTTGACGTCCTTCAGCGACATGCCGTTTTGCTGGAGGACGTAGGCGAGCAGCCACTGACTCGTCGAGCCGTTGCTGACGCCCACCTTCTGGCCCTTGAGCTGCTTGACCGTCGTGATGCTCTTCTGCGATACGATGCCGTCACCGCCGACGGACGCGTCGAGGCCGAGCACCATCGTCGAGGCGATCCCCTCCGCGTTCGTCCGCGAGAAGGTGTCGACCGTGGTCGCGATCGCGTTCAGACTGCCGGCCTTGAGCGCGTTGAAGCGCTGCACCGGGTCCTCGATCACCGTGTACTTGACGTTGACGCCATGCTTCGCGAAATAGCCCTCCTTCGCGGCGATCACGAGGCCGATGTAGCCGTTCCACGTCGAGAACGCGAGATTCACGTTGGCACTCGACGAGCTCGACGCCTTCGCTGCGCTGCCGCCGAGTGCCGCTGCGACAAGCGCGAGCGCTACGACTCCGACGGTGACGGCTGCGATCAGGTAGCTGCGCATATCGTCCTCCTTTTCTTCCTAGGGATCGTGAGCTTGTCATCATTGGTGGGCATGTCCAGACCGGAATCTACTCGGCTCCCGGAACCGCGAAGCCGGGCGCGGAGGCGGGATCGAGGGCGCGTGTAACGTAGTCGTCCGCCTGGGGCTTCCATCGCTCCCAGAGACGGTGGAGCTCATCGATCGGGTCGCCCTCGCACCAGTCGACGCGCAGGTCCGTGATCGGCCACGGGACCGCATCGACGAAGACGATGCCGGCCGAGTGTACGGGCCCTTCCTCGCCGCCGGCGTCCCGCCCCGCCTCGAGTGCGGCGATCAGACGGTCGCCGAGGTGCCCGTTCGGGTCGGCGAGGAACGCCTCGACGACCGCCGCCGGGACGGCATCGGTTGCGAGGAGGTTGCCTGCCGCCGCGCAGCCGGGGGCCGTGGCGGTCGCGGCCCTGCCAAGGGCACGGTCGCCGGAGAACACCGCTGCCCTACCGAACGTGTCGACGAGAGCGAGCTGGCGGTACTCCACGTGCGGCGCGTTCGCCACCACCGCGCGGAGCGCCTCCTCTGACGCGCGTCCCGCCTCGAGCGCGTCGAGTAGCTTCGGGCCTAGCGCAGGGTCGGTCACGTTCTGCGTGCAGGCGGCGCCGACGCGGGCGCGCGCGAAGGCGCAGCGGGCTCCCACGGCAGGGCTCGAGGAGGTGATGGCCGCGCCGAGCATTCCGGTTCGCTCGCAACGGCCGACGAGGGAGAATGTCACGGCAGCACCGCCGTCGCAGTGACCTCCACGACCCACTCCGGCCGGGCGAGCGCCGTTACGACGAGCCCGGTGAAGACCGGATAGACGCCCCGCAGCCGCTCACCGAGGACGCGGTAGACCCGCTCGCGGTGGCGGATGTCGATCAGGTAGACGTGACACGAGACGATGTGCTCGAGCGACGCGCCGGCTTCCGCCAAGAGCAGCTCGACATTGTCCATCACTTTGTGCGCTTGTCCTTCGGGATCGCTGACGGCGACGTTCTCGTGCGTTTCGAGTTCCTGCGCGACCTGGCCGCGCAGGTAGATCGTCTTGCCCGCGACGACCGCCTGGCAGAGATCGTTGCCGAGCCGCTGCTCGGGATAGCTCTCCGCCGTGTTGAAGGGGCGAATGCGGACGTGGCCGCCGACGTCGATGCGGTCCGTCACGCGGCGCTCCTGACCTCCGCCATCCCGGCACCCGCTTTCACGAGCGCCGTGGCACGCTCGAAGTCGTAGTTATTGTAGACCGCGAGCAGGTGCGCGAACGGCGGTGACTGCGCGAAGAGCTGGAACGTCAGCCGGTGCCCCGCGTAGTCGGAGTTGACCAGGTCGCGCGCGAACGCGAACAGCTTCCGTCGCTCTTCCGCGTCGATGTCGCCGACACGGAAGTATTTTGCGAGCCACGGACCGGCCTCCGGGTCACGGAAGGTCGACGCGCTTGGCATTAGGCTCATCTGGCAGCCGCACAGGTCGCGGACGAGGTGCATCATCTCCGGCAGCTGCGTGCACGCGAGGACACGGCCGGTGTAGAGGAGCGCCTGGTTCGGCATGAGCAGGCCGGCCGGGCTCGGCTCGGCGAGCTCCACGGCCGCCGTCAGGTGCGCGTTGATGCTCTCCCGGTAGCAGACGAGCTGCGCCAGCTTCTCGCGCACGCCCTGGTGCATCTTCGTCCCTGTCTGTTGGGCGTTCGCGTATGCGGTGCCGACGAGCAGGTCGGCGAGGCGCAGGTGGCGCTGGACGTACGCGAACATGCTGTAGCGGTGGAGCGTGGCGCGAATGAATGCCGCCGCGGGGGTGTGTCGGTAGAAGAAGACGTTCTCCCAAGGGACCTCGACGTCGTCGAAGACGATCATCGTGTCGACCTCGTCCACGCAGTTCGAGAGTGGGTAGTCCTCGGCCGGCAGCCGCCCTGCGAATCCGGAGCGGCAGATGAACTTCATGCCGGGGGCCCCCATTTCCGCGAGGAAGCCGACGGCGTAGTCCGAGAGCGTCTCCCCGCCCCAGTCAGCGATCGTGGGCTTTACGAACGCCTGGTTCGCGTAAGGGGCGGCTGTCTCGAACTTGGCGCCCCGGACGACGATTCCATTGTCGTTCTCACCTACTACGCGGAGGAGGACGTCGGGATCCTGGTCCTGCGGCCGCTTCGAGCGGTCGCCCTTCGGATCCGTGTTCGCAGAGACGTGGAACGGGTCGAGCAGGCCGGCCTTCCGGACGTGGCGCCGGATGTTCTCCGCGAACGTCGCGTCGATCTCGTTCAGGACGTCCTGCCCGTCGAAGAGCGACCACATCTCGCCGACGGTCTCGTCGCCGACGCGCGTGACCACACCTCCGACGCCGTCGAGGACGAGATCGACCGCAGCTCGCTTTGCGTGCCAGTCCTCCTTCGTCAGCGGCGGCTTCGACCCGATCGCGCACCGCTCGCCAGTTTCGGCGTCGGCGTACGACATCACCTTGCGCGACCCTTCCTCGTGCGCGAGGTCGTAGATCCACGCGCGCACATCGACAATCGGCTTGAACGCCGGGTGCCTCGTCACGTCGGCGACCCGCTCGCCCTCGATCCACACCTCGCGGCCGTCGCGGATCGACTCACGGTACTCGTCACCGGTCCGGATCACTCTGCCTCCCTTCGAGTCACGTGAGCAGCCGCCGCAGCACCAGGTCGAGCTGTGCGACGCCGTCGGCGATCCAGCTGCGCTCGATCCGTTCTGACGGCGCGTGCATGTCGGCGCCTCGCGCACAGCCGAGCGTGAGCTCCGGGATTCCCAATGCGAGCGCCGCGTTCGCGTCGGTCGAGCCGTCCAAAAACCGGTCGGGGAGGTCGAGCTTCGCCCGCTCCTCGCGCACCGCGACGAGTAATGGATGTCTGCGGTCGAGCCTACCGGCCGGACGACGATCGAGTGTCTCGACCGTCAGCTCGAGCCCGTCGCCGACCGTGATCCGGCGGAACACCTGGTAAGCCGCTTCGAGAGACGCCTCGTCGGGCGAACGCGCTAAGACCACCCCCCCGGTGTGCCGCGCGATCGCGTTCACCGCCTCGCCCCCCGCCGACGCGACCGACGTTGAGCGAGACGCCGTCGGGACCGCCCGCCAGGAGCTCTTCCAGTAGCGACACGAGCGCATGTGTCGCGCTCGGACGGCCCCGGTCCCACCACGAATGGCCGCCCCGGCCGGAGACCGCGAAGGCCACGCGGACGCAGCCGACCGCGTCCACGCAGACTGCGTCGACGCGGCGCCCTCGAGGGAGATCACCGACTCGAGCGCAGCGCACGCATGGCGTGCGCCGACGAGACCACCGAGCCCCTCCTCGCCGACGGTGAAGACGACCGCAAACGGCGTACGAAGATCGGCGGCGGCGGCCTCGACGACGCACGCGGCGACCGAGACCGCCAGCGCGTTGTCGCCGATGCCCGGTCCGCATAACCAGCCGTTCTCCTCAACGACGGCGTGAGCCACGTCGGCGGCGGAGACAGTGTCCACATGTGCGAGGAGCGCGAGCCGGAACGGCGGTTCGCCGCACCGCCAGACGAGGTTGCCGGCCTCGTCGCGGGAGCGCTCGCCTGCCGCGCCACGCAGCCGTTTCTCGAGCCAGGCGAGTCGCGCCTCCTCGCTGGTCGAAGCCGGAATCTCTGCGAGTGCGATCGCTCCGCGTTCGACCGATGCGACGAGCTCCCGGCCGGCGGTCGCTGCCGGTGTACTAGTGTAAAGCGCGATTCGGGCATTCTATTGGTATGAACCTGGTCGTCAAGACAATCGGCGGAAACCTGCGCCGCATCCGCACCGCGCAGCGACTCTCGCTCGCCGACTTGGCAGCGCGGTCACACGTCGCGAAGGCCACGCTGGCGAATCTCGAGAAGGGGCGCGGGAACCCGACGATCGAGACGCTGTGGGCGCTCGCGCTCGGTCTCGGCGTCGCCTTCAGCGATCTGCTCGAGCAGCCGGACGCGGTAGAGGTCTCGGTCGTCCGCTCCGACGACGGCGTCCACGTCGCGAGCCAGTCGGCAGATCCGCCGCTCGACCTTCGGCTACTCGACCGGCTCGAGCGATCGGGTCTGACGGAGGTCTTCGAGTTCGCCCTCTCCGGTCGACACGAGGGGCTGCCGCACGGGCCGGGAATCGTCGAGCGTGTACTCGTCACGTCGGGCCGCATGCTCGTCGGGCCAGCTGACGCGCCGGCCGAGCTCGCCCTGGGGGACTTCGTTCGCTTCCCCGGCGACCGGCCGCACGTCTACGCGTCGCTCGACCGCCCGTGCCGCGGTGTGCTGCTCGTCGAGTACCCGCCGGCTCCTACAGGAGCTCGATCTCGATCGGCGTCGGCCGACCCTCGTTGATCGAGAGGATATCCTGCGGACAGGCCGACACCGCGAGAATCAGGTTGAGCTCCGCACGAAGCTGGACGTAGTCGCTCGCCTTCGTCTCGGCCGGCAACCACTCGATCTCGCCGCTCGTGCGCGCGGGCGTGCTCATGAAGAGGTTGATCGGCTGAGGCGCATAGCGCGGCGGCTCAACGTCCATCGCCCGAAGCGCGTTGTGGAGGTTCTCCTCACATGAGGCGTGCCAGCCAGTGACCCCGAGCGGGATGTAGCGCGGCGGGTCGCACGCGGCGATCAGCATGTCATGGATGCCGGGCGTCGCGTCCTCCTCCAGCGTCAGGATCGGCCGCCGGGCATTCGTCACGAACTGCCCTCCGACCGGCGGGAAGAGGCGCGAGTTGACGGCCCGGGTGTGCTGCGCTGAGTGGAACTCGCCGGTGTCGTCTCCGACGAACGCCCAGGTGTCCGCGACCTGGCCGCCCTCGACGTCGACCACGCGGAAGCTACGTCCCGCAGCGAGGCGGACGGCCCTCCCCTCGCGAGCAGGGATGTGGATGCGCTCGCTCATCTCGGCGGATCGTAGGCGGCGCGTGCCACTTGCGCACGGCCAACCGCGCAGACTTCCGCCTCGGAGAGAACGCGGCACAGCGGACAACCATGCCCTGATCAGCCACGTCACCGGCCCCTCGCCAGACAGCTCGATCATCCTGTGCGTGCCGATTAATCAGTTGCGAGTGAGAACGGGTCCGCCGGCCAGCGGCGTTCCTGTCCGTCCGCGTCTATGCGACGTGGAGGTACCGGCGTAGGGCGCGGCGGATGAGGTCGCTTTGGGTGGTGTGTTCTTCGTCGGCGCGCTGCTGAAGGGCGTGCCGCAGTTGTGGATTGAGCCGGACGGGGACGATCTCTGAGGGGCCGGCGCCGAGGCGTGGCCGACCGCAAAGGGCGATCGGGTCGTAGCCGCGCTCGGCCTCGGTGGAAAGCTTGTCGATCAGCTCGTCGGTGGCCGGGACACCGCCGCTTGTCGGCTGTCGTTTACGGCTCATGGGAGAAGGTCGTTGTAGCCGGGGCGCATCCGCATGGCGTGGATCGCCAGCCGGCTGCCGTCGTCGAGCTCGAGGACGATGATCTCGAGCAGGTTGCCGGCGCGGTCCGGGCCAAGGAGGAGCGTCCGCCGCGGCTCGCCCTGGCCTTGCTCGAGCGCGTAGCCGACGAGGGCGTACTCGGCCTCCTGGCGGATGTCGTCATCGCCGATGCCGTGCTTGCGAGCCGCTCCGTGGATCTCCACACGCGCGTAGTAGTAATACAAAAATCCGGGTAGGTTCGACCGATGCCGGCCGGCTACGCGGCCAGCTCGTACTCGTGCAGGAGCCCGGCGAGCCGGTCGCGCCGCCGTAACCGCGCGAGCGCCACGGCTGCGCTGGCGCGGCCGGCTCATTAGCTGGCGGCGGTTTCGCGAGCGGCGGCCGCTGGGCGAGCGAGCGATGCGGGCTGTCTTACGGCGCCGCCTGGTTCGAGCGGCTCCACGAGACCGAGCCGTGGGACGCCGTCCTCGCGCTCGAGCATGAGCCCCGGCGCACGCTGGAGGGCGAGGCGCTCGACCCACGCGCTCGAGGTGGTGGCCGACCTCATCGATCTCAAGTCGTTGTACTGGGGCGGGCATAGCCGCCGGTGTGCGCAGCTCGCGGCCGATGCCGCCCGCGTACTCGGGTCCCTCCGAAGAGAGACACGACCGCGCTTCGCCGAGCGGCACTCGTGCCCGACTTCGGCACGAGTGCGGTGCCGAACTCGATTTGGGACAAGCCCGGCCGGCTGACGCGCAGGGGGTTCGAGCGCGTCGAGCTTCACCCGATGCTCACCGAGCAGATGCTGCGCCGCTCGCCGGCCTTCGCCACCCTGACCCCGGCCGCCTCGGCTCATCACGAGAAGTGCAACGGATCGGGCTACCACAGGCGGCTCCGATCGGACACAGGTCATCGCAGAGCTTGCGTGCTGGCGGCAACCGAGATCTACGTCGGCATGACCACAGAGCGCGCAGATCGGCCGCGGTTCTCCGAGGACGAGGCGGCCGCCGAGCTGCGTCGCCTCGAATCAGACCGCGTGCTCGAGCCGAGTGCAACACGCGCCGTTCTCGTCGCCGCGGGCCACAGCGAGCCTGAAGCTCGTATGCGGAAGCGGCCCGAGAATCGGGGCGGACTGTCACGGCGGGAGGTCGACGTGCTTCAACTCGCCGCACGTGGCCTCACGACCCGCCAGATCCCCGACCGGCTCGTCATCTCCCCCAAGACCGCCGACCACCACATCCAGCACATCTACACGAAAATTGGCGTCTCGACCCAGCCGCCGCCGCGCTCTGGGCGATGCAGAACGACTACGTCGTCGGCTGAGGCACCCTGCGAGCGGGAACCAGCGGCGCACCTCGGTGCGCTGCGGAGCGGGCGAGGCGGACGGAGTGGAGGAAGCCGGAGTCGAACCCCCCACAGCGGATTGGAACACTTGTGGAGCCGAGCGGGCGCAACCAGCGGCAACCAGTGGCAAACCCGACGACACCAAGAACGGCTCAAACAGGCCGAAACCGTTGCCACCGGTTGCCGGGGAAAGGAGGGGGTCATCAGTTCGAGCCTGATAGAGGGTTCGTTTGTTGATGCAGGTAGCAGCGTTTGGCCAGGTGGGCCAGCACTACTCTCCGCGTACACCTCACGTACATCGTGCTCGGCACGTGCTCCCTCTATAGCCACGGTCGCGTCTGCGTGCGTAAACTCGGTCCGGATCGTCGAACCATCGAACCGGTGGATTTGCAGGAAAAACCGACTTTACGCACTGTGAGTGTGTGGGGGGTCCCGTCTGGGGTGGTTGTCAGGGTGGTGCCGGTGCTCTTTGTTCGTGACTCGTTTATGCACTGACCCCTCCTGTTGGGTGTCTTGGTGGGGATGTGTCCGGGCGAAGAGACCGGTGCCAGCCTGGCGCCCGCTGGTTGGCCTGATCAGAAGCCTGTCCGCCCTGCCGGGCCTGACCCGTCACAGTGCTGCCGTCAGCGGCTCTCATCCCCGACCGGCACCGGAGTCGTCCCCCAACCTGGGCTGGAGGTCGTTCGAGATGCTTGCAGACGAGCTGGACTTCGTCGTTGGCATTGACCCGCACCGTGACGCGCAGGCGATCGCCGTCGTGGAGCTGCGCAGCGGCGTGGTGGTGGTCGAGTCGAGCGCGGCCGCCGACAGCGGCGGCTAGGCGGAAGCGCTGCGGGTCGCCGAGCGGCAGGCGCCGGGGCGAGGTGCGTTCGCGATCGAGGGGCCGGCTCGTTCGGGGCCGGCTTGGCCCGCTTCCTCGCCGAGCAGGGTGAGCAGGTGTTCGAGATCGGCCGGCTGCGGCGGGAGCGCCGCCCGGCCGGCAAGACCGATGCCCTCAACGCGGTTCCTGCCGCTCGGAGCGTGATCGAGCAGAAGCGGGCTGCGCGCCCGCGCAGCAGCGGAGAGCGTGAGGCGCTGCGGGCGTTGATGGCCGCTCGTGCGGGCGGCGTGAACGCCAAGCGGGGAGCCTGCGCGTTTTTCTGTGTATCGGTGGGTGGTTAGGCGTTGTCAGGGATGCGGTCTCCGAAGTGGATGCGTAGGACTGCCATCGCCTGCGTCCAGTTGTAACAGGTTCGCCAGTTGGTCTTGGCGCGCTGGATCGCGAGCCAGATCAACCGCAGGGCAGCGTCGTCGTTGGGGAAATGGCCTCGGGTCTTGATCGTCTTGCGGATCTGCATCTGCAGGCTC
>JBHEMK010000160.1:0-10050 GCA_046262635.1 Gaiellaceae bacterium
GGCCTCCCAGGCGATCGCGTTTGCCCACTCCAGTGCGAGCCGCTCGCGGCCTGCGAAACGGTCGAAGTCCAAGGTCTCGGGGTCCTGGGCGAGGTAGCGGAAGGCGAGCTCCTTCAGCCGCTGGTCCACGACCCCGGCCTCGAGCACGTTGTCGCGCATGAACTCCCACGCTGCGAGCACGGCGGGCACGCGGGCGCGGACGTCGTCGGCGCTACCGGAGACGTGCTGCACCTAGCCCTCCGCGCCGCCGGCTGCGAGGCCGCCCGTCGTGTCGGCGAGCAGCTCGCCGTGATCGACCCCCCACGTCTTGATCACGCGCTGCTGCCCGTAGGTGAGGCAGACGAAGGAGCCGAGCTCGATGATCTGCTCATCGGTGAAGTGCTCCCGCAGCCTTGCCCAGACGGACTCGTCGGCGCCCTCGGGGTTCCAGACCAGCATGCTCGTGTAGAGCAGGGCGGCCTTCTGCCGGTCGGTGAACCTGTTCGAGCGCTCGAACTCCAGCAGCTCTTTGTAGTCCGACTCGGTGAGCCCCTGCTCTCCGCCCCGGAGAGACCGTTGCGATCCTCAGTAGTGGCAGTCGATCGACTGCGAGACGTAGACCCGGCACAGCTCCTTGAGCGAGTGTTCGACCTGCCCCTCACGGAAGATGCTCTTCCAGGGCCGCATGAACGCCCTGGCGACCGCCGGGACGTGGAAGCGGATCGCCTGCGTCTCGGGTCGCGGCGTCCCGTGGAGCCGCGAATGCTCCATGTCGGCGGCGAGCTCCGGGTCGTCGATCGACCCGGGGTCGACGTAGCTGATCCGTGCCATTGCTGCGTAGGACGCTAGCCGATGAGCGAGTCGTTCGATGTCGTCGTCGCCGGGGCCGGCCACAATGCTCTCGTCGCTGCGGCCTATCTCACCCGCGCGGGATTCGAGTGTTGTGTCCTCGACGCGCGCCCGATCCTCGGCGGGGACACCGCCACGGAGGAGCTGACGCTGCCCGGCTTCCGGCACGACACGTGCTCGACCGCCCACACCTTGGTCCAGGCGAGTCCGATGCTGCGGGACGACGAGCTGCGTCTCGGCGACTACGGGCTCGAGTACATCCACCCGGATCCGGTCGTCCACCTCCCCTTCCCCGACGGCAGCTCCCTGACGCAGTGGCGGGACCTCGACCGCACGTGCGGCGAGGTCGCCAAGTTTTCGCGCGCGGACGCATCGGCCTACCGACGCCTGATCGAGGAGTATGACCGTGCGAAGGGTGTGTTCGGCGCCCACCGCTACACGCCGATCGGCTTCGGCCCGTCGCTGCAGGAGCGGCTCGGCCAGCTGCCGGACGGGAACCGCTGGCTGCGGCGGCAGGCCGAGAGTGCCTGGAATGTGATCGAGCGCCAGTTCGAGGAGCGGCACGTGCGCGCCTTCATGCTCTGGATGGCGTTCATGACCCTGCAGCCGCCGGATCTCGCCGGAACCGGTCCGCTTGCGTACTCGCTCGTCTACGGCCGGCAGCAGCACAGCTGGACGCTGCCGCGCGGCGGCTCGGGCGCGCTGCCGCAGGCGCTCTGCCGCGTGATCGAGGAGGGAGGGGGCACGCTCCTGCCCGGGCACCGCGTGACCGCCTTCGTCGTCGAAGGCGGTCGCTGCGCCGGCGTCGAGACGGAGACCGGCGATCGATTCCTCGCCCGCCGGGGCGTTCTCTCCTCGATCCACCTGAAGCACCTTCCCGACCTGGCGCCGGCAGAGGCGTGGGGCGACGACTTCCTGGCCGGCGTCGACGAGTGGCACGTCGGCGTCTCGATGTTCGTGACGCACTACGCCACGACGGTCGCACCGCGCTTCTCGGTCGACGGCGGCGAGATTGAGGCGGTCGCCTCGGGAACCGCCGATTCGGTCGACCGGCTGCTGCGGGTCGGCTGGGACATCCGCCGTGGCGCACTCGCGCTGGACGAGCCGCCTCTGCTCGTCGTCTGCCCGACGGTGGCCGATCCTGACCGCGCCCCCGCCGGGCGGCACACGCTGAAGGTGATCGGCTTCCACCCCTACGATCTCCGCGAGGGTCCCGAATGCTGGGACGAGCTTGCCGGGGCCGTCTCGCGGGCGAACCTCGATCACCTGCGCCGCTACGCACCGAATCTCACTGACGAGACACTCCTCGCGACGCTCGTCAAGAGCCCGCTCGACCTGGAGCGACTGAATGCGCACAACTGGCACGGCTCCTGCCACGGTGGCGAGATGGGTCCCTCCCAGTCGGGTGGGCTCAGGCCGGTGCCCGGGTGGGCGGTTCACCGGCTGCCGATCGACGGCCTCTACCAGACCGGGTCGACCACGCATCCGGGTGCGTCAGTCTCGGCCGGTCCCGGACGGAACGCCGCGATGGTGATGCTGAAGGACTTCGGGAGGTCGATCGAGGAGGTGGTGGCCGGTGGCTGACGACCGCGTGCAGGCTGCGGTCGCGAACTGGGCGCCCCGGTTCGTCTCCCAGGGGGTGGACATCAACGATTTCGGCCGCGTCACTTCGCGCGTCGAGACCTGGCCTGAGTGGTTGCCCGCGTGGGTCGAGAACGGCGACGCGCACGCGCAGATCGCCCGCGCCGCAGAGGAGCAAGGACGAACGCTGACCGCCGGCAAGGCGTGGAACCACGCGGCGCTCTCGTACCACTTTGCGAAGTTCGTCTGGATGGTCGACCTGAACCTGTACCGGCAAGCGGCCGACAAGGCGGTCGCCGCGCTCGCCCACGTGCACCGGCTACTCGACCCCCGCGCGGAGCGAATCGAGATCCCATTTGAGAAGACCACCATGGTGGGCAGCCTGCGACGGCCGGCTGGGCTCGAGCGGACGCGGGCGCCTCTCGTGCTCCTGCTGCCGGGGCTCGACTCGACCAAGGAGGAGTTCTTCTCGTGGGAGAACGTTTTCCTCCAGCGCGGCATGGCGACGCTCTCGCTCGAAGGGCCGGGTCAGGGCGAAACCGGGTACACGACGAGCATCCGGCCGGACTACGAGGTTGCCGTGTGCGCCGCGCTGGACCACGTCGGCTGGGAGGGCCCGGTCGGACTCGCGGGCGTCAGCCTCGGTGGCTACTACGCCCCGCGCGCGGCCGCGTTCGAGCCGCGCGTGCAGGCGGTGGCCGGCGTCAGCGGCCCGTTCAACTTCGGCGAGGCCTGGGACGCGCGTCCAACGTTGACGAAGGAGACCTTCCAGCACCACGCGGGTGCAGCGAGCCCCGAAGCGGCGCGCGAGAAGGCCTCCGAGCTCTCGCTCGAGGGCGTGGCAGAGAGGATCGAGCAGCCGCTCCTCGTCTTGACCGGAAAGCTCGATCGGCTCGTCCTTTGGAGGGAGTCGAAGAAGATCGCGGACTCGGCACCGAACTCGACGTGGGTGCTGTTCGACGAGGGAAACCACGTTTGCAACAACATTCCGTACAAGTCCCGGCCGCTCGTCGCCGACTGGCTGAAGCAGCAGCTCGCGGCGTGAGGTTTTCGAGGTTCTCGCCGCAGGAGATGGCGCGCGCCGCTGCCGGCTCGCGCGGGAGCTGATGGATGAGCACGAGCCCGAGGCGCTGGTCGTCTTCGGCAACTTCGGGATGCATCGCCACAACGACGTCAATCCGGTCTGGTCGTCGCAGTACCTCGACCTGCACCATCGCTCCCTCGTCGATCCGCGCACGGAGCATCTCGACGCCGCGCTCTTCGTCGGGCTCGCGAACCACGTGCCGGGTGCGCGGGAGGACGTGCCGGTGATCGAGCGGGCCCGCAACCACGCAGCTGACGCCGTTGCTCGGCGCCTCTCGGAGATCGAGGCCGACCGCGGGCGGGTGCGCTTCGTCGGCCTCGGCCGCACCTCGGGGATGGGGATGCCCTGGCAGCACTCCCTGCGGCAGCGAGAGCTGCTGTCCGCGATCGACCCGGGTCAACGTGGTTGCGCAGTACGTGCGGCTGCGTGGGCTCGAGTCCGAGGAGGAGTCGAGCGCGGAGCCGCCGAGTTGACGGCCCTCCCGATCCTCGGGGCGGTCGTCGGTGGCAAAGGCGCCGAGTCGCTGCGCAACGTGCCCTTCGAGCCGCTGATCGCCGGATGAAGGTTGCGTTGGGCCGCTGGATCGGCCGCTCGCTGACCCGGGCCGAAGATCGGCGCTTCACGACCGGTGAGTCCCGCTTCGTCGACGACCTTCGCCTGCCCGGAATGCTGCACGCGGCGTTCGTCCGGAGCGTGTACGCGCACGCGAGGTTGCTCGACGTCGACACGACCGCGACTCTCGCGCGGCCGGGCGTGCGGAAAATCCTGACGGGCCGCGATCTGGACGGCCGCGCCGGCCCGTTCCCGGTCAGCCCCTCACCCGAGGCGGAGATCGTGCGTATCACCCACCCCGTGCTGGCGACCGACCGCGTCCGCTACGTGGGCCAGGCTGTCGCCGTGGTCGTCGCCGAGACACCCGAACAGGCGGCTGATGCGGCGGAGCTCGTCTCTGTGGAGTACGACGTTCTGCCGCCTGTCCTGAGGCCCGGCGACGCGTCGACGCCCCTTCACGACGAGGCTCCCGACAACGTGCTGATCCGGTGGCGCTGCGTCGAAGGTGACGTCGACCGCGCGTTCGCCGAAGCCGACATCGTCGTGTCCGCGCGGCTACGGATGCCACGGCTGATTGCCTCACCGCTCGAGCCGCGGGGCACGATCGCTTCCTACGACGCCGCGGAGGACCTGCTCACGCTCTGGATCTCGGCGCAGGACACGCACCGCCAGCTGGTCGGTCTGTCCTCGGTGCTCCGGCGAGACCCCGAACGACTCCGAATCATCGTGCCCGACGTCGGGGGCGCCTTCGGCAGCAAGGGCGTCGCCACAGCGGAGACGGCGGCCGTCGCGTTCTGTGCGCTCGAGCTCGACCGACCGGTGAAGTGGATCGAGACGCGCACCGAGAACGCGCTCGCCTCCTACCAGGGCCGTGGGGCGGACGCCGAGGCGGAGCTCGCGCTTGCCGACGATGGGCGCATGGTCGCCGTGCGGGCTCGGTACGTGGGCGACCTCGGCGCCTACCTCTACACGACGACCGCCGTGGCTCCTCTGACGGCCGGCAAGCTGCTGACGGGCTGCTACGCGATCCCGGCTGCGGACGTGGAGGTGGTCGGAGCCGCCACCACGAAGGTGCCGACCGGGCCGTACCGGGGCGCCGGCCGGCCCGAGGCGGCCTACATCCTCGAGCGCCTCGTCGACCTCGCCGCGCGGGAGTTGGGGATGGACGCTGTCGAGCTGCGCCGCCGCAACCTCGTTCCGCGGGCTGCCTTTCCGTACCGGACGCCGCTCGGGTTCACGTACGACTCGGGCGACTACGAGGGTGCGCTCGACCGGGCGCTCGAGCTCGCCGAGCTCGGGCCGAAGGCCGAGCATGTCGGCGTCGGCGTCGCAATGTACGTCGAGCGCGTCGGACCCGGCTGGGAGACGGCCGCGGTCGAGTTGCGGGAGGACGGCCGCATCGTCGTCCGCACCGGCTCCTCGCCACACGGCCAGGGGCACGAGACGACGTTTGCGCAGATCACCGCGGAGGCGCTCGGCGTCGAGCCCGCGGACGTCGAGGTGCGGTGGGGCGACACCGCCGAGATCCCCGAGGGGATGGGCACCTTCGCCAGCCGCTCGGTCACCGTCGGCGGCTCGGCCCTTCTCCTTGCCGCACGCGAGCTCAGGCAGCTGCTCGACGCGGGCGAGCGGCCACCGCTTGCCGCCGAGGCACGCTTCGAGCTGCCCGGCCCCGCCTTCTCGTTCGGCGCCTACGTCGCGATCGTCGAGCTCGAGCCCGAGACTGCCCAGGTGCGCGTCCGGCGGATCGTCGCGGTCGACGATTGCGGCCGCATCATCAACCCGTTGCTCGCGCACGGGCAGGTCGTCGGTGCAACGGTTCAGGCAATCGGCGAGTGTTTCTCCGAGCAGGTCGGCTACGACGAGAACGGCCAGCCGCTCGCGGTCAACCTGTACGAGTACCACCTGCCGAGCGCGCAGTCGGCGCCACAGATCGTCGCCGATCTACGCCAGACGCCCTCGCCGCTCAATCCACTCGGAGCGAAAGGCGTGGGTGAGGGCGGATCGATCGGGACCCCTGCCGCTCTTGCCAACGCCGTCGCAGACGTGCTTGCCCCCTTCGGCGTGCGCCACCTCGACCCGCCGTTCACGCCGGCCCGGGTCTGGGCGGCGATCCGCGACTCGGGCAGGGGTCAGCTTGCTCACCAGTCGGTCGGGCGGTAATCCTTCAGGAACTTGCCCCAGACATGCTCACCGTTGTTCAAGCCGTCGATGATGGGGTCGAGGATGCGCGCCGCTCCGTCGACGATGTCAAGCGGCGGCCGAAATCTCTGCTCCGCCGCTTTTCGCGCCGCGAGCTGCACGGTATCCTCATCGGTGACCCAGCCCGTGTCCACGCTGTTCATGTGGATGCCGTCGTCGTGGTAGTCCGCAGCAGAGGTTCGCGTCATCATGTTCAGGGCGGCCTTGGCCATGTTCGTGTGCGGGTGGCGCGTGGTCTTGAAGCGCCGGTAGAACTGTCCCTCGACCGCTGACACGTTGACGATGTGCTTGTCACGGTCCGGTCCTCGGAGCATGAGCGGCCTGAGCCGCGCGTTCAGGACAAAGGGGGCGACCGCGTTGACGAGCTGCGTCTCGAGCAGCTCGACCGACGATACCTCGTGGAGCAGGAGACGCCACGAGTTTCGCTCACGCAGATCGACCTGCTGGAGGTCCTGATCGAGTCGGCCCGCGGGAAACAGCTGACCCTGCCCGGTGAGGTCCAGCCCGGCTTGAGTCGTCGACTGCAGGAGGTCGCGGCCGCGCGCGCCATCGTAGTCGCCTAGAAGTCGACGGACATGAGCAGGCATCGTGTTCACCGCCGCGGTCTCGAGCTCGAGCAGATGGCGGTAGAAGCCAGCTGGCCGGCGCACGGTCTGGCAGGCGTTGTTGACGATGTAGTCGAGGCGCTCCAGCGTCGAGCTCAGGTGGCGGCAGAAGGCCTCGACGCTCGGCGTGTGGCGCAGGTCCACGCCGAAGATATCGAGGCGGTCGCCCCAGTCCTCGAAGTCCGGTTCCCTGGCATAGCGGGCTGCCGCGTCACGCGGAAACCGGGTCGTGACGATCAGGCGTCCGCCCGCCCGCAGCAGCTTGATGCCGGCGTGGTACCCGATCTTCACCCGCCCACCGGTGAGTAGCGCCACGCGGCCGCTCAGGTCCGCCGTCTGGATCCGCTTGGCGTAGTTGAAGGCACCACACGACGGACACATCTGGTCGTAGAAGCGATGAACCTCGCGATAGCGCCCTTTGCAGATGTAGCAGTGCTGGGGCGCGATCACCTCTCGCATCTCGGGGCCGTCGCCC
Organism: Gaiellaceae bacterium; assembly: GCA_046262635.1. GTDB lineage: Bacteria > Actinomycetota > Thermoleophilia > Gaiellales > Gaiellaceae > JBHEMK01. The sequence continues at coordinate 7,328 of JBHEMK010000160.1, forward strand.
GCCTCGTTCTGCTCGAAGCCGTTCGGCGCGAACACATTGGGGGTGGTGAACACCGGCTTGGCGCGGAGAACGCGGATTCCGGTCTCGGCCAGCACCGCCTCGTCGCGCTGCAGCTTCGCCGCCTTCTCCCGGCGCCGGACGGCCTTGCCCCACCGCCGCCGTTGCGCCAGATCCGGGTTGTAGACGCTTCCCGCCGCCGAGAGCAGCCTGGTTCGGTCGTCCACAGACAGCGCTGCCAGCATGCCCGGGTCGTTGACCACCGACTCGAGCAGGTCGATCGCCGACTTCAGCCGCTCTGCGTCCTCCTGCTCACCGATCGCCATGGCCCGCAGGGTAGCGGTGGCCGGTGAGAGCTCAGGAGGCGCTCGCCCGTCGCTGCCAGCGGTCGTTCCAGGTCTCCCGGGTGAGGGCCGAGATCAGCGCGCGCCGCAGCAGCCGGCCGTCACGGCTGCGCCCGAGCAGGTGCACCCGTAATGGATACTCGCTCAGCGGGAGCTCCACGGTGGTGGTCGCAGCCGGCAAGGTCAGCGTCTCACGGACCGCGTAGTCGGCGCGGGCGTCCCGGCGCTCGCTGAATCGAACCTCCCAGTTCGCAACGGCGGCGGCCGCGTCCCAGCTAAGCGTCAGGGTCTCGCCGGTCGAGTGCCGACGCACGTCCATGTTGCCGCTGATCGTCGGCCGCGCGCGCAGGGTCGCACGGCGCGAAGGCGCGGCGGCCATGGCGGCCGACGGCGCCGGCTGGCGTGCCATCAGGGCGCGCGCACGATGGACGGTGGCCACCGCACCGAGCTGCTGCAGCGCACGCTGCTCGGCCTGGTCGATCGCTGTGCGCCTCGCGGGGTCACGCGCCCGCTCACGCTGACCGGCTGCCCGAATGCGCCCCTCCAGCGCCTGCGAGTTCAGGTCACGTCCAGCGGCGACGTGGGCGCGGGCCTCGTCGAGGATCGCGGCGTATGCCCGGTTGAGCTCTTCCTGCACCGTCTGCAGCATCGCGCACCCGCCCTCCGTGTGCGACTGCAACGAGCGCGCCTGGCGCGAGCGCGACTGCCCGATCCTGCAACGCCGGCGCGGCCGACTTTGTACGCTCCCCTTCCATCCGCGCTGCCTGCAAGCCAAGGAGATCCGCATCAAGCCGCCCCCTCGCCGATTGCCGAACGGCCGCGTCGCCTCCTCCACACCGGCTCGCCCGGGTGGTCCAACGGCGATCAAGGAGCCTCAATGGACGAGGGGCATGGCCTCGAATGAACGATCGCTGACCTCTGCAAATTCGGCCGCGCCTGCGTGCTCTACGATCAGCTCGGCTGCGGGAAGAGCGACCATCTGCCCGATGCGTCCCGCGAGTTCTGGACTCCGCAGCTCTTCCAAGGACGAACTCGTCCAGCTCACCCGGCACTCGGGATCGCCGACCGCCACGCCGTCGTCGGCGAGTCGTGGGGAGGCATGCACGCCATGGAGTACGCGCTCGACCATCCGGAAGGACTGCGCGGCATCGTGGTCGCCGACTCGCCGGCCAGCATGCTCCTCTGGGTGTCGGAAGCGAATCGGCTGCGCCGGGATCTTCCCATCGACGTGCAGCAGACGCTCGCACGGCACGAGCAGGACGGCACGACGAACGATGCGGAGTACGAGCGGGCCGTTCGAGTCTTCTACGACCGTCACCTCTGTCGCGTGCCCTGGCCCGATTGTGTTCGGCGAAGTTTCGACCAAATTGCGGCGGATCCCACCGTCTACCACACGATGAGCGGCCCGAGTGAGTTCCACGTGGTCGGCTCGCTGAAGAGGTGGGACATCACCGATCGGCTCGGAGAGATCCGACGCCAACGCTGCTTGTCTCCAGTCGTCAGGACGAGGCCACGCCGCTGATCGTGGGGCAGATCCACGACCGGATTCCGAACGCGGAGTGGACGGTCTTCGAGCAGTCGAGCCACATGCCTCATGTCGAGGAGTCGGAGTCCTTCCTCAAGCACGTGGACGCCTTCCTCTGCACGATCGACTGACGCCAGCCGCTGCTCGACACTCGGCCACCTGGATCGCCCAGACGTGCTCGCGGTTCGTGATGAAGCGGATCCGGTAGCCTCGCCCGGTGCCCCCTCCGGTTCACGTTCAGAGGACGCGCGTCGCCTGGGGCGACACCGACGCAGGTGGGCGGATTCACTTCACGGCCGCTTTCCGGTGGGTCGAGGCGGCCGAGACGGGGCTCGGCCGCTCACTCGGACTGCTCGAGGACTGGGGCGATCTCCCGCGCCGGGCCGTCGAGGCCGAGTACCTGGCGGTGCTCGTCTTCGACGACGAGATCGAGGTCGAGCTCCGCCCGGAACGCGTGGGTACGACCTCGGTCACCTACGTGTGGGAGGTCCGCCGCGACCGTGAGGTTTGTGTCCGCGGGCGGCACACGGCAGTTCACGTTGACGCCGAAGGCCGACCGACGCCGCTGCCGACGGCGATGCGCCGGGCGCTCGAGGGAGCGTGAAGAGCAGGATCTTCGGGTCGGCACCCGAAGCCCGCGGAACCAATGCAGGCGAAGTGCCAGCTCGTGACCCGAGGAAGGAGCCGAACTTGATACCACCACATTGGCCTCGTCGCGCCTTGCTCCTCGGCGCTCTCGCCCTCGCCGGCCTCTTGACGGCGGCGGCCTCGGCGCGGCCGAGCGCCGTGCCGCACAACACCGTGCCACCGGCGATCAGCGGCACCGCCCGGCAGGGGCAGACGCTGACGACAAGCAA
>JBHEMK010000161.1:0-3528 GCA_046262635.1 Gaiellaceae bacterium
ACGGTGGCCGAGGTAACCATCCGAGAGCTGCGTAACAAGGGCGGCGAGGTGGTCGATCGCGCTGCTCGTGGCGAGCAGATCACCATCACGCGTGCCGGCAAGGCCGTTGCAGAGCTTCGCCCGGTCGCCCCGGGGGCCCTGGCAGCAGAGACGCTGCTCCGGCGACGGCGCGGGCTTCCGGCCATGGATCACGTCGCCCTGCGGGCGGAGATCGACGCGATCCTGGACCCACAGGCGTGAGCAGCGGCCCCCGTTTCGCGCGAGGCATTCTCGACACCTCCACGCTGATCCAGCTGCAGCATCTCCCGGACGCAAGCGCGCTTCCCGCGGAGCCCCTCATCACGACCGTCACCCTTGCAGAGCTCTCCGTCGGTCCTCTCGTGGCACGGGACGAGCACGAGCGCGTCGCGCGTCAGGCTCATCTCCAGCAGGCGGAGGCCGACTTCGACCCCTTGCCGTTCGACGCCGCTGCCGCCCGCGCATTCGGGCGCGTCGCGGCATCGCTTCGGCAGGCTGGACGCAAGACGGCCGCGCGCGCCTATGACGCGATGATCGCGGCGACGGCCGTGGCGCGCGATCTCCCCCTCTACACGTGCAATCCCGCGGACTTCACCGGGATCGATGAGCTCGAGGTGATAGCCGTACCCGACCCGCGGGCCGTGTAGGAATGCCGCGCGGGTAGGGCTCCCGGCCTCTATTGTGTTCGGATGTAACGGTTGGAGGGGGCTCGAACGCGCCCCGGCCAGGGCTGCAAATCTGGGTGGCTTTGGAACCCCGGTTGAACTGATGGGGACTGAATAGGACACCATGGCGGAAAAGCCCAAACGGTCGCGTAAGCGCCCCCGCGGCTCGGGCAAGAGCCACCTGGGCCTCTACTCCGTCACGGCGGTGGGGCTGCTGCTTGCCGCCTACGTGGGCGTGCTCGCCTACTCGAAGCCCCACGTCGACGGCGACAAGCTGCGCCTTGACACCTTCGTCTCGCTGATCGGCGAGAAGCGGATCAAGAGCGCGAAGGTGCTCGACGAGGACTCGACGATCGTCGGGACCTTTTTGCGCCGCGACCGCTCCCGTGCCAAGTACAACACGCCATATCTGAAGACGTCGGGCACTCAGCAGGATCTCGTCACCCTCCTCGTCAAGAGCCACATCCCGACCACGATCGACCAGCAGTTCGCAAAGAAGCTGGTCTTCCCGGCGACGATCCTGTTGCCCGCGCTGATCGTGATCGTGGTGTTCGTCTATCTGTTGCTCTCCTACCGTCGCGGGACCGGTCTGTTCGGGATCAAGTCGGGGGCGCGCAAGTTCGAGTCTGACCAGCCCCAGGTCACCTTCGCGGACGTGGCGGGGCAGGAGGCGGCGCTCGCAGAGCTGCGAGAGCTCGTCGGCTTCCTGTCGGAGCCCGAGCGCTTTGCCGAGCTGGGCGCACAGATCCCGAGGGGGATCCTGCTCTACGGGCCGCCGGGGTGTGGCAAGACGCTGATGGCGCGGGCGCTCGCGGGTGAGGCGGGTGCCTCGTTCTACTCGATCTCCGGCTCTGACTTCGTCGAGCTGTACGTCGGCGTCGGCGCGGCGCGGGTGCGGGACCTCTTCAAGGACGCGCGCGAGAACGCGCCGGCGATCGTGTTCATCGACGAGCTCGACTCGGTCGGGGGCAGCCGCCGCGGCGCGGCTGCCGAGGGCTCGAGCGGCGAGCAGCAGCAGGCGCTCAACCAGATCCTGACGGAGATGGACGGCTTCTCGCCACTCGAGGGAATCGTCCTGATAGGCGCGACCAACCGCCCCGACGTGCTCGACCCGGCCCTGCTTCGGGCCGGGCGATTCGATCAGGCGGTCGGGGTCGAGCGCCCGGGCGAGGCTGACCGCCTGGCGATCCTCTCGCTGCACGCCCGCAGCCGCCGGCTTGCCCCGGACATCGACCTGAGCGAGATCGCAAGCCGCGCGCACGGGATGACCGGCGCAGACCTGGCCAACGTGGTGAACGAGGCGGCGCTGCTCGCCGCGCGCGCGCAAAAGCCCGCGATCTCGCAGACAGAGCTCGAGGGGGCCCTCGCGCGCGTGCTGGAGGCACCGCAGCGCCAGCAGCGGCTCGCGATGCGCGATCGGCGCGTCGGGCGGCGTTCGACGGGGCTCGACGAGCGGGTGACCCTCGACCACGTCGCCGGTCAGGAGGCGGCGAAGGCAGACCTGCGTGAGCTCGTCGAGTTCCTCTCCGAGCCCGAGCGCTTCAAGGAGCTGGGCGCCCAGATCCCGAAGGGCATCCTGCTCTACGGCCCGCCGGGGTGTGGCAAGACGTTGACGGCGAAGGCGGTCGCGGGCGAGGCGAACGCGACGTTCGTCTCGGTCGCGGCGACCGAGTTCGTCGAGGTGCTGGTGGGAGAGGGGGCTGCCCGGGTGCGCGACCTGTTCGCCGAGGCGAAGATGACCGCACCGGCGATCGTCTTCATCGACGAGATCGACGCGCTCGGCTCGCGCCGCTCGGGGCGAGACCCGGATGGCAACCGTGAGCAGGAGCAGACGCTCAACCAGCTGCTGGTGGAGCTCGACGGCTTCGAGCCGTCCACCGGCGTGATCCTGATGGCGGCCACGAACCGCCCTGACATGCTCGACCCGGCGTTGCTTCGCCACGGCCGCTTCGATCGCACGGTCGCGTTCGAGCGCCCGTCGGAGGAGGACCGGCTCGCGATCCTCACCCTCCACGCCAAGGGCCGCAGCCTCGACCCCGAGGCGGACCTGGGCCCGATCGCAGAGCGCGCCCACGGGCTCGCCGGCGCGGACCTCCACGGCGTGATCAACGAGGCGGCGCTGCTGGCGGCACGCGAGCACAAGTCCTCGATATCCCAGCCGGAGCTCGAGGCGGCGCTAGATCGCATCATCGAGGCGCCGGAGCGCCAGCGCCGGCTCGCGATGCGCTCCAAGTCGGTCGGGCGTCGCTCTGCCGGCATCGACGAGCGGGTCACCTTCGCCGACGTGGCCGGCGTCGGCGAGGCGCTCGAGGAGCTGCGCGAGGTGCGCGACTACCTCGCCGAGCCGGAGCGCTTTGCCGAGCTGGGCGCTCGCGTGCCGCGCGGGATCCTCTTGAGCGGCCCTCCGGGGTGTGGCAAGACGCTGCTCGCCAAGGCGGTCGCGGGCGAGGCGAACGCCGTGTTCTTCTCGGCCGCGGGGACCGACTTCGTCGAGGTGTTCGTGGGCGAGGGTGCGGCGAGGGTGCGGGACCTATTCGCGGAGGCGCGGACGGTCGCGCCCGCGATTGTCTTCATCGACGAGATCGACGCGCTGGGCGCGCAGCGCTCTGCGGTCTCGCTCGACGGCCACCGCGAGCGTGAGCAGACGCTGAACCAGCTGCTGGTGGAGCTCGACGGCTTCGAGGAGCGGACGGGCGTGCTGCTGATGGCCGCGACGAACCGGCCCGACATCCTCGATCCGGCGCTCGTCAGGCCCGGGCGGATCGACCGGTCGGTGGAGATCATGCTGCCCGACCGCGCGGGACGGCGCGACATCCTCGCCGTCCACGTGCGCGGAAAGCGCCTG
>JBHEMK010000162.1:0-8358 GCA_046262635.1 Gaiellaceae bacterium
GTCGGCCGGGCTGTTCCTCGTCCCCCTCGCGGTCTGGAACTTCTTCGGCCCGCTCGTGCTCGGACCGCTGCTCGATCGCGTGGGGCGCAAGACGATGATCTCGACGACGTACATCACGTCGGGGGTGCTGCTCGTGATCACGGGGCAGCTGTTCCTGCACGGCTCCCTGAGCGCGACGGCGATGACGATCTGCTTGGTCGATCATCTTCTTCTTCGCCTCGGCCGGGCGAGCCGGCGTACCTGACCGTGTCGGAGCTCTTCCCGATGGAGGTTCGCGCGATGGCGATCGCGCTCTTCTATTCGATCGGGACGGGGTTCGTGATCCTCGCCGACGCTGTTCGGCGCTCTGATCGCGACCAAGAGCCGCGTCAACGTGAACTACGGGTGCCTGCTGGGCGCAGCCCTGATGATCGGGGCCGGACTCGTGGCCGTGTTCCTCGCGGTCGCTGCCGAGCGACGCTCGCTCGAAGACGTCGCGCGGCCGCTGACGGCGGTGCGAGGCCGCCTGGGCGGCGGCGCCGCGGCGCCCGCGAAGTAGCTCAGTCGGACCTGGGGCGGAGCGAGGCGCCGGCCTCGGTCCGCCCCTCGGCCTCCCGGATGCTCGAGGCGAAGCAGATCGCCAGGAACATCCCCGTGAGCGGCGCGAGCGACCAGGCAGGCAGAAGTGCGTTCAGGACGCACATGCCAAGCATCGGGCAGGGCCCGGCGGAGCGCAATGGGCGGTCGGGCCCATCTTTCCGGGCCCAGACGGATCAGCGCTCGAGCCGGGGCAGTCGGTGCGAGACGGCAGGCGCGAGGGACGCGAGTGGGGCCGGCGGGGCTCGTCCTCGCCCCGGCGGGTGCGGCGGCTCGATGCGTTCAGCGACGGGCGGCGACTGCCGCGAGTGCCCCTCCCACGCCCGCGGCCGCGAGCACGGCCAGTCGGTGCTCCGTGAGCGTGAGCTGCAGGCTGCGGGAATGCGCCTGGCGATCGAAGTCCCCGTGCGCGCCCGGGTCGCCGTGCGACGGCGCGAACAGGTTTCCCTCGCGGGGCGGGTCGATCGGCTCGCGGGTCTGCTGCCCGTCGACGCCCGTTCGTGCCAGGTACCGGTCGGCGAGCCAGGGCGCGACCTTGTTGCCGAGGATCGTGTAGACCGTCGAGCCGCCGACATAGACCTGCCGGCGCCTCGCGTGGGCCGCGAAGTACACGCCGTCCGCCGCCACCTCCGGCTGGAAGATCGGCGGCACGGGCATCGGTTTCCTCGGCATCTTCGAGCGGCAGTGCGCGAACTGCGGCGTGTTCAGACCGGGCAGCTGCACCATCGTCATGTGGACGTTCGACCCCTTGGACATCAGCTCCGTGCGCACCGACTCGAAGAAGCCCTTCAGCGCGTGCTTCGAGCCGCAGTAGGCCGATTGGAGCGGGATGCCGCGGTAGGCAAGGGCCGAGCCGACCTGGACGACGATGCCGCGGTCGCGCGGGACCATCCGTTTCAGCGCAGCCTTCGTGCCCCAGACGGCGCCGAGGTAGGTCACCTCGGTCGCGCGCCGGAACTCGTCGGGTTCCACGTCCTCGAAGAAGGCGAAGACGGTCGTCATCGCGTCGTTGACCCAGATGTCGATCTCGCCGAGTGCCTCCTCCGTCGCTGCCGCAGCGGCCTCGACCGCGTCGGCGTCAGCGACGTCCGTCTGCAGCGGCAGCGCCTTTCCGCCCAGCCGCTCGACCTCCTCGGCCGTCGCGCCGAGCCCGTCGCGCCCGCGGGCGAGGAGTGCGATGTGGGCGCCCTCACGCGCGAACCGCTCGACGACTGCACGGCCGACCCCACTCGTCGCGCCGGTGACGACCACCACCTCAGGCTTGCTCATAGGTCCCGTCCCCTTTTTCCGGCGGCCCGCTCGACTGCGACAGCCGCGTTGATCAGTGCGAGGTGTGTCAGCCCCTGCGGAAAGTTGCCGAGGAACTCACCGCTGGCCGGTTCGATCTCCTCGGAGTAGAGACCGACGTCGTTTCCGAGTGCCAGGAGCTCCTCCATCGTCGCCCTCGCCTCGTCGAGACGGCCTGTGCGCGCCAGGGCCTCCACAAGCCAGAAGGAGCAGGCGAGGAACGCGCCCTCCTGCGCAGCCTGGCCGGTGTAGCGGTAAAGGAGCGGGCCGCCCGCTCCGAGCTCACGCCGGATCGCATCGAGTGTCGTCAGGAGACGCGGATCGTCGGCTGGCAGGTACCCGACGCGCACGGCGAGCAGGAGGGCCGCGTCGAGGTCGTCGCCGCCCGCGTAGAACGCGTAGCTCTGCCGCGCCTCGGACCAGCAGCGCTCGTCGATCCACGCGCGGATCCGACCGGCCTCCTCGCGCCAGGCCTCGGCGTGGTCGTCCGGCGCCTCGCCTTGGGCGGCCAGCCTCAGCGCGCGGTCGAGCGCAACCCAGCAGCTTATCTTCGACATCGTGTAGTGGCGGGCCTGCTGCAACTCCCAGATGCCCGAGTCCTCGTTGCCCCAGATCCGGCAGACGTGGTCAGCGACCTCGGCCAGGCGGATGCCTGTCTCGGCGTCGAGGGTGTTGCCGTTTTGGACGTAGAGGGCAATCGTCTCGAGCAGGTCGCCGTAGCAGCCGAGCTGCAGCTGACCCGAGGCGCCGTTGCCCTTCCTCACGGGTCGGGAGCCGCGGTAGCCGGCGAGATCGAGCTCGGCCTCCAGGCGCGGCACACTTCCGTCGAGGCGGTAGAACGGCTCCATCCGCGGATGAGTTGCGTTGCTCGCCCGGAGCAGCCACGAGAGCGACGCGTGCACCTGCTCCCGGTAACCCAGGTTCCCGAGCGCGTCCAGCGTGAACGCCGAGTCGCGAATCCAGGCGAACCGGTAGTCCCAGTTCAGGTCGCCGCCGATCCGCTCGGGCAGCGAGGTGGTCGGCGCCGCGGCGATCGCTCCCGAAGGGGCGTAGACAAGGAGCTTGAGCGCCAGCGCGCTCCGCTCCACGGCCTGCTCCCAGTCGCCCTCGTAGGTGTGGAACTCGAGCCAGCGCTGCCAGGCTTCGGCCGTGCGGTCGAAGCGGATCTCGATCTCATGCCGGTCCGGCAGCGGGATCGGCTCGTCCTTGACGAAGCTGCAGACGAGCAGGCCGTCGCTGCCGCGCTCGGCCTCGAGCACCCCGCCGATCGCCTCGCCCGAGAACGTCGGCTCGCCTGCGTCCCAGCAGCGGAAGGCGAGCACGTAGTCACCGCCGCGCGCGAGGAGTGCGTCCTTTCGGCGCTCGATCGTCAGGTCTCCGCGGCCGAAGTCGAAGCGTGGCCGGATCTCGTGGCGGAGCCGCACCCGCCCGCGCACGCCCCGGATGCGCCGCACGAGCTCGACCCACGAGAGCTGCCCCCCGTCCTGGAGCGTCAGCGCGTCGGCGACGGTGACGATCCCGCTTTCGGTCGTGAACGTCGTCTCGAGCACATTCGAGTCCGGGACGTACCGCCGCTCGACCTCGAACTCCTCGATCGGCGCGAGGGAGAAGGAGCCCCCCCTCTCAACGTCGAGGAGCGCACCGAAGACGGTCACGCCGTCGAGCGCCGGCAGCGCCAGCCAGTCGACGGAGCCGTCCCGGGCGACCAGAGCCACGGTGCGTCCGTCCCCGATCGCCGCGTAGGCCGCGATCGGCGCGTAGCCGTCGACGCGGATCACTCCGGCAGGCGCTCGCGGAGCTGCTCGGCTGCGGCCTCGACCTCTCTGAGCGCCTGCCTCTCGTCGCCGAGGCTCTGCTCGAGGGGGCCTGGATCGAGCCCGAGGCGCCCGGCGAGCCCGATCAGACTCGTGTAGAGCGCGATCTCGAGGTGCTCGGTCCTTGCGGCGGCGCCCGCGAGGAAGACATCCTTGAGCCGCGGCTCGACGATCTTCTCGACGAGCTCGTCGTGCCCGTGCCGCAGGCCTTCCAGGGCCGCGCTCGCCGCAGAGGTCGGCTCGGCGCCGGCCGCGACGATCACAGCCTCGACTCGATCGACGTGCACGCGGGTCTGCTCGAGGTGCTGGGCGATCGGGCCGGCGAGCCATTCGGAGTCGACTTCGCGCTGGAGCTGCGGCAGCAGCTCGAAGGCCAGCATCCGCTCGATCCAGAGTGCCTCGGCCAGCAACTGGAGCAGGAGGTCACGCGGGTTGCTCAGCCTCGCAGGGATGGCGCCCTCCTTCGCGCGGCACCGACCCGCTTGTCCCTGAGGAGACCGGCGAGGCGGTCGGACAGCGCCATGATTACGAGCGCCGGGTTGGCCGAGCCCTCGGTTGGCAGGACGCTTCCATCAGCGACGAAGAGGTTTGGCACCTCCCACGCGCGGTGACTCGAGTCGACGACGCTGTCGGCCGGCGCAAAGCCCATCCGGCAGCCGCCGACGAGGTGCGCGTAGCGGTCGATCTTGACCGTGTCCTGCGCGCCGGCTCCATCCCAGATCTCCTCCATCACCGTCGTCGCGTAGGCGATGTTCGCCTTGTCGTTCTCGCAGAGGCTGTGGCTGAAGACGGCGACCGGCATCCCGTAGCCGTCCTGCTCGGTTCGCGAGAGCGTCACACGGTTCTCGGCCTGTGGCAGCAGCTCACAGAGAACCCCGAGCACGCTCCAGTGGTTGTAGTCGCGCATGTACTCGCGGAGCGACTGGCCCCAGTGGCCCTCGGCGGTCACGTGCTCGGCCCAGCCGATCGGTAGGGGGGAGACGGTCTGAACCGAGAACCCGCGCGCGAATCCACGACGCTCGTCCGTTTCGTAGAACTGCTCCGAGGAGACCTCCGGCGGCGGCGCCTTGTACATCCGCAGGAGCTGGGGAAAGCGCGCACCGATCTGGGTCGCGCCCTGAACCATCACGTAGCGGCCGACCTGGTCGTCGGAGTTCGCAAGGCCGTTCGGGAACCGGGCGCTCGTCGAGTTGAGGAGGAGCCGTGGAGTCTCGATTGCGTAGCCGCAGACCGCCACGGCGTCGCCTGGCTGAAAGTGCTCCCGGCCGTCCTCGATGTACGTGACGCCGGCGGCCCGCCCTGTCGACCCGTCCACCTCGATCCGCACGGCCATCGAGTCGGCCCGGACCTCGACGCCGTGTTCGATCGCATCCGGGAGATGCGTGATCAGCGGACTCGCCTTCGCGTTCACCTTGCAGCCCTGGAGGCAGAAGCCGCGGTAGATGCAGTGCGGCCGGTTCCCGAAGACGCCATTCGTGATCGAGACCGGCCCGACGCGCATCTCAATCCCGTACCTCCGCGCGCCCTGCCAGGCAATCGAGGCCGCACCCGCGATCGGGTGCGGTGCGTGCGGGTAGCTGTGCGGGTCGCCCCAAGGCCAGTCCTGCCCCGCAACCGGCAGCTCCAGCTCGATCCGCTCGAACGACTGCTTCAGCTCCCAGTAGGAGATCGGCCAGTCGACCGCGACGCCGTCGCGGCTGCGAACCTCGAAGTCGGAGGGATGCAGCCGCGGGACGTACCCGGCAAAGTGGGTCATCGTGCCGCCGACCCCGACGCCGGAGTTGTTCTTGCCGAGCTCGATCGGATCGTTGCCGCCGATTACGCGGTTGTCGGTCCAGTAGATCGGGCCCGCGCCCTTCTCGTCGGAGACCCAGTCGCGGTCGGGATCCCAGAACGGGCCCTTCTCGAGGATGACGATCCGCCAGCCTGCGCGGGCGAGACGCTGTGCGAGCGTCACGCCGCCCGCGCCCGCCCCGACGATCACGAGGTCGACCGCGTCCTGCTTCCGATAGGTCGCCATGCGGTCGAGGTTCTGGAGGCCGCGCTTGTGGACGTCGAGCAGGTACGGCGAGTCGTTGTCGGGCGGCATCCGAAGCGAGCCCTTGATCAATCGAGCTCCCGTGCGCGTACGTCTTTGACGGGATCGAGCTCGAAAGCCTCCTTCGCCTCCCACGCCTCGGTCTCGCCGTCCCGTAGGTGCGGGCTGCCGAAACGGGAATAGCCGCGCGGGTAGGCCGGTCCGCCGAACCCGATCTCGTTCCAGGCCCACGGGTGCGAGTAGAACTGCGCGCAGACGTGGCGCACCACGACGCTGAAGGCTCGCGAGACGTTCAGGCACGCCCACGCTCCGCCGAACAGCTCGCCCCGCGAGAACCGGTGGCAGAGCTCGTTCTGGTCATGGTCCGACAGGAGCGAGAACGACTCGGCGCCGAGCTTCCGCGCCTCCTCATCGAGGCCGCGGGCGACGACGCGCCACGTCTCGCAGTCGTCTGGCATGTCGAAGTACCGGTACCCGTCGAGAGCACCTTCGAAGAGCTTCTCGTCGAGATACTCGAGGACCGGGATCTTCGGCTCCTCGCCGACCTGGCCCGTCAGGTGCTCGCAGAGGGCCCGGACGGTCGCGGCCTCCCGGACGTTGAAAAAGCGCCTCTCTGGAACATTCTCGAGGCGGTCCAGCACGAGCCTTCGCGTCGGCTCGTCCCAGTGATCCTGGCCCTCGAGGACGTCGAAGTCGGGGTAGCGTCCAACCATTCCCGGCGTTGTTCCCCGACGCTGCCGTGGGAGGCCCTTCGGTTCGAAACGCCTCGCCATCAGCGCTCCCGACGGACGAGCGCCGCGACGATCCCGAAGGCGCCGATCATGGTCAGCGATCCCGGTGCGAGCAGCGGCGGGCCCATGACGAGGTTGTAGGTCGGCTCGGAAAAGCCGCCCGGCTTCTTCCTCACGCCCTGAACGTGCGTGACGATCCCGACCAGCCCGTCCAGCGCGTAGAGCGTGCCGAAGAGCGGCAGCCAGCGCTTCGCGACCCGCTCGGAGTAGAGGCCGGCGATCCCGGCGGCCGTCAGCGGAGGCGTGAGGACGATCGGCGTCCACATCCACCTGTCGCCGAACGAGCCTTTGTAGTGCTCGAGGTAGATCTCGAACGCGAGCGGTGGCGCGCTGAGGGCGGTCGCGAGGCAGAGCAGCTTCTGCATCCGGCCCTGACGGATGTTGCGGAGGAGCTTGATCAAGTCCATCGCTCCGCCTCCTTTCGCTTCAGCTCGAGGCCATTGCCGGCCCGAGCGCGGTCGGGCCGCAGCGCGCCGGCCTCCGGCTCGAGAACGCCGTCGAAGAGCATTGACTCGACGCGCACGTGGTCGTGGAAATACTCGAGGTGGCGGAGGCGACGGACTGCGGCGAGCCCGTGCGCCGAAAGCTGCGGAGCGCAGTGGCCGGAGAGGTCGAGCTGGAGCGCGTCGGCGAGGGCGGCGACGGCCAGCAGACCGCTGTAGCCGCCGCAGCGGGTGACGTCCGCCTGGAGGCAGTCGACGACGGGTGCGAGCAGCCGGAACGACGCGAGCGTGTCACCGTACTCGCCCGCGGCGATCTCGAGCCCGGGCGGCCCCTCGTCTCGCAGCAGGCGCAGGCCATCGACGTCCTCGGAGGAGACCGGCTCCTCGAACCACGTGACGCCCCAGTCGGATGCGTACCGGACCGCCCAGGCGAGTGCCTGCTTGCGGCCGAACGCGCCGTTGGCGTCGACGAAGAGCTCGGCCCCGTCGCCGATCGCATCGCGGGCCGCGTCGAGCCGCTTCGGATCGGCCTGCGGATCGCGGCCGAGCTTCATCTTCACGCGCGGGATCCCCTCCTCCACCCACCCGCGCAGCTGGCCGGCCAGGCGTTCGAGCCCGTAGGAGGTGAAGCCCCCGCTCCCGTACACCGGCACGGTCTCGCGCGCAGCGCCGAGGAGACTGACGAGCGGCTGTCCGAGCAACCTGGCTTTCAAATCCCAGAGCGCGGTGTCGACGGCCGAGAGCGCCATCAACCCGAGCCCCGGCCGGCCGACGTTGCGCAGCGCGCGGCTCATCGCCTGCCAGGCGGCGGGGACGTCGAGCGCGTCCAGGCCACGGATCGCCTCGGCGAGTTTTCCCCGAACGAGCGCTGCCGCCGCCGCATCGGTGTAGGTGTAGCCGAGACCGGTCTCTCCGCCCGCGTGGACCTCGACGACCACGATCGTCGTGGAGTCCCACTCGAGCGTCCCGTCCGACTCCGGCTCGTCGGTCGGAACGGTGTATGCCGAGACGTCGAGCGCCTCGACCGCGGCATCCAGTGAGACGACCATCAGCGCCTCGGCAGGAACTCGGCGATCTTCTCCGTGAAGCTCTGGCGGATCATCCGGCGCGCGTCCGGATCACCCGCGAGGATCGCCTGCGTGAAGTGGTGTGCCTGCTCCAGGGTGATATGTGGCGGCAGCGGTGGCACCTCCGGATCGGTGATCGCCTCGAGCACGCACGGCCGGCTGCACGCGAGCGCCTCGTCCCATGCCGCGCCGACGTCCTCCGGCCGGTCGACGCGAATCCCCTCGAGTCCCAGGAGCTGCGCGTACTTTGCGTACGGGAAGTCGGGCAGTCGCTGCGACGCCTCGTACTTCGGGTCGCCCTCCATCGCCCGCTGCTCCCAGGTCACCTGATTGAGGTCGTCG
>JBHEMK010000163.1:0-3549 GCA_046262635.1 Gaiellaceae bacterium
GAGGTGGAGGCGGCGGAGGTGGAGGCGAGACGGCGCCGCACTGATAGCGAACGTCGAGCGTCTCCCAGGTACCCGGCCGCCAGAAGTGGCGAACCGGGCCCGTCAGCCCGCCCGAGCAGCCCGGCGGCGGCGAGAGCTGAACGAGGTCCTGCCACTCGACTCCCGAGGCGCGCGTGAGGATGAGGCTCGTCCACCCGGCGTCGGTGGTGCACCAGCGCTCCGGCGTCCGCACGTCCTCGCCCAGCATGTAGCGCGTCAGCTGGAAGCAGGGCCCGTTCGGCACGCCGAAGACCACCCCCGGGTACTGCGCGGCCGGAATCGGCCCGCCGGTCTGGTCTCTCAGGTAGAGGACGAGAAACGCGTCCGTCTCCGGGCGAACGCCCGGCGTCGAATCACACGTGTTACCGGCTCCGTCGCGGTCGTCGTCGCGCTGGTCCGGATTGAAGAGCGCCGGGCAGTTGTCCAGCGAGTCGTCGAAGCCGTCCTGGTCGCCGTCGGCAGCCGTAGCGACGCCGGCGAGAACGCCCGCTAGCAACGCGACGACCGCGAGCACGCTCACCCTGCGCAGCACCCTCGACCCCCTCACCGGGGTCAGTGTAGTCGGCGGCCCGGCGCGGGGCCCGGCGCCGTTCGCCCGCCTGCAAGCGGCTATCCTCGCCGGGACCGAGCGCGAAAGGACCCGACGATGCCCACCTACCAGACGCGCGGCGACGTGCCCCGCAAGCGTCACATCCAGTTTCGAGACAACGGGCGGCTGCTGACCGAGGAGGTCGTCGGGCTCGAGGGGTTCTCGGGCAACGAGTCGATCCTCTACCACCTGCAGTCTCCGTGCCGCATCAAGGAGCTCGGGTCGTTCGAGCCGATCGAGCGCGAGGAATGGGTCCCCGACGCGCACGCGCACCGGCACCTGCGGACGATGGACATCTCAGCGGGCGGCGATCCGGTGACCGGCCGCCGTCTGCTGATGTGGAACTCGGACGTCGAGATCTCTCTGTGCCGGCCGACGGAGCCGATGGACTTCTTCTACCGCGACGGCGAGGGCGACGAGATCGTCTTCGTCCACGAGGGCCGCGGCACGCTCGAGACGATCTACGGCCACCTGCCCTACGCCGAGGGCGACTATATCGTCGTCCCACGCGGGACGACGCACCGGTTCGCACCCGAGGGCGCGCAGCGCCATCTGATCTTCCAGTCACCGGGCCTGATGGAGATCCCGCGCCGCTACCGGAATGCCTACGGCCAGCTGATGGAGCACGCCCCCTTCTACCACCGCGACATCCATCCGCCGACCGAGCTTCGAACACATCGCGAGAGCGGCGAGTTCCGGGTAAAGGTGCGCGTGCGCGGCGGCTTGCAGACCTACGTGCTCGACTATCACCCGTTCGACCTCGTGGGCTGGGACGGCTACGTCTACCCGTGGACGTTCAACATCAACGACTTCGAGCCGGTCACCGGGCGGATCCACATGCCGCCGCCGTCGCACCAGACGTTCGCCGGCCAGAACTTCGTCATCTGCTCCTTCTGCCCGCGCAAGCTCGACTTCGACCCGCTGGCCGTCCCGATCCCGTACCACCATTCGAACCTGAACTCCGAGGAGATGATCTACTACGTCTCGGGCAACTTCAGCTCGAGGCGCGGGATCGACGTCGCCTCCGTGACGCTCCACCCGTCGGGAATCCCGCACGGCCCCCATCCGGGCCTCGCCGAGCGCTCGATCGGGCAGACGGAGACCCACGAGCTCGCCGTCATGTGCGACACCTTCCACCCGCTTCGGCTGACCACGCTGGCGCGCGAGCTCGACGACCCGAGCTATGCGTACTCCTGGTACGACGAGGGAAAACCGGCCGCGACCCCCGACGAGGATCCGGCCGGAGTCACCTCGCACTTCTAGGTCTTAACCTCGATCCACCGTTTTCCTAGCAGGCCCGTCTGACAGAAGCCCAATGCGGATGAAAGGCCCGTTATGAAGGGTTTCTCAGTCTTGGAAGGGCCGGCGCTCGCCCTCAAGGCCTGGTGCGCGCGCGGAGCGCCCGTGCCGGAGCGTTCCTGAGCCTGCCGCGCAGCTGCAGCGGTGATCGCCGTCCGAGGGCGGGGGGATCGCCGCCCTCAGGCAAGCAACGGCAGCGCCCGCAGCCGCGCGAGCGCGTGGCCGAAGGCTTCACGCCAGGGCCAGCGGGCGGGCAGGTGCAGCCTCAGACGCCGCGCGCTGCGGGTGATCCGGCCAGGCAGAGTCAGGTAGCGACGCCGGATCGTGTGCGCGACGACGGGGCCGCGCACACCGAGGCCGAGGCAGGCGATCCAGCGCACAAGGTTGTGCGCGAGACAGCTCGTGAGCAGCCAGACGGCATTGGCGCAGAAGTGGCCCGAGGGAGCGTGGTTGAGGCCGGAGCCCTCCTTCAGGTCTCGGATCGCAAGCTCGACCTGGACGTGGCGGCGGTGGTCGGCTTCGACCTCGGCCAACGGCTCGGGGCGGTCGGTGATGAAGGCGTGCTGGCGCCAGTCGGGAAACAGCTCGGCCTGTGCGCCGACGAGCCGTGTGCGGCGCACGACCAGCCGGCGCCCCGAGAGCGTCCCCTCGGCGATCTCGGCGATCCCCTCGGGCGGGTAGTCGCAGAGCGGCTGCCAGCGCTCCTCGGGAATCGCCTCGATCGCCGCGCGGACATGCGCTTGCTGGGTGACGCCGATCGAGTAGCGGACGTCGTGCTGCTCGAGTGCGGCGATCGTCTTGTTGCTCCAAAAGCCCGAGTCGGCACGGACGCAGAGCGGCCCCGAGGCACCGCAGCGGCGCACGCGTCGGACAAGCTCACGCACGAACCGCTCGGCGCCGCGCTGGCTCGAAGCCGAGCCCTTGCGCATGCGCGCGTGCAGCAACTCGCCCGTGTCGGCGCGGGTCGCCAGCAAGGGGTGGTAGCCGCGCCGCTTCGTGTAGCCGAAGCTGGCGCCCTGCTTCTGGCGACCGGCCACCTCGACGATCGTCGAGGTCGATTGTGAGCGGCTGCGTGCCCGGCCCCGCCCCGGCCGCCCAGGCCCGGCCGAGGATCGTCTCGCAGGCACGGTCGAGCTGGCGCACGTGCCCGAAGCTGAAGGAGCGCAGGAACGTGCCCAGGGTCGAGGGCGCCATCACCCGCTGCGCGAGCACGCGCTCGGTCTCGCCGCAGCGCAGCACGTCGGCGTCGTCGATCGAGTCACCGCCGACAAGCGCGGAGTGAACGAGGGTCAAGAGCTTGCGGCCGGGGCGGGCCGCGCCCGCGCGGGCGCCGAGGTCGAGCATCTCGTCCACGACCTGCTCGATGCCAAGCTGCGCGGCCAGCGTGCTCGCCAGCAGCAGGCCCGCATTGGCCACCGCGCGCTCGTCGTCGAAGGAGACAGCGAGCCGGTCCAGCTCCCCCTGGCCGCCCTTCCGGCGGCTCCCGTTTGTCGTCACCATGTGGGTGACCTCCTGACGGCAGGACCCGCGGCTGCCCATAACAGCCCGTCTTGCCTGCTCAGGAGGTCATTTTGCGCGGCAGCTCGGACGGCGCTCTACGGGTGGAACGGTGGATCGAGGCT
>JBHEMK010000164.1:0-10914 GCA_046262635.1 Gaiellaceae bacterium
GCGACGAGCGGGATCACGACCATCAGAGCGACGAGGATGTAGAGCAGGTGCAGGTCGCGATGGCCGCTCGTCGGGAAGAGCGCACGGTCGAACACCACCTTGGTCAGCAGCGACGGTGCGACGCCGAGACCCGCGGTGACGAGGATCATCGCGACCACGGCGGAGACCTGCCAGCGGTAGGGACGGAAGAGCCGCGCGACGCGGCGCGGCATCCCCGGAGTCGTGGGCTTGTCCGGGTCGGCCATCCCGTCCAGCTTAGGGACGGCGGGAGGGTCTATGCAGCCGCGCGGCTCTGCATGATCCCGTCGACGATCCCGTAGTCGACCGCTTCCTGCGGGTTCATGAAGCGGTCGCGGTCGATGTCCTGCAGCACCTGCTCGACGGCCTGCCCGGAATGGCGGGAGATGATCTCCGCCATGCGCCGGGTCAGCTCGAGGATCTCCTTCGCCGCGATCTGGATATCGGCGGGCGTGCCCCGAAAGCCGCCCGAGCCCTGGTGGATCATCATCTTCGAGTTCGGCAGCGCGAACCGTTTCCCCGCGGCCCCCCCGGCGAGGATCATCGCCGCGGCGGACATGCCCATCCCGACGCAGACGGTCGAGACGTCGGGCTTCACGTACTGCATCGCGTCGTAGATGGCCATGCCGGCATAGGCTGAGCCGCCGGGCGAGTTGATGTAGAGGGAGATGTCCTTGTCGGGATTTTCGGCCTCGAGGAAGAGCAGCTGCGCGGTGATCAGGTTCGCGATCCCGTCCTCGACCTCGCTGCCGAGAAAGACGATCCGCTCGCGCAGAAGGCGAGAGTAGATGTCGAACGAGCGCTCGTAGCGGCCATCGGACTCGACGACCATCGGGACAAGGCTCACCGCGGCTCCTTTCGCTAAAATGCAACTGGTTGGTTGCACATAATATACGCAACCATACGGTTGCGTGTCACCCGAGGAGGGGCCGTGGAGGTCAGCCGCGAGATCGTCTTCCCCGTCGAGCCCGACGAGGTCTGGAACGCTTTGACCGACCCGGACCGCCTCGAGGAGTGGTTCGCGAACGACGTCGAGCTCGACCCGCGGCCGGGCGGAGCGGGGGTATTCCGGTGGGACAACGGCGAGGAGCGTCGCGCGACCGTCCGCGTGGCGGAGCCCGGCGCGAGGCTCGTGCTCGACTGGGACGACGAGGGCGCCGTCGAGTTCACGCTCGAGCAGGTTGCAGACGGCACGCGGCTCGTCGTCGTCGAGACGCCGCCCGCGTTCACGACCGCCCTCGAGCTGCGCGCCTTCGCGTGGCAGACGGCGTAGACCGGATCTTCGAAGCCCTCGGTGACCCTGGCCGGCGCGAGCTGATGCGCGCCGTGTCGCAGCGCGGGAGCGCGACGGCGACCGAGCTCGCCTAGGGCCGCGGTGTGACGCGCCAGGCGGTCTCGAAGCAGCTCGCTACGTTGGCCGGCGCCGGCTTGCTGCGGGCAGAGCGTCGGGGCCGTGAGACGCGCTATGCGGTCACGCCCGAGCCGCTCGGCGACGCGATGGCGTGGATCGTGGACATCGGCGGCCGCTGGGACGACCGGCTGGCCGCCCTTCAACGGCATCTGACGAGTGAGTAGATTCACTCCGTGGAGGAGCGCGAGCTCGGTCGGACGGGGATCCGCGTCTCGCGCCTCATCCTGGGCTGTGGCAACTTCGGCGGCATCGGCTCGGCGCCTGAGTTCTTCGGCGGAGGCGAGTCGAGGGAGGACGCGGCCGCGATCATGGACGCAGCCTGGGAGCAGGGGATCACGACGTTCGACACCGCCGACGCGTACGGTGGCGGCCGCAGCGAGACCATCATCGGCGAGTGGCTCCGGGCGAAGGGCAGGGCGGTGCGCGACCGGATCGTCCTCGCGACCAAGGTGTTCAACCCCATGGACGCGGGCGAGGACTCTGGGCTCGCTCCCGAGCGGGTGCGGCGGCAGCTCGAGAGCAGCCTCAGGCGCCTCGGGCTCGAGCGGGTCGACCTCTACCTCACGCACGAGCCGGATCCGGCGACGCCGCTCCGCGAGACGCTCGGGGCCATGAACGGGCTGGTCGGCGCCGGCAAGGTCGGGGCCGTCGGTGCCTCGAACGTCGACCGGACGGTTCTCACCGAGGGTCTCGACACCTACCGCTTTGTGCAGAACTCATATTCCCTGCTCGATCGCGAGGCCGAGGAGGAGGTCCTGCCGCTCTGCGCCCGGCACGGCCTGGGGTTCACTCCGTTCAGCCCGCTCGCCGGCGGCTGGCTGACAGGCAAGTATCGCCGCGACGCGCTGCCGGAGCCGGGCTCGCGCATGACCCTGCGGCCCGGTCCCTACCGGCACCTGAAAAACGACCGCGTGTACAACGGGCTCGAGGCACTCGGCGAGCGGGCCGCGGCGCACGGGGTCGATCGCGCCACGCTCGCGGTCGCGTGGCTCCTTGCGCAGCCGGAGGTGACCGCCGTGATCGTTGGCCCGCGCCGACCGGCGCACCTCGAGCCGGCGCTCCGCGCGCTCGACCTCGAACTCGCTCCCGGCGAAGCCGGCGAGCTCGCCGCGCTGTTCGACGTGGGCTAGGGCTGCAGCCGCTGGACCGTCCAGCCGCCTCGGCCGTCGGGCCGGTAGCAGAAGCGGTCGTGAAGCCGACTCTCGCGGTGCTGCCAGAACTCCCACGCCTCGGGGCGGATGCGATAGCCGCCCCACCACGCCGGCAGCGGCACCTCCAGCCCCTCGTACGCGAGCGTGAGCTTCGCCTCGCGCTTCTCCAGTTCCTCGCGGCTCCCGATCGGCTGGCTTTGGCGCGAGACGCGGGCGCCGACCTGTGCCCCGCGCGGGCGCGTCCGAAAGTACGCCGCCGACTCCTCCTGAGCGACCCGCTCGGCCGGGCCCTCGATCCGCACCTGGCGGCCGAGCGGCTGCCAGTGAAACAGCAGGGCTGCGCGCGGGTTGGACTCGAGCTCCTCGCCCTTCCGGCTCTCGTAGTTCGTATGGAAGACGAGTCCGTCCTCGTCGAACCGCTTCAAGAGCACCATGCGCACGGAGGGCGCACCCTCCGGCGTCGCAGTCGCAAGCGCCGTCGCCTCGGCCGAGGGGACGGTGGCCCCCGCCTCGGCGAACCAGCGCGCGAACTGGCGCAGCGGATCAGGATCGAGATCGGTCTCCGAGAGGGGTTTGTCCTCGTCCACGACGCAGCACCCTAACGGGCGCCTCCCCGGCCGGGTGAGGAGATTCGTGCTGACCGGAGGATGGCAGACAGCCGTCCTCGGTCCCCGTCTGTCACACCAGGTCTCCGGCCGCAGCCATTCGTCTCGCGTCAATGGCCACCCCGGGCCGATCTTCCCGTGCGAGCTCGTTCAGTCGACGCGTGCCGCCGTTTGCATCCGACGAGATCGAGGGGGTCTCCGAGGGGCTCCTGCCCGAGCTGGACCGCTGGGCCCTGGCGCGCGGCGCTGTTTGCCCAACGACGAGCTTCGACGCGTGACCGGAGACAGCATCGATCCGCTGGGTGCCTTCCGGCTCCGGCTCGAGCCCCTGCTACCGGTCGAGTTGCTCCAGTTCGTGGGGATCTCTGCGGCTCGGCCTCGGCCGTCGCAGCGCACCCCGCGGCCTGGCGGCCCTGCGGCACGGATTCATCGACCGGCACGCTTCCGGCTCGGGGCTCGGCGCACATCTCAGTCACGAACATGCACGGGAGTCTGATCCCGGCCGACCATCCGGCAGCCGAATGCCCATGATCGTTGGCCCTCGCCGCGGCGGGCCTCGCCCAGGCGGCGGCGCCACCTACCGGTGTTCGAATGCGGGACCGCGAAGAAGCGTCCTGCGGTGCACTCGCCGTCCAGGGGCGCAATCCACGAGCTCGCCCACGCCGCCTCGGGGCGCGAGCGGTGGACCTCACCTCCCGTGGCCCCCTGGCGGTCGCCGTGACAACGGGCTGCGGCCGAGCGGGCCGCCGACGTAGCCGCGCCGATCTGGCCCCTGGGCTTCCGCGCAATCCTGGCAGCCTCCTCGGCACGGCCGCGCCTCCTCCGCTGAGTCCGCTCTAGGTGATCAGCGACTGGCGCAGCGCGGTCGCGACGGCCTGCGTCCGCGTGTCGGCTTCGAGCTTGGCCATCGCCTTGCGCACGTATGTCCGTACCGTTTCGGACGAGATGAAGAGGCGCCTGCCGATCTCGTCGTTCGAGAGCCCATCGGAAAGCAGCCGCAGGACATCCCGTTCCCGCTGGGTGAGCGCCGGGAGCTGCTCGGTCACACGCGCGCTCACGAGCACGCCGGCGAGCACGGGATCGACGTAGGTGCCGCCGGCCGCGACGAGCTCGACCGCGCGAACGAGATCCTGCAGCGGCGCGTCCTTCAGGACGAAGCCGCGAACGCCGGCGTCCAGCGCCTCGGTTACGAGCGCTCGGTCGCCGTACGCCGTGTAGATGATGAAGCCGGTCTGCGGCACGCTCGGCGCCGCCCTGCGCGCCACCTCGATGCCGCTCAGGCGCGGCATGCGCAGGTCGACGAGGGCGACCCGAGGCATCCGCGTCTCGATCTTCGCCAGCGCCTCCTCGCCGTTCTGGGCACGTCCGATCACGTCGACACCGGCATCCTCGAGTACGTCGACGACAGCGGTCAGCATCGCTGGATGGTCGTCCGCAACGACTGCGGTTACCGCCTCAGGCATAGTCACGCGCAAGGTACATTCCGGCCCGCTCTCCTGCGGCAACGGGCTCGCCGGCTCGGGGCGGCTGTAGCCTTCCGGCCGTGCCCGCCGAGGCCAAGCACCCGCGTCCCGGCCTCCCCTGCCCGACGGCCTGCAAACGCCGTTTGACCCGGGTCGCCTTCGCCGCGCTGGCCCTCCTTGGCCTCGCCGCAGGTTGCGGCGACAAGCACAACAGCAGCCCCACGGTGCAGGAGCCTACGGTCACCACCACTCCGCTACCCGCGACCCAGAGCGAGACCGCGACTGCTCCCGGGCCCAAGCAGCTCACGCGCCTCCACGTCTACTTCGCCCGCGACGGCAAAGTCGCCCCGGTCGGCCGCAACGTACCGTCGACCTCGGCTCTAGCCGGCGCGGCGGTCTCCGCCCTGCTCGCCGGCCCGACGGCAGCGGAGCGGAGCGAGGGGCTCACCACCGCCGTGCCGGACGGGACACCGCCTCCCGGCTTGACGATCGCGAACGGAGTTGCGACGGTACAACTGGCTGGGAAACTCGACGCGGTCGCCAAGGCCCAGCTCGTCTACACGCTCACCCAGTTCCCGGCCATCTCAGCGGTCCGGCTCGGCGGCGCGCGGCCGGCCGCGCGCTCGACCTACGAGCAAGAGACGCCACCGATCCTCGTGGAGTCGCCACTGCCGGATCAGGCGGCCACGAGCCCCGTCCGATTCAGCGGCACCGCGAACACGTTCGAGGCGACCTTCCAGGCCGATGTCGTCGACGCGTCCGGGAACGTGCTCGCGACCAAGACGGTCACCGCCACCTCGGGCTCCGGCGACCGCGGCACCTTCGACGAGACGATCGCCTATGGCGATGCCACGGGCGCGGGCAAGCTCGTCGTCTATGAGATCTCGGCGAGCGACTCGTCCCGCATCCACCAGGTCGAGATCCCGCTGCGCCTCGGCGGCTAGCTCAGGCGGGCACGCAAATCGGCGGGGCGCAGCATTCCCTTGAGCTCCTCCGCGGGCGGGATGAGCTCGCGCGCGACCCTCAGCACGGTCGCAGCGTCGTCGGAGAACGGGCTGAGGATCCTCGTTCCCTTGAGAATCGCCCGGTCCGGGCCCATCGGCGTCGGGAACGCGGCGAGGTCCCGCTCGTGGTAGCCCTTGTGGCGCAGGGCCTCGTTCGCTGCGGCGATCCAGTCGGCGGGCATCGGTGTGAGGCTATCCTGCCGCGCCTTCGACCGCCCGGGCGACGCCGCGCGGACCGACGAGCATCGAGAGGTGTCCGGCCCTGGGCAGCAGAACGCGTCGCGCGCGCCGGTCGGCTGCCGCCCTGCCGGCCCGAGGAGACCGAGTCGACGGGATCCCGGGAGCCCCACACAACGAGGCGGGGGACGGTGACCCCCCGCAGCTGGCGCGCCTCGTAGCCCTGGATGCCGTAGGCGAGCATCTGCCGGAAGGCCGCTGCGGTGCCGTCGACGCGGAACGGCCGCTGCCAGGCATCCAGCAGCGCGTCGTCGAGCGGCGGCCGGCT
Source organism: Gaiellaceae bacterium (assembly GCA_046262635.1). Taxonomy (GTDB): domain Bacteria; phylum Actinomycetota; class Thermoleophilia; order Gaiellales; family Gaiellaceae; genus JBHEMK01. Next base: position 6,158 of record JBHEMK010000164.1, read on the forward strand.
TGGCCCGTACGCATCCCGGAGGCCGCTGCGAAAGATCCGATCCGAACCGGTGACCACGCGGTACACGGTGGTGTAGAACGGATTGACGACGAGGCGGGAGAGCCAGCGGGCACCCTGCCCGGCGGAGAGCGGGTCACCGTCGAGCAGCACGATCCCCGCCACCTGCGCCGGGTGTGCGAGCGCCGCGCCGACAGCCACCGCGTACACCCGGTGGCGCCGGCCAAGCAGCCTCCCGACCTTCGCCCAGACCCAGGAAGGCTCGACAAACCCGCCGACGGCACGATTGGGCTGCCGGTTTCTCCCCAGCGCCGGTAGCCGACGAGCGTCGCGTCGACGGAACGAAGGGCCCGGGCGAGAGCGCGGTCGCTGGCTACCCGGCGCCCCCCGTGCCGGTGTTGTAGGTGAGCGAGGCAAGCGTGACCGCGAGGATCACGAGGAGCAGGGCGAGGCCGAGCCGGCGCGCTGAGCGGCGTGTCCTAGCCATCGACGAGCAGCCCGCTGACCGGCCCCAGCAGCCGGCCTGCACGGCGCGAGACATGCGGGAGCCGCGCGAGCCGGTGCGTGAGCGGCTCGCCGCGCCGGAGCCGCTCCAGCTGCTCGTCGGCAAGCGGCCGCCAGCGCGCTTCGAGAAGCGCCGTCGGGTCACCCTGGAGCTCGCTCTGGGCGCACTCGAGATGCTCGGCCCACAGGCGCAGCCGGGTCGCGCGGGCGAGCGCGGGATCGTGAAGGACGACGTTCATCTCGGTGTCGTTGAAGAGCGAGTGCTCGTTCAGGTTCGCAGAGCCGACCGTGAGCCAGCGGTCGTCGACGATCCCGATCTTCGCGTGGACGTAGACGGCGTTCGCCACGGCCGGCGCGCCGTGCTGGTAGAGCGTGCACGCGAGGAACCGGCCGGCGCCGCCGTCGGCGTCGAGAAGGATGCCGAGCTGGCCTCGGGTATCGTCGTTGCCGCTGTTCGGCTTGGCCGGCAGCACGACCAGCAGGCGAAAGTCGTCTCCCGGGGGGCGCCGCAGCTTGTCGGCGAGCACGTCGACGACCTCCGGCGACCACAGGAACTGGTTCTCGAGGTAGACGAGCCGCTCGGCCCCGCGCAGCGCCCTGAGATACGACTCCAGGATGCCGAAGTCGCCGCGGGGCACCGCGTCGTAGATGTGCTCCGGCACGGTGCGGACGACCTGCACGGCGACCTGACCGACGGGCTCCTGCGGCTCGGGCGGGCCGAGCGCCTCGCGCGTGACCTCGCGCCAGCGCATCCGGAAGTGACCGGAGACGTCCGCCACCGCGGGCCCGCGCAGGCGCACCGCCGCGTCATGCCAGCCGACCGAGGGCCGGGCCGGATGCGTGCTGCGGTCGAACCGATCCCCGGCGAGGTCGGTGAGGTCGATGCCCCCGACGAAGGCGACGCGGCCGTCCACGATCACGAGCTTCTCGTGGTGGCAGTGCATCGGCCGCTCACGGGCGTCGAGACCGCAGCGGATCGACGTCCCCTCGGTGAGCTCGAGCATGCTGCGCCGGACCTGGGCACGGTAGGGGCGAAAGAGCGGCAGCGGCGATCCGGCCCAGACGAGCACACGCACCTCGATGCGCTGCGCCGCGTCGGCGAGCAGCTCGCGCAGCGACGCACCGCCCGGCTGCTCGAGCCGGAACCCCGCGGCGAAATGCCAGCCCGCGAGCTCGACGTGGGAGCGGGCGCCGGCGATCTCCTCGGCAATCCGGGGCAGGGCCGCCTCCCCGTCGACGAGCACCTCGACCTCGTTTCCCCCACGCTCGGGCAGGACGTCCGCCCAGCCGCCCGGCGGCGCATCCAGAGCTCCCAGCTGCCCGATGCGGCGCAGGCGGCGGCGGTGGTGCGCAACAACGGCACGCTCGAGCCGCTCGCCGATCGCCTCGTCGAAGCGCTCGAGGCTCACCGGAAGAGATCCCGCTCCGCCGGCATCACGAGCTGCGCGGCACGCCCGTCGCCGGCAAGCTGCAGGCCGCGGACGACGGCGACCGGGACGCCGTCCAGCTTTCCCATCGCGAGCTGCGCCGCGCCGGCGATCTCGTCGGCGAGCGCGATCACCGTTCCGTGCAGCTCGTAGCCGTTGCGGTCGCGTTCGCCGTTGAGGTCGGCCAGGACGCGGACGCCGGCCGCGCCGATCGCGACGTCGGTCGTCCCCAGCCGCCAGGCGCGGCCGAAGGAGTCGGCGACGAGGACGCCCACGGTCCGGCCGGTCCGCGCACCCAGCCCGGTCCGCAGCCGCTCGGCGGAGGCATCGGGGTCAGCCGGCAGGAGCACGACCATCCCTGCCTCGGGCGCGTTCGACTGATCGACACCCGCGGAGGCGCAGACAAAACCGTGCCGGGTCTCGGAGATCACGAGCGGCGCGCGCGTGCGCACGATCCGGGCTGACTCCCGCAGGATTACCTCCGTCCGACGCGGATCCTCGTTCGCCGCAAGCTCCCTGGCGTGCGCCGACGGCTCGACCTCACCGAGCCGGACGACCCGCCCCTCGACCTTCGAGACCGCCTTCTGCGCGACGACGACGACGTCGCCGTCCTCGAGCGCGGCTCGGTCGGCGATCAGGGCGGCCAGGTCGTCACCCTCGCGGAGCTCCGGCAGGCCGAGCACGGGCTCGATCGTGATCACGGGAGGCCCGTGACACTGAGGCCGGCGTGTCCCCGGTAGCGACGGTTGAGGTTGACGATCACTCCGGTCATACCCTCGAGCGCCCGCGCGCTCTCGATCGGGCCCGCATCGAGCGCCCGGCCGCTCACGACCTTTCCCGCGAGCTCGAGCGCGAGCCGTTTTGCCTCCTCGTCGTCGCCGCAGACGAGCACGTCGCCCTCGGCCGGCCCCTCGGCGAGGCTTGCCGCCGCGAGCGAGTGCAGCCCGGCGACCAGCGGGCCTCGAAGAATCGCCGCGGTGTCCTCCGCAAGCGAGCGCTCCGCCGCGCGAGGCCGGACACCCGTGCGCGAGAAGCGGAGCTCGCTGGCCACGCTGAGCGTCGGCGTCGGGCCGATCGTGTCGGCGAGCGAGCGAGCGGTGTCGAGCGCGGCGTCGGCCTTGACCGCCAGCACCACGAGCTCGACCCCGCGCACCGCATCCTCGTTCGCTGCACCCGCCGCCCCGACCCGGGCCGCCTTCTCCCGTGCCCGCGCGGCGTCCCGGGAGCCGACGACGACCTCATCGCCGGCCCGCACGAGCCGCTCCGCGAGCGCGAGCCCAAAGTCTCCGGTGCCGCCGACGACGGCGACCTTCACGCGCTCACCACCCCGAGGGCGACCTCGGCGAGCGAGCGGCGGGCGGCGTCGTCGGTCATCAGCGTTCGCGTCACGATCGGGCGCACCGGCAGCTCGTCGAGCTCGTCGGCGTCCGCCTCGTCGACGACGAGAGCATCGATCAACCCCCGGTAGCAGGCTGCGACGTGCGCCGCAGTCGTGCCTCCCGCGAGGCGCGCGAGCATGCGGTCGGCAGGACCCCTGACCGCGCGGCCGCCGATCAGCGGGCTGACCGCGACGGCGGGAACCCGGCGCGCAGCGAGGGCCGCACGGACTTCGTGCACGGCCAGGATCGGCGCGAGCGAGACATACGGGTTGCTGGGCGCGAGCAGGATCATGTCGGCCTCCGCGAGCGAGGAGGCGACGCCGGGAGCGGCAGCGGCCTCGGACGCGCCCTCAAACCGGACTGCATCCACCTCGTCACGGTGGCCGCGGGCGACGAACCACTCTTGGAACGGAAAGCTGCCTCCCGGCGTGTCGAGCCAGGTGCGAAGCGAGTCGTCGGTCGCCGGCAGGAGCGCCGTCTCGAGCCCAAGCGCGCCGGCGAGCCGGGCCGTCACCGCCGAGAGCGGCTCGCCGCGCCGCAGGGCCTGCGTCCGGACGAGGTGGAGCCCGATGTCGAGGTCGCCCAGCCGGAACCAGCTCTCCCCACCAAGAGTGACGGCGCTCGTGAGCGCGTTCCACGTCTCACCGGCCCGGCCCCAGCCGCGCTCCTCGTCGTTCACGCCCGCGAGCGCGTAGAGGACGCTGTCGAGGTCCGGCGAGACGTGCAGCCCCAGCACCTCGACGTCGTCGCCGACGTTTCCGATCACGACCACCTCGGCGGGGCCGACGACGTCCACGACGCCGCGGACGAATCGCGCCCCGCCGACGCCGCCCGAGAGGATCGCGACGGTCACGGCACGCGCTCCTGCTCGAGCTCGCTCAGCGCCGCCTGGGTCCTCGGCCCGACGCGGAGCTGCAGCCGCTCCAGATCCTCGAGCGTGTCGACGTCGTCGCAGACGTTCGGGAGCCCGACGCTGACGCATTCGAGCCCGGATCGCTGAGCGTGCGCGCGAAAGCGGTCGGCGCTGCCGGGGCCGAAGAGCGGCGCGAAGACCTCGGGCGCCGGCAGGCTGAGCGCGTTGGTGGTGCCGTCGAGGGCCTCGACGAGTGCGATCCCGCTGATCGGCGTCGCTGCGAGCAGCGACCGGAGATCGTGCGGCGCGACGCACGGCAGGTCCGCGTTGACGATCAGGATCGCCTCCTGCCGGCGGCCCTCCAGCGCCGAGGCGACCGCCGGGCCCTGCCCCTGGCCTGGATCCCCCGCGACCGCAGCGCCGGCTGCCTCCGCCAGCCAGGCCGCCTCCTCCTCCCCGGTCACGACGGTCGTCCGGGCGACCGTGAGACAGGCGGCGAGCACGTCCGCGAGCATGGCGAGCGACAGTTTCCGGCGCACGTGGCGGGCAGCGCTGAGCCTCGACTTGCCCGCGCGGAAGGGGATGACGACGGCGGTC
>JBHEMK010000165.1:0-5329 GCA_046262635.1 Gaiellaceae bacterium
GCGGTCGGCACGCGGACGGAACCGATGCTCGGGCCTAGCATCGCCTGGTATCTCGGCGTCAGCGGCTTCCTGTTTGGGATCGGCGCACTTGGCGTGCTGCTGCGCCGCAACCCGCTGATCGTCCTGCTCTCGCTCGAGATCATGCTCAACGGCGCCAATCTCGCTCTGATTGCCTTCTCGCGCCACTGGGGCAACGGCGACGGGCAGATCTTCGCGATCGCCGTGATGGCGATCGCCGCCTCCGAGGTCGTCGTCGGCCTCGGGCTCGTCGTCGCGATGAACCGCCGCAAGCTCGCCCTCGACGTCGACCGGCTCTCGACCCTGCGCGGATGATCGCGGGCGCCTGGATCTGCCTGTGGGCCCCGCTCGCGGGAACGTTCCTGATCGCGCTGCTCGGCGCGCGCATCCCGAGGGTCGCCGCCGCGTGGATCTCGACGCTCTCCGTCGCCGTCGCCTTCTGCGGCGCCCTCACCGCCTTCTTCGGGCTCCTCGGCGAGCACGGGCACGACCGCTCGCACCTCTCGACGGCGTGGACGTGGCTCGCGGGCGGCAGCTTCAGGGCGGGGCTGACCGTCCTCGTCGACCCACTCTCCGTCTTCATGATGCTGATCGTCAGCGGCGTCGGGATGCTGATCGTCCTCTACTCCGTCGGCTACATGGCAGACGACGAGGAGGAGCGGCGTTACTTCGCCTACATGTCGCTGTTCGTCTTCTCGATGCTCTTGCTCGTCCAAGGGGGCAACCTCCTGCTGCTGCTCGTCGGCTGGGGCCTCGTCGGCCTCTCGAGCTACCTGCTGATCGGCTTCTGGCACGAGCGCCCGAGCGCCGTCGCTGCGGCGAAGAAGGCCTTCGTGATGAACGCCTTCGGTGACGCGGCGATGGCGCTCGCCTTCTTCGTCCTGATCCTGCACGGCCGCTCGCTCGACTTCGTGACGGCCTTCGGCACGGCGAAGGGCCTCTCCTCGACGACGGTCAACCTCGTCGCGCTCGGCCTGCTCGGCGGGGCGGCGGCGAAGTCGGCGCAGATTCCCCTGCACACCTGGCTCCCCGACGCGATGGAGGGCCCGACCCCGGTCAGCGCCCTGATCCACGCCGCGACGATGGTCACCGCCGGTGTCTACCTGATCGCGCGCACCCATCTGATCTTCGAGCAAGCGCCGACGATCGAGCTGCTCGCCGCCGGGCTCGGCGCGCTGACGCTCGTCGTCGCCGGTTTGATCGCCCTCGTCCAGACCGACATCAAGCGGGTGATCGCCTATTCGACGATGGCGCAGATCGGCTACATGTTCCTCGGCGCGGGGCTCGGCGCATACGCAAACGGCGAGTTCCACCTGATGACGCACGCCTTCTTCAAGGCGCTGCTCTTCATGGCGGCGGGCATCGTCATCCACGCGCTGGCCGGCGAGCAGGATATTCGCAAGATGACCGGGATCGGCAAGCTGATGCCGCGGACCAGACTCGCATTCCTGGTCGGCTCGCTCGCGCTCGTCGGCGTCCCACCCTTCGCCGGCTTCTTCTCGAAGGACTCGATCATCGCCGCCGCTGCGGCCGACGGCTGGGAGGGCTGGATCTTCTGGGTCTGTGCGCTCGTCGGCACCTTCCTGACGGGCCTCTACACCTTCCGGCTCTACTTCATCGTCTTCCCGGGCGAGCCGAGTGCCTTCGTCCGCGAGCACCACCACGCCCACCGCGGCAAGGAGGGCCCGTGGACGATGACGGTGCCGGTCGGCATCCTTGCCCTGCTCGCCGTTGTTGGCGGCTGGATCCAGTTTGCCCCGATCTGGACGCCCCTCACGACCTGGCTCGCGCCGGTCGCCAACACGCTTCCGAGCGCCGAGCCGCGCAGCTGGATGGAGGGCCTCTCGTCGCTGCTCGCGGTGGTGCTCGGCCTCGCCGGCATGGGCGTCGCCTGGCTGCTCTACGGCGCCCGCAGCCGGGCCGTTCCCCCGATGCCTGCGCTCCAGCGCCTGTTCGAGCGCAAGTTCTACTTCGACGAGCTCTACCACGGGCTCTTCTACCGGCCCGCAGCAGGTCTTGCGACCTGGTCGCGCCGCGGCTTCGAGGATCCGGTCGTGCTCGCGGCGGGACCCGAACTCGGCGAGGGCACCCGGGAACTCGGCCGCGGAGTCCGCGGACTCCAGACCGGCCTCCTGCGCACGTACGCGCTCGCGATCGCCGGCGGGCTCGCGATCCTCATCGTCGTCTTCTTGAGCGTCAGGTGACGATCGCTGCGGTCACGAACTGGCTGATCTGGCTGCCGATCGGGTCGGCGATCGTCATCTGGCTCGCGCCGCTTTCACGCTACTGGGCAGGCAGTCTCGCCGTGCTCGTCTCGCTCGTCGAAGTCGGTCTCTGGATCGAGCAGGCGGCGCGGTTTGACTTCGGCAGGAGCGGGCTGCAGTTCGAGACGAAGGCGCAGTGGTTCAACGACCTGCACGTCGCGTACCACATTGGCTTCTACGGGTTCTCGCTCTGGCTCGCCGGCCTCACCGTGATCGGGATGGCGGCCTGCGTCGCGTACGGCTTCTGGGTCGGCCGCGAGCGCGCCCGTGCCTACTTCGGGCTGATGTTGTTCCTGACCGGGGCAACCGTTGCGGTCTTCGCCGCCCAGGACCTGCTCTTCTTCTACGCAGCCTTCGAGGCGATGCTGATCCCGCTCTACGTCCTCGTCGGCGTCTGGGGCGGCGCGGGCCGCGGGCCCGCCACGCTGAAGTTCGTGGTCTACACGATGGCCGGCTCGCTCTTCATGCTCGCCGCGCTGATCGTCTTTGGACTCTCACAGGGGACGTTCGACCTCGTCGACTCCGGTGTCAGCTCGAACCGCTGGGTCTTCCTCGGCTTCGCGGCCGCCTTCGCGGTCAAGTCGCCGCTCTTCGGCTTCCACGGCTGGCTGCCCGATGCCTACCGCGAGGCGCCACCGGAAGTCTCCGCCGCCCTCTCGGGAATCATCGCGAAGGCGGGTCTCTACGGCTTCCTGCGGATCGCGATCACGAAGTTCCCCGAGCCGACGGCGTACTTCCGCACGACCCTCCTCGCCTTCGGTGCGGCGTCGCTCGTCTACGGATCGATTCTCGCGTTCCGCGTCCGCGACGTTCGCGGCGTCGTCGCCTACTCGAGCCTCGCGCAGTCGGGGCTGATCGTGCTCGGCCTCTTCGCCGGCACCGATCTCGGCTACGACGGCGCCGTGCTGCAGATGCTCGCGCACGGGCTCGTCTCCGTCACCCTGTTCTTGCTCGCCGGGGCAATCGAGCGCCGCACCAGCACGGGGGAATTCGCAGTGCTCGGCGGCATGGCCAGGGGCAGGCCCGCCCTCGCAACCGTACTGATGACCACGGCGATCATCTCGCTCGCGGTTCCCGGCTCCGCGAACTTCGCCGGGGAGTTCCTCATCCTTGCGGGAGTCTTCCAGCGCAGCTGGTGGTGGGCCGCGATCGGCGCCGCGGGGATCGTGCTCGCCGCGATGTACATGCTGCGCCTGATCTCGGCCGTGCTCCACGAGGCCCGCGGCGGCACGGTGAGCGAGGCGGCCATGGATCTGCGCCCGGCCGAGCTCGGCGTGCTCCTTCCGCTCGTCACCGTCTTGCTGACGCTGTCGGCCTGGCCGGCGGGGATCAGCCACCACTCCTTTGCCGGCGACCGGCCGACGCAGGAGATCGGAGCGCAGCTCAAGTGATCAAGACGCCTGCAATCGACTGGTTCGCGCTCTCACCGGTCCTGCTGCTGCTCGGCGCGTCGTTCGCGGCGCTGCTCGAGGCCGTGCTCGTACCGCACGGCGCCCGCAGGACCGTTGCGGGAGCCACCACCGCCCTCGGCTTCCTCAGCGGTATCGCCGCCGCCGTCTGGCTCTACGTCGACTCGGCGGACGGCCACCGCGTGATCGGCACCGCCTTCTACCGCGACCGGTGGACCGCCCTCTCGATGGTGATCGTCTGTGCGATCGGCCTGGCTGCGGTCGGGGCCTCGTGGGGCGAGCGGATGGCCCGCAGCCACGTCGCCGAGTACTACGCCCTGCTCGCTGCCGCAGGCGCGGGCATGGCCTTCTTCGTCGGCGCCGGGAACCTGATGACGCTCTTTCTCTCGCTCGAGTGGTTCTCCCTCTGCCTCTACATTCTCTGTGCGATCGACTACCAGCTCGTGGGCTCGCTCGAGGCGGGCCTCAAGTACCTGATCGTCGGCTCCTTCGGCTCGGCCTCTCTGCTCTTCGGCTCCGCGCTCGTCTACGGCGCGACCGGCAAGCTCGGCTTCACGGAGATCGCCCGGGCAACAGCCGTCCAGGCTCTCTCCGGCGACGCGCTGCTCGTCGTCGGGCTCGCGATGATCATCGCCGGACTCGGGTTCAAGTCGTCGTCCGCGCCGTTCCACATGTGGACGCCGGACGTCTACGAAGGCGCGCCGACACCCGTGAGCGCGTTCATGTCGGCGGCGACGAAGGCGGCGGCCTTCCTGCTCGCGATGCGTGTGTTGGCGACCGCGTTCCCGCACGACGCCCGGCTCTGGACGTGGGCGATGGCCGGGATCGCGGTCGCGTCGCTCGCGATCGGCAACCTCGCGGCGCTCGTCCAGCGCGACGTCAAGCGGATGCTCGCGTACTCGTCCATCTCGCACGCGGGCTTCATGCTGATCGGGCTCTCGACCGACACGGCTCTCGGTGCGCGGGCGCTGATGTACTACCTGATCCCGTACTCGGCGATGGCCTTCGGCGGCTTCGCGGTCGTCGCCGCCCGCGAGCGCGAGCTCGGCGAGCGGGTCACATTCGACACCATGGCCGGCTTCCTCTGGGAGCGGCCGTTTCTCGGCGTGGCCATGTCGGCGTTCATGCTCGGTTCCGCGGGAATGCCCTTCACCGGCGGGTTCGTCGGCAAGTTCTACGCGTTCTCCGCCGCGTACAAGCACGGCTGGATCTGGCTCGTGATCGTCGGCGTCGTCGCCACGATCGTCAGCCTCTCCTACTACCTCGGCCTGATCCGGGCGATGTGGCGGCCGGCCGAGGAGCTGCGCATCACCGCGGTCGCGGGCGGCTCGCCGCCGCGCGAGGGGCCGCTGCAGGCCGCGGTCGGCGCCGCCCTCGTCGTCACGATCGGTTCCTTCTTCGCCGTCCAGCCGCTGATCACCCTCGCCAGGCACGCAGCCTCCGCGCTGCCCTTCTGAAGCGAACCCCGCACCGCCGTGACGGGAAGCCTCGGAACGCCCCCGTGAGCCGGTTGGCTCGCATGACACCATTGTTTTTGAGACACTGGTGTCGTGGTCCGGGCGACCCTGATCGTGGCCGCGATCGCGGCGGCGCTCGCCGGCGGCTGCGGGGGCGGAGGGAAGCACGCAGCCGCTCCGG
>JBHEMK010000166.1:0-11827 GCA_046262635.1 Gaiellaceae bacterium
CGCCTGCCTGAGCGCTCTGCTTCGTCCGCAACCGAGACCGATCGCACGCTCGCGGGCGCAGCCACCGCTCCTAGACCACATCAGTCGTTCGCACCCGCCAGCCGGCGGCGTCGATGCCCCGACCGAGCACGAACGATCGCCCGGTTAGCTCGAAAACGAACTCCGAACGGCTCCTCAGCCCCTTATCGCAGGATCCGGGTAGCTAGACGAGGGCGGGTGCTTCGAATCGGCCTGGTGCCGCTAGCGGACGAGCGGCAGGCGGCGACGCCGGAGCACGCCCGCCCGTGCGTGCTCGACCTGCAGCGTGGTGTGAGTGACGCCGAAACGCTCGGCGAGCAGCTGGTCGAGGCGCGCCCGGGCCGCGTGGCAGTCGGCGTCGTGACGGACGAGCACGTGCGCCGAGAGCGCCGGGAAGCCGCTCGTGACGGTCCAGACGTGGAGGTCGTGTACGTCGACGACGTCGGAGTGGTCACGGAGGAGCCGCTCAATCGCGGCGGGATCATGCGGCGAGGCCTCGAGAAAGATCCGGCCCGACTCGCGCAACAGCCCGGCACTCGCCCAGAACATCAGGGCCGCTACGCCGAGCCCTGCGATCGGGTCGAAGCGGTCCCACCCGGTCAGCAGGATGAGCCCGCCGGCGAGCGCCGTGCCCGCGAAGGCCCCGAGGTCTGTGGCAAGGTGGAGAAAGGCCCCGCGGACGTTCAGGCTCTCCCGGCTCGCCCGCGAGAGCAGCAGTGTCGCGAGGAGGTTCATGCCGACACCGACGAGCGCGACTGCGAGGACGACTCCGCCCCGGACCTCTGGCGGATCGACGAAACGATGGACGGCGCCGTAGACGATCCAGATCCCGGCCAGCAGCAGCGTCACGCCGTTGACCTGAGCCGCGAGAATCTCGACCCGGCCGTAGCCGAACGTCCAGCGGCCTCGGGGCGGCCGGCCGGCGAGCGAGGCAGCAAAGAGCGCGAACCCGAGCGCGGCAGCGTCGGTGAGCATGTGGCCGGCGTCTGCGAGCAGCGCGAGCGAGCCGGCGGTGATCCCGGCCGCAATCTCGACGGCCATCAGCGCCACGATCAGCGCGAGGACGAGCCCGAGCAGCCGACGGTCGTCCGGCCGGCGGCGCTCGCGGTCGTGCCCATGGGCGTGCACGTTCACAGCGTAGTGCGCTTCTACGCCGCCCAGGCCCGAGCAGCGGCGATGCGCTCGCGTGCAGTGGGATGTGAGAAGAGCAGCACGTAGAGCGGTCGCGGCGGATCGAGATCGCTCAGGTTCGCGAGCGCCAGCTCGGTGTGGGCGCGCACGAACGCCCCGAGGTCGCGCGTCAGTTCGAGCGAACAGCGGTCGGCGGCCCGCTCCCACTGCCGCGAGAGCGCGCTGCCGGGAGCCAGTGCCGCCAGCTCGAGCCCGAACCCGAGCAGCAGCATGACTGGGGTGTTGCGCGGGTCAGCCGCTTCGGTCCCGAGCGCGGTCCAGACGACGGCGACCGCGACGACGGCCGAAAGCATCCCGAGCAGCGTCCCCTTGAGAACGTGGCCCTCGCGCCGGTGTCCGAGCTCGTGCGCCACGATGAGCCGGATCTCCTCCGGCTCCGCGCGCTCGAGCAGCGTGTCGAAGAGCACGACCCGCCGCGTCCGCCCCAGCCCGGAAACGTAGGCGTTGACCTTGCGCGTACGCCTGCTCGCATCCGCCACGAGGAGGTCGCGAACCGGCAAGCCGGCGCGCTGCGCCAGCGTGCGCAGCTCAGCGGCCAGTGCCTCGTCTGCCAGCGGGCTGAAGCGGTTGAACAGCGGTTCGAGCACGACCGGCGCGAGGAACGAGACGAGGAGGACCGCCAGTGCGAGCCCGGCAGCCGCCGGGAGCGGCCACCCGTGCGGAAACCTTCTCGCGAGCCCGACGAGCGCCAGCTCGACCATTGCCGTCAGCACGATCCCGATCGCAACGCCCTTCGCCTGGTCGGCGAGCCAGCTACGCGCCGTCTGCGTCGAGAATCCCCAGCGCCGCTCCCGCGCGAACCCGCGCCAGAAGGAGAGTGGCAGTCGCACGACGTCCGAGGCGAGGATGACGAGCGCCGCGAAGCCGAGCGCGGCGCCCCACCACGGCGCATCCCGGACCGGCCGGTAGAGAGACTCTCCCGCACGCGTGTATGCGAGCGCGGCCAAGACGGAGCCGCCGAGCGTCAGGTCGAGCACCAACGCGCGGTAGAGCGGCCGGTGGTAGCGCCGGGATTGTTCGATCTGGCCGGGCGTGAACGGATCCGGAAGCGTCATCGGAACGGCGTCGAAGCACCTACGAGCTGACGGCGGACCCACTCGCTGACCCCGATCTGTGGGGCGTCGCGACGTCCCTCGGCGTGCCCGAGCAGTCGGCGGCAGTGAGCAAAAGGCCCAGGACGGCGTTGCTCCTTCTCGCTCGCCGACCGGATCGGCGTCCTTGCCGGTCGCTCGCCGTCCGCCGCACGCGAGCCGAGGTGGCCCCTGCTTGAGACCGGGCCGAGCCTGCCGCCGACCGGACGGCCGGGACCCTGATCAGCCAGCCCGCCGTCAGCGCCCGTAACCCCGCGGCCGGGTCGTTCGTTTTCTTTCCGACCGCGACCTACGCGGACTTGAAAAGGAGGCACTGACATGCTGCTTCTCGTTCTGCTAGCAGTTCTGGCGATCATCGCATTCGGCGTCGGGTTCACGATTCATTGGCTGTTCATCGTCGCCGCGGTTCTCGCGCTGATCTGGCTGATCACGCTCTTCACGGGCGGGCTCGGCACGCGCAGCGGCCGGCGTCTGTAGCCGACCGATTTGGCGGGCGGAGCGGCCGGTCCGGCCGCTCCGCTTGGAGCCGTCCCGTAGGCCGTGCGGCCCATCGATTTGAGCCGGACGGCCCATTGACTTGCGGCACAGCCTTGCCGATCCTGTTGGGGTCGTGTCGCGAACCGAAATCCTCCTCTGGATCGTCACCCTGTTCGTCCTCGAGGTGAACCACCTGAAGTGGATCTGGTGGGAGAACTGGAATTGCCGGCACTGCACGCGCAAGCACATGGACTGTGCGTGCGAGTCGACCAAGTGGGTCATGTACCTCTAGCGGCCGCGCGCAGGGACTCTTGCAATTTTCGCGTGGCGGATCCAGGCCGGCCGACGGCTGCTCCGTCGACGGCAACGACCGGCATCACCTCGCGGATCGAGGAGGACGTGAAGGCCTCCTCGGCACCGGAGAGTTCGTCGAGGGCGAAGGCACCCTCGCGCACGTCGTAGCCGAGAGCCTGAGCCTCCTGGAGGAGCACGCCGCGCGTGACGCCGGCCAGAACCCCGAGCTCGAGAGACGGAGTGAAGAGCGTCCGCTCTCGGCGCCACCAGATGTTGCTCGTCGGGCCCTCGAGCACGACCTGCCTGCGCGCGAGGAAGAGCGCGTCGTCGCCGCCGGCTCTTCGGGCCTCGTCGGCAGCGGCCATGTTGAAGGCGTAGCTCGTCGACTTGACGCCGGCTAGCAGCCCGGGCCGCTCGCTGCCGAGCGCCCCCGTCACGAGCCGGAGGCCTCGGGCGCGCAGATCCTCCAGGCCCGCCGGCAGCGTGGCGACAGCAGCGAGCGCCAAGGGCTTGGCCTCACCCTCGCGCCCCGGAGTGCAGTACACACGGAGGATCGCCTCCGGCCGGTCCGCCTGCTCGAGCGCGGCCGCGGCAAGCCGCATGAGCTCGGCCCGGTCCGGGCGTGGGATCCCCAGCCTGCGGGCGGAGTCGTCCAACCGGTCGAGATGGACCTCGAGCCGGAAGGGCCGGCCCCCGTAGACCCGCGTCGTCTCGAATGCTGCGCGGCCGCGTTGGAACGCCTCGTCGTCCGCGTGGATCACCGGCTCGCCCGGGTCGACGACGCCACGACCCGAGACGGCGAGCGCGAGCAGTGTCACCGGAGGGCGGCCTCGGCGAGAGGCGCGCCGATCGCGGCCAGCAGCGGCCGCAGCTTGATCCAGGATTCCTCGATCTCGGCCTCCGCCTCCGAGTCCCACACGATGCCGCCTCCCACCCAGACGTGGACGCGGCCGTCAGCAACGGCAAAGGTGCGGATCGTCAAGGCGAGGTCGAAGTCGCCGTTCGGGCGGATCGTCCCGAGCGCTCCCATCGACGCGCCGCGACCGACCGGCTCGAGCGCTGCAATGTGGTCGATGGCGGCGATCTTCGGTGCACCGGTGATCGAGCCGCCCGGGAAGGTCGCGCTCAGGATGTCGGCGAGACCTGCATTCGCACGGACTCGGCCCTCGACAGTGCTGACGAGATGGAGCACTCCTGCGAGCGGCCTCGCCACGGCAAGCTCGGGCCACCGCACCGAGCCGGCTTCGCAGACGCGCGAGAGGTCGTTGCGCTCGAGGTCGACGATCATCACGTGCTCAGCGCGGTCCTTCGCGGACTCACTGAGCGCCGCCGCTTCGGCGCCGAGCGGCAGCGTCCCCTTGATCGGCATCGTCCAGAGGCGGCGGCCGCGCCGCGCGAGGAAGAGCTCCGGCGAGGCCGAGACGATCGTCCAACCGTCGCCCTCCAGCGGCCGCGGTACGAGCGGCCGCAACGGCGCCAGCCGGCCCGCGAGGGCGGCCGCGTCGCCCGCAAACGGGGCCGAGAGGTGCTGAACGAGATTCACCTGATAGACGTCGCCACGGCCGATCGCCGCCTGCGCGGCTGAGATGGCGCCGGCGTAACCCACGTCGTCCCAGCTCCGGTCCCACTCGCCGGCCGCGAACGCTCCGCGCGGCCGCGGCTGCTCGGCCTCCGACCGGATCCGGCACGCCACGAGCGGCAACGGGCAGGGCTCAGGCGGCGACGGCGCCGCCGTCCGCCCCAGCTTCTCGCCGAGACGGTAGGCGAGAAACACGTCGGCGACGATCCCTGAGGCGGTGAAGAACCCCGCGTCGGCGAGATACGCCTCGAGCGCCGCGGGCGAATCGAGCTCGACCATTGGCCGTACGCTAGCCGGACGTCGGAGAACCGCGGCGCCGCCGTGGCTCGTGGTCAGGAGGAGCGGCGTCGCGCGCTTGGGGTTGCGGACGCCGCTCTCATTGCCGAGAGATTCGAGCGGATGAGATCGAGCGTGCGGCGGAACTCGGCCTGCTGCGGTTCGGTCAACCCGGCCGCCGCGGTCGCCTCGAGCTCCTTGACGGCAGTCAAGAGGCTACGGTGCAGACGGGTACCGGCTGCCGTGAGCTCGAGCCGTCGGACGCGACGGTCCTCGGGATCGCGCTGACGGCGCACGAGCCCGAGGCCTTCGAGTCGGTCGATGTGGTGGGTGATCGTCGCGCCCTCGACCTCGATGTGCTCGGCCAGCGCGGTCTGGCTGATTACGCCCTCACTGCTGAGAGCGCTCAGCACGATCCAGGTTCCGAGTGATCCGCCGGCGGCGGCGAGCGTCTCCTCGAACGCCTCTCGTACGACCTTCGCAGTGAAGACGAGATGTCTGCCGAGCGGTTCCACGGTCATTCCCGAGCCAAACTATTAGGTATCAAACGATTTGACATCGTAACATCCGTTTGCGTAGCCTGGGTCCGTGCTCGCCCGCCTCGGCCACGTGATCGCGCGCCGCCGGCGCCTCGTGATCGGCGTCTGGATTCTCCTGACGCTCTTCGGCGGCTACTCCGCCCAGCAGGTCTCGAAGCGGTGGTTCGAGAGTTTCTCCATCCCCGGCTATTCGGCCTACGAGGCGAACCAGCGCGCGCTGAAGCTCTTCGGCACCGGCGAGCAGGCCCCGCAGATCGCCGTCTTCCACACGAGCGGAGACATCACGAAACAGGGTGGGATCCGGAAGGCGATCGCGGCGGCGGCACGCGTGAACCGCGGCTCCCGCGTCTCCTCGTACTGGTCGACCGGGAGTCGGGTATACATCTCGCGCGACGGGCACACCGCCTTCGCCGAGATCTACCCGCCGGGGACCCCGGGTTTCAGCTCCAACACCAATATCGACGCCACCCGGGCCGCGCTGAAACGGTCGGCCCCGCCGGGCGTGCAGGTCAATCTGACGGGGCGCGACCCGCTCGAGGCTGCTGCTTCGGGCGGGGCGGGCCCGAGCGTGCTCACCGAAGGATTGGTGGGCGGGCTCGGCGCGCTCGTGATCCTCTTTTTCGTCTTCGGAACCCTGCCCGCGGTGCTGATTCCGATCGTGATCGCGATCGCTTCGATCCTCAACACCTTCACGCTCGTCTGGATCCTGACCTACGTCACGAACGTGTCGGTGATCGTGCAGTTCCTGATCGCGCTCGTCGGCCTCGGGGTCGCGATCGACTACGCGCTGCTGATGATCTTCCGCTTCCGCGACGAGCTGCGCGAGGGCGAGGACGTCGAGACCGCTCTCGTCGAGACGATGACGCATGCCGGCCGCTCGGTGATCGTCTCCGGCTCGACCGTCGCGGTCGGGCTGCTCTCGATGGTCCTCCTACCGCTGCCCTTCATCCGCTCGATCGGGATCGGCGGGATGCTGATCCCGGCAGTGTCGGTGATCACGGCGATCACGCTGCTGCCCGCGCTGCTCGCCGTACTCGGCACGCGGATCAACAGTGTGCGGCTGCTGCCCAGGCGATTCCTCGACCGCGGCCACCCAGAGGACGGCTGGTGGGGCCGCTGGGCACGATTCGTGATCCGCCGCCCGGTTCCGGTCGCCGTGGTCGGGCTCGCCGTCGTTGGTCTGCTCGTCTACTCCGGGCTGCAGCTGAACCCGAGCGAGGCACAGGCCAAGGACCTGCCTGGGAGCGGCGATGCGGTCGCCGGCCGCGCGGCTCTCACCCGAGCCGACATCTCGCCGGGCGTGATGAAGCCGTTCGTCGTTCTCGTCGAAAACGGCGCGCGACCGGAGCCGATCGCGGCCAAGCTGCGCGCCACCCCGGGCATTGCAGGCGCGGCAGCGCCGGCCGATTGGCGCCGCGGGGGCACCAGCCTCGTCGAGGCGTTCCCCACGAGCGACGGAGCGGCGAAGTCCGTGCGGGCAACGATCAAGGATGTCCGTGCCGAGCTGAAGGGAACCGAGGCCACGCTCGGCGGCGTCGCTCCCGAGGACCGCGACTTCGTCCGCGCCGTCTACTCGAACTTCCCCTACGTGCTCGGATTCGTGATCCTGCTGACCTACATTCTCCTGGCCCGCGCGTTCCGCTCGCTCGTCCTGCCGCTCAAGGCCGCGATTCTGAATCTCGTCTCGCTCGGCGCGGCCTACGGGATCATCGTATTCATCTTCCAGAAAGGCCACGGCGCGCAGGCGATCTGGAACGTCCACGCCACCCAGTCGATCATCCCCTGGATCCCGTTGATGATCTTCGCCTTCCTCTTTGGACTGTCGATGGACTACGAGGTCTTCATGCTCACACGCATGCGCGAGGCCTACGACGAGACCGGCGACACGCGGCATGCGATCGAGCTCGGCCTCGCCCGCACCGGCAAGCTCGTGACGAGCGCCGCGCTGATCCTGATGTTCGCCTTCTTCGTTCTCTCCTCGGGCCCCGGTGTCGACATCAAGCAGTTCGGGATTGGGCTTGCCGCGGGGATCATCTTCGACGCGACCGTGATCCGCGCCCTGCTCGTGCCGGCGCTGATGCGGCTGCTCGGGCGCTGGAACTGGTGGCTGCCGCACTTCGCGGCACGCGCACTCTTCGTCCGCAGACCCCAGCCCGCGGCGAAGTCGGTGTAGAGCAACGCGGCCACGGCTGAGAGCCTATCCGGAACGAACTCGCTTACCCCGCAGATCCGTGCGCGCGGCGAGGAGAAGAAAGCGCTCGAGCTCGATCCCGGCTTCCGCGCCCGCCGCTGGCTGATCGAGCGCAGCCACTCCTGGCTCAACCGCTTCCGCGGACTGCTCGTACGCTGGTCAAAGAAACCCGGAAACCACCCTGCCCTCCTCCAACTCGCCTGCGGGATCATCGCCTGGCGAATGGCGACCACCGAGAGCAACCGGGATAGGCTCTGACATGGAGCAAAGGTCAAGGGGTGAGGCTGGGTCGAGTGGTTTTCCTCTCGGCCTGGAGCAGCGGAGCGGCCGGAGCAGCGACGGTGGATCAGACTGACATTCGCGGGTCTGGACCGCATGACTGGGATCCGTCGGGAGCTGCCTCCGTCTAAAGTCGCGGGTCACCGGCGGGCGGTGCCGCAGAGAGCCTGCGAGGGTTCTCCGTCTGGTTGGAGGCATCCCCTGCTCGAGGCCGAGAGGCTTGTCCTGTTTTCAGGTGGTGCGGAGTGGTTGCTCGGTCGCGACCGCCCGGACGAAGCCGGCGAGCTCGCGGGCGCAGGCGACGACGATCTTCTGATCGGGTTTTGCCGCGGCCGGCGATCCGCTGCCAGCGCGTGTACAGCCGCTGTTGGCAGCGCCAGGCGCGTTCGATCACGGCGGCGTCTTGGCCGCGTTGCCGTCGGGCGAGCTCGTAGCCGACCTTCGGTCGCCGCCGTGGGTGCCAGGCTGCTTCGACCAGCAGCCGGCGGAGGTGACTGTTGCGAACCTTGGTGATCGGTCATTGCCGGCGTTTCTCGCCGGAGGAATGCACGGTCGCCACGAGGCCGATGAAGGCCATCACTCCGCGGCGGTCCGGAAGCGGCTGAAGTCGCCGATCTCGGCGACAAGCGCGAGCGCGGTCAGCGTTTCGATGCCCCGCAGACAGCGAAGTCGCGCGACGAGCTCAGGCCAGGGCTCCTGCTCGGCCGCCTCGCGGATCGCCCGCTCGAGCGCTTCGATCCGCGCGTCGAGGAGATCGACCGTGTGTACGTAGGTGTCGAAGGTGAGCTTGCTCGGCAGCGAACTCGAAGTGCTGCTCGCCTAGCCACTTCCGACCCACGAGCGTCCAGGAACTGGTCGGGAGCAGGCGTCCGTACCGCAAGCAGAACTTCGACAACGGGTGGCGGTCGCGGATCCGATCAAGACGCGCGTCCTCACGCGCACGCACCAGATCACGCGCCGCCTCCAGCTGCGGCGAAGGAACATCGATCGGCTCGAGCAGCCCCGCCGGCAAGCAGCCGAGCGAGCTTGCGCGTCCGGGCTACCGGTCTTGACGCGATCCCCGGGTCGCTGCGGCAGCAACCCCGGCGCCACGACCGCACACTCGATCCCATGCTCGACCAGATACCGACGGAGACCAAAGCCGGTGGTCGGGCCCGCCTCGTAGCAACAGCGCACTCCCGGCCAGCGACGCAGCAGCCGCTCGACCGCCTCCTCGTCAGAGGGAAGCGTCCGCTCCTCCAGCAGCTCGTCGGCGCACACCGCCGCCACCCGGACAGAACGTGCGTGCAGGTCCAGCCCGACCGTGACCGCCCTCGTCGTAGAGTCGTACATGGTCGGCGACCTCCGTATGTGGCTCTACCGGACCAACCCCGGCAACCCACGACAAATGCGCAGGCGCCGACCACTCTCAGCCAGCAACCGGACGCCGCAGCCCACGAGGCCACGCCTCCATCCTGTCTAAGCTGCGCCGCGTGACCCTGATCGTGCAGAAGTTCGGCGGCACGTCGGTCGGCGACTCGGAACGAATCAAGCGGGTGGCGCGGCGAATTGCAGCGACAGCCGAGTCGGGAGCCGGCGTGTGCGTCGTCGTCTCGGCGATGGGCCAGACGACCGACAGCCTGCTCGAACTCGCCGCGCAGGTCTCCCGCGATCCGCACCCTCGCGAGCTCGACATGCTGCTCACGGCCGGCGAGCGAATCTCGATGGCGCTGCTATCCATCGCGCTGATCGACCAGGGGCGGGCGGCGATCTCGTTCACGGGCTCCCAGGCCGGAATCGTCACCGACACGAGCCATGGGAAGGCCCGGATCACCGAGATGCGCGCCGACCGAGTGCGCGCAGCGCTGCATGAGGGGCAGATCGTGATCGTCGCCGGCTTCCAGGGGGTGTCGCCCGACCTCGACGTGACGACGCTCGGCCGCGGAGGTTCGGACACGACTGCCGTCGCGCTCGCCGCCGCCCTCGACGCAGAGGTCTGCGAGATCTATACGGACGTCGACGGCATCTACACCGCGGACCCGCGACTGGTGCCGGAAGCGCGCAAGCTTGCAGCCGTCTCGTACGAGGAGATGCTCGACCTGGCTGCGTGCGGCGCCCGGGTCCTGATGCTGCGCTCGGTCGAGTACGCCCGTAACAATGGCGTGCGGATCCACGTCCGATCGTCCTTCAGCGAGGCCGAGGGAACCTGGATCCTCAGGGAGGAGGACATGCTCGAACGAGCCATCATTTCGGGAATCGCCCATGACACCTCGGAGGCGAAGATCACGATCTCCGCCGTACCGGACCAGCCCGGGATCGCCGCGGCCGTCTTCCGTCCGCTGGCCGACGCCGGCATCAATGTCGACATGATCGTTCAGAATGTGTCGGAGGCGGGCCGAACCGACATCTCCTTCACGCCGCCCGAGGACGACCTACGCGCCGCCGAGCCGATCCTGAAGGCGATCGCACAGAAGATCGGAGCCGCCGGGGTCGCGTCCGACCGCGAAATCGGCAAAGTCTCGCTCGTCGGGGCCGGTATGAAAAGCCATCCCGGAGTCGCCGCCGACATGTTCGACGCCCTGGCTGAGGCCGGGATCAACATCGGCATCATCTCCACTTCCTCGATTCGCATCTCCTGCGTCGTGCGCGAAGAGGACGTCGGGCAGGCGGTCAAGGTCGTCCACGCCCGCTTCGGCCTCGCGCGCGCGCCAGGCAGGGAGGACTCATAGGGCCGCCACTGGCGTAATGACGAGCTCACGCGTCCGTATTCACACGGTGCGCTATCGAGCCTGGAACGGCAGTGCGCGGGGGGCCTTCGTCATCTTGCCCGCGGATGTCGGCCCAGCGAACGCGCCTCGCCTGCCGCTCGTCATCTCCCCGCACGGTAGAGGCGTCCCCGCTCGCACCAATGTCAGGGTTTGGGGAGACCTCCCCGACCGCGGCCGCTTCGCGGTCATCAACCCCGAGGGGCAGGGACGCCGGCTCGAGCTCTACTCCTGGGGCTGGCGGCGCCAGATCGACGATCTTCTGCGGATGCCGGAGATCATTCGCGAGACACTGCCGTGGTTCAAGATCGCACCGCGACGGATCTACGCAATCGGCGGCAGCATGGGCGGACAGGAAACGCTTTTACTGCTCGGTCGCCGGCCCGTGTGGCTCGCCGGCGCGGCGGCTTTCGACTCCCCCACGGACCTGCCGCGCCGCTACCACGACTTCCCGCTGATACCGGGGGGCACCGCCTTGCAGGCGCTTGCCCGCCAGGAGATCGGCGGCACCCCGGCAACCAACCCGGTCGGCTACGCGCTGCGAAGCCCGATCGCCTGGGCAAGGCGCATCGCCGAGTCCGAGGTACCGTTGCAGCTTTGGTGGAGCACCGCCGACCAGATTGTCGTCGACCAGGCACACCAGTCGCAGGCGCTCTATGACCGCATTCTGAAGCTCAACCCGAACGCGCCGGTGCGACCCGTGGTTGGGCATTGGCGCCACTCCGCCGAATTCCGGGCGTCAACCCAGCTCCCGGAGGCGTTGCGAGAGCTCGGGCTCCTCGCGGATTAGCAACAGCCCGGTCTCGCCAGCCGCTCCGGCCTCGCGTCCCGCAGCCCGGCCGCCAAGTTTTCGGCTCCGTGCCCTGGTGCTGCCCGGGGGTGCCGTGTCAGCTGCTCGACGGATGCAGCGCCCCTGACCTCTACGAGCCGCGCGTGTTCTCGATCATCGCGGAGACGCAGGCCAGCGCCCGTCGCCGCTGCCGTGGCTTGACCCGGCGGTATGAGCGGATGGCCTCTTCGTTTTCTGCGTGGGTGCTGGTAGTCGCACGCGGCACCCGGCCTTCGACAAAGAGTGGAAGGTCGAGGACGAACCCGGCGAGCAGCCCGGCTTTTCCGAAAAGCATTTCGATCCGTGTCACCTTCCCAGC
>JBHEMK010000167.1:0-32160 GCA_046262635.1 Gaiellaceae bacterium
TTATCACACGGGAGGTCAGATGGAATACGTAAGCCCGATCGACGAGCGCGCCCGCGCAGCCGAGCCGCTCGCCGCCCGACCGGCCGGAATGGAAGGAAGGACGGTCGCGTTGCTCGACATCTCCAAGAACCGCGGGGCGGAGTTCCTCGACCGGATCGAGGCCTGCCTGCGCGAGCATGGCGCCGCAACACGGCGTTTTCGCAAGCCCTCGTTCTCCCGGCCTGCGGCGGCCGACCTGATCGAGCAGATCGCGCTCCACGGCGACCTCGCGATCGAGGGCCTCGCCGACTGAGGGTCTTGCGTGTCGTGCAGTGTGCACGACCTCGTCCGGCTCGAGCGGCGTGGAATCCCGGCCGCCGGGATCGGGACGCTCCCGTTCGCCGATGAGGCACTCGAGCAGGCACGCCTGCTCGGAATGCCCGACCTGCGCATGATCCTCGTCGCGCACCCGGTGCAGCTGCTTGATGACGCCGAGCTCGTCGCCCTCGCGGACGGCACTTTCGAGCGGGTGCTCCGGCACCTCCAGGCGCGACCGCCGGCGCGCTGATTCACTGCGCCGATGCGGTCGGCGGCGGTGTCCCTCGATCTCGCCGCGCAACACCGGCGCGGGCGCCTGTTCGTCGCCCTCGCGGCCGTGGCCTGGTCGACGGCGGGGATACTCCAGCGGGAGCTCTCGGTCGGAGTTGCAACCCAGCTCGCGGGGCGCGCGCTCTTCGCGGTGCTCGGGCTGCTCGCGTACGTGGCGGTCGCAGAGCAGGGGGCCGTACTCCGTGCGTTCCGTGCGATCGGCGGCGGTGGGCTCGCGGTCGCGGGGCTGATGGCCGTCTCCTCCTGCTCCTTCATCGTCGCGCTCAACCACGCCACGGTCGCGAACGTCCTCTTCATGCTGGCGCTGGCGCCGATCCTCGCTGCCGGTCTCGGAACCCTGCTCGGCGAGAGGGTTACCGGGCGCACGTGGGTTGCCATGGCGGTTGCGGTCGCCGGCGTCTCACTGATGGTCGGCGGCCCGGGCGGCCCGAACGTCCTCGGCGAAGGCCTGTCGCTGCTGATGGCCGTGTCGTTCGCCGCGACACTCGTGATCACGCGTCAACGCCGCGACGTCTCGATGGCGCCCGCGACCTGTCTGTCGCAGATCCTGGTGCTCGTCGCCGCCACGCCGTTCGCCGATCCCGGGGAGATCGGCGTCCGCGACGTGCTGCTGCTCGTCTCACTCGGCGTCGGCCAGATCGGGCTCGGACTCGCCCTCCTGACCATCGGTGGACGGCTGATCCCGGCCGCAGAGGTCGCATTGATCTCGCTGCTCGAGATCGTGCTCGGACCGCTATGGGTCTGGATCTTCCTCTCCGAGCAGCCGGGTGCCACCACCCTCGCAGGCGGACTGGTCGTGCTCGGCGCGGTGGCGATGCAGACTCGTGCAGCCGCTTCGGCGGCGGCGCCTCCGCCCTGAGGGCCCGCCGCGCAAACCGCCTCCTCGTCGAACCGGGCTCGAACGTGACCGCCGCTCCGAGCAGTCGGCGCGTCAGCCCGCGGATCAGTCGCTGCGCCCCGCCGAGGCGGCCTCCGCCTGCGGCGATCTGTCGGCGGCGCCGGCCGACCCTCCGGCTGAAGCCGCCGGGACCAGGGCCGCGAGGCGCCGGCCGTCCCAGGAGGCTGCCTGCCGGGGCGGATGGCCCGGCGGGACCGGAAGCGAGGACCGTGCGCACACGAAGGCGCCGGCGGGTCATACTCAGCAGGGAAACGTCGGAGGGGGCGGGATGGGTGTCAGGCCGGAGGAAGCGAAGGCGGCGCTCGTCGAGCAGGCGATCGCCCGGGTCCGCGAGCGGCTGTCCGGGCCACAGACCCGCGAGATCGCGCGGTTCGTCCGCGCGTACTATGCAGACGCGGCGCCCGAGGACCTCGTCGAACTCGATCTTGACGGGGCGGCGCTCTCGCACTGGGACCTCGCCCAACGCCGGGCGCCGGGCGAGTCAAAGGTGCATGTCTACACGCCCGACTCGAAGGACCACGGTTTGCAGCCGATGCACTCGGTCGTCGAGATCGTCACCGACGACATGCCCTTCCTCGTCGACTCCGTCGCCATGACCCTCACCCGCCACGGCAGCGCGATCCACCTCGTCATTCATCCGGTCCTCCGCGTGCGCCGCGACGGCGACGGCCGCCTGGTCGACCTGCTGCCTCCGACCGCGGCTCCGGGCGAGGGGGTCGGCGAGTCGATGATGCACGTCGAGATCGACCGGCAGGCGGACCAGGCGCTCCTCGACGAGCTGGCTGCCGACCTCCGGCGGGTGCTCGTGGACATCCGCCTCGCGGTCGAGGACTGGCCGGCGATGCGCGCCCGCCTCCGGGAACTCGTGGCGGAGCTGGACGAGCGGCCGCCCCCGGTCGATCCGGGCGAGCTGGCCGAGGCCAAAGCTCTGCTCGAGTGGATCGACGAGAACCACTTCACGTTCCTCGGGTACCGCGAATACGAGCTCGGCACTCGTGACGGCGAGGACGTGCTCATCTCCGTGCCCGGCTCGGGCCTCGGGATCCTCAGGGAGACGGAGCGCAAGTCGATCTCGCACAGCTTCTCGCAGCTGACGGCGGAGGTGCGCCGGCTCGCGCGGGAGCCGAACCTGCTCAACCTGACGAAGGCGAATTCACGCGCGACGGTCCACCGCCCTGCCTATCTGGACTACGTGGGCGTGAAACGCTTCGACGAAAGCGGTGCCGTCTTCGCAGAGCGGCGCTTCCTCGGCCTCTACACCTCGACCGCCTACAGCGCGAGCCCCTGGCAGATCCCCGTCCTGCGCCGCAAGGTTCAGAGCGTCCTCGACCGAAGCGGCTTCGCTCCGGGGAGCCACGACCACAAGGCGCTGATCGAAATCCTCGAGACCTACCCTCGGGAGGAGCTCTTCCAGATCGCGGAGGACGAGCTCTTCCGGATCGCGCTCGGCATCCTCCACCTCGGGGAGCGCCGGCGGGTGCGGCTGTTCGTGCGGCGGGACACCTTCGGCCGCTTCCTCTCCTGCCTCGTCTACCTGCCGCTCGAGCGGTACAACACCGAGGTTCGCGAGCGGATCCAGCAGATCCTGATCGATGCGTTCGGCGGCCTTAGCGTCGACTACACGGCGCGCGTCTCGGAGTCCGTACTGGCTCGGCTGCACATCGTCGTCTACACGCCTCCCGAGGCTGCCCGCGACTACGACGTCGCCGAGATCGAGGCGCGCCTCGTCGAGGCCGCACGCACGTGGTCCGATGATCTCCGCGACGCCCTGATCGACGAGCTCGGGGAGGAGCGGGCGGCCCGCCTCCACCGGCGCTACGCCGATGCGTTCCCGGCGGCCTACCGCGACGACTTCACCGCTGCCGCCGCGGTGGCCGATATCCAGCGGATCGAGCAGCTCGACCCGGCGGGCGACCTCGACATGAGCCTCTACCTGCCGCTCGTGTCGCCGGTCGGCCATCTCGCCTTCAAGCTCTTGCGCTCCGGGCGCCCGATCCTCCTCTCCGACGTGCTCCCACTGCTCGAGAACATGGGCGTCAAGGTCACAGACGAGCGGCCGTTCGAGATCACACCGCTCGACGGCAAGCCGATCTGGATCTACGACTTCGGGCTCGACCACGGCGAGGAGGTGGAGTTCCAGACCGACCGCGTGCGTCAGATCTTCCAGGAGGCCTTCGCGCGCGTCTGGCTCGGAACGCTCGAGAACGACGGCTTCAACCGGCTCGTCCTCGGGGCCGGGCTGACCTGGCGCGAGATCGTGCTGCTGCGGGCGATCTCGAAGTACCTGCGACAGGCGGGCGCCACGTTCAGCCAGGCCTACATGGAGGAGGCTCTCGCGGAGAACCCCCTGCTGGCGGGCCGGTTCGTCGAGCTCTTCCGGCTTCGGTTCGATCCGGTCCGGAGCGCCGACACCCGGGCGAGGGCCGCCACGCTCGTCGGGGAGATCGAGCACGAGCTTGACGCCGTCAGGAGCCTCGACGTCGACCGGATCCTGCGCAGCTTCCTGCACGTGATCGAGGCGATGCTGCGCACGAACTACTTCCAGAGCGGGCCGGACGGGGAACCGAAGCCGTACCTCTCGTTCAAGCTCGAGCCGGCGCGCGTTCCCGATCTGCCGGCCCCGCTGCCGAAGTTCGAGGTCTTCGTCTACTCGCCGATGATCGAGGGCGTTCACCTCCGGGCCGGCAGCGTCGCTCGGGGCGGGATCCGCTGGTCGGACCGGCGCGAGGATTTCCGCACCGAGGTCCTCGGCCTGATGAAGGCGCAGACGGTCAAGAACGCGGTCATCGTCCCCACGGGCGCGAAAGGGGGCTTCGTCGTCAAGCGGCCGCCAGGCGACCGGGAGGCGCTCGGCGACGAGGTTGTCGCCTGCTACCGGATTCTCGTCCGCGGGTTGCTCGACCTCACGGACACGCTTGCCGCGGGCGAGGTCGTCCCGCCGGCCGAGGTCGTCCGCTACGACGGCGATGACGCCTACCTCGTGGTCGCGGCGGACAAGGGCACGGCGACCTTCTCCGACATCGCGAACGCCCTCTCCGCCGAGTACGGCTTCTGGCTCGGGGACGCGTTCGCGTCCGGTGGCTCAACTGGCTACGACCACAAGGCGATGGGGATTACCGCGCGTGGTGCCTGGGAGTCGGTCAAGCGACATTTCCGCGAGCTCGGCACCGACCTCGAGCGCACGGACTTCACGGTCGTCGGCATCGGCGACATGTCCGGTGACGTGTTCGGCAACGGCGTGCTGCTCTCGCGCCGCATCAAGCTCCTCGGCGCCTTCGACCACCGCCATGTGTTTCTCGATCCCGACCCGGATCCTGCGGCGAGCTTCGGCGAGCGCGCGCGGCTGTTCGCGCTCCCGTCGTCGTCCTGGGCCGACTACGACGAGAGGCTGATCTCCGCCGGCGGCGGCGTCTTTCCACGCGCGGCGAAGTCGATCCCGGTCTCGCCGGAGGCGCGGGCGGCACTCGGGATCGAGGCCAGGATGCTGACGCCGAACGAGCTCATCCGCGCGATCCTGAGGGCGCCGGTCGACCTGCTCTGGAACGGCGGGATCGGCACCTTCGTCAAGTCTCGGGCCGAGTCGCACGCCGAGGTCGGCGACCGGGCGAGCGACGCGATCCGGGTCGATGCCGAGGACCTCCGCTGCCGGGTGATCGGGGAGGGCGGCAACCTCGGGCTGACGCAGCGGGCCCGGATCTCCTTCGCGCTCGCGGGTGGAAGGGTGTTCATGGATGCGATCGACAACTCGGCCGGTGTCGACTGCTCGGATCACGAGGTCAACATCAAGATCCTGCTCGACGCGATCACGGCAGAGGGGGATCTGACCGAGGCAGAGCGCAACGCGCTTCTGGCGGAGATGACCGAGGAGGTGACCGAGCTCGTCCTGCGCGACAACTACCTGCAGGCGCAGGCGATCTCGACGGCGGTAGCGCAGGCGGCCGCAATGGTCGACGTGCACGTCCGCTACCTGCGCGCCCTCGAACAGCGGGGACGGCTGGACCGCGCGCTCGAGTTCCTGGCTGACGATGAGATCCTGAGCGAGCGCAAGGCGGCGGGTCTGGGCCTCACCGCGCCGGAGTTCGCGATCCTGCTCTCCTACACGAAGATCGGCCTCTACGACGACCTGCTCGCCTCGGATCTGCCCGACGACCCGGCGCTCGCAGGTGAGCTCGAGCGCTACTTCCCGACGGCGCTGCGTGAGCGGTTCGGGCAGCGTCTCCCGGGCCACCCGCTCCGCCGCCAGATCATCGCGACCCAGGTCACGAACGCCTTGGTCAACCGGGCAGGCACGACCTTCGGCTTCCGCCTCGCCGAGGAGACGGGCGCCACGCCGGCCGAGATCGCCCGGGCGTTCACCGTCGCGCGGGAGGTCTTCGACCTGCGCGGGCTCTGGTTGGAGATCGAGGCCCTCGACGGGCTGGTCCCGGCCGAGATGCAGATTGCCATGCTGCTGAGAGCGCGCGTCCTGCTCGAGCGGAGCACGCGCTGGCTGCTGCGCAACCGGCCGCGGCCGCTCGACATCGACGGCGCGGTCGTCGTGTTCAGCCCCGGCGCGAACCTGCTCGCCGAGGTCGTGCCCGGACTCCTCGCCGCCGCGGCGAAGGAGTCCACCGACAGGGAGGCTGGCCAGCTCGCCGCAGCCGGGGTTCCGTCGGCCCTCGCCGCCAGGGTCGCCTACCTCGACGCCCTCTTTCCGGTCTTCGACCTCGTCGAGGTCGCCGGCGCGGCAGGGCTGAGCGTCGAGGACGCGGCCGGCGTCTACTTCGCGCTCGGAGAACGGCTCGAGCTGCACGTGCTTCACGAGCGGATCAGCGAGCTTCCCCGTCAGGAACGCTGGGAGGCTCTGGCGCGGCGCGCGCTCTGGGAGGACCTGCATGCCGAGCGGCGGGCCCTCACGGCCGATGTGATCCGCACGAGCCCCGCCTGCGGCACGGTCGGGGACCGCATGGCCGCCTGGCTCGCGCGCAACGCGGTGCCGGTTGAGCGCTGCCTGCAGGTGCTCGCGGACGTCAAGGCCGATGGCGTGTTCGGGCTCGCGACGCTCTCGGTGGCCGTACGGGAGATTCGCAACCTGATCGACGCGACCGCCGTCGTGGCGCCGGCGGCGACGGAGCCGCGCGCGGTGCAGGCCGCAGTCGTCCACCGCTCCTGAGCCGCTCGCGACACTGCCGGACTCGCCGGCTCGCCGGTTCGCGCCCAGTGCCAAGGCTTTCCGTCAGGCGTCAACCCTCCGGTCGGCGATCCTGCAGCGGGCGCGAGCCCTACCCGCGCAGCCCTCGCTCGCGCGGACGCGGGCCCGGCCGCCCTGAGGTGCAGGCGCGGCCACGGCGAGCGGACGGCCGGGGCGTCCGCCGGGGGCGCGCCTGTTCGGGCGCAGGACGGGCCAGGGCCGCTCGGGCTGCGCCCGGCAACCTGGCTCTCGGCGGTGAACCCCGCCGAACCCTCAGCTGCGCTCGACCATCGCGCCCCAGCGGTCCTCGATGCGGCACGTCTTCCAGAGGATGACGGAGAACGCCCAGGTCGCCACGAAGAGGGCGACGACGACATAGCCGATGTTGCCGAAGTTGAGGTTACCGAGGAAGGCCCAGAAGCTCCCGCCGAGCGAGAACTTCGCCGCAGTCACCTGGAGCAGCTCGACCATGCCGATGACGAGTGCGACCGCGACCGAGAGACTCGTGACCGTGATGTTGTAGTAGACCTTGCGCAGGGGGTTGGAGAACGCCCAGCCGTAGGCGTGCGACATGAACGCACCGTCTGCGGTGTCCATCAGGCTCATCCCGGCGGCGAAGATGATCGGCAGCGAGATGATCGCGAGGGAGGGCACGTCGTGGGTGGCAACTCCCGCAGCGACCGCGAGCAGGCCGATCTCAGTGGCGGTGTCGAAGCCGAGGCCGAAGAGAAGCCCGAGCGGATACATCTTCCAACTTGCGTCGATCCTGTCACCGACGCGCTTGAGGAAGAAGCGGCTCATCAGCCCCTGGCTCTGCAAGGCCTCTTCGAGCTTCTGCTCGTTGTAGGCACCCCGCTTCATCTGCCGGAAGACGCCCAGAACGTCGAGGAGGACGACGAGGTTGAGGCAGCCGATCAGCAGCAGGAACGTGCCCGAGACGGACGCCCCGATGTAGCCGCCGACATTCTGGAAGCCGGGGATGCTCGAGTTCACCGTCTTCGCCGCCACCGCGAGGCCGGCCGCGAGGGAGAACACGATCGTCGAGTGGCCGAGCGAGAAGAAGAAGCCGACGCCCACCGGACGCCTGCCGTCCTGCAGAAGTTTCCGCGTCGTGTTGTCGATCGCGGCGATGTGGTCAGCGTCGAAGGCATGGCGAAGCCCGAACGTGTAGGCGAGCGAACCCAGGCCTGCCAGGGCCGGGTTGTGCCGAGCGTAGGAGAGAAACAGTCCCCAACCCAGCAGATGGAGGAGCAGGACACCACTTCCGAACCCGGAAAGTCGAAGCCACTCCGCGCGGGTCAACACTTTCGTCCAGCGGGCCATCGTCTGCCTCCTTGGGCGGCGGGAGCTTATCGCAACTGGCTTGCAAGAACCGCGCAGGCTCGGACCGCGGCTCTCACCTCTCGTGTCGTCGCTCATTCGCACTGACGCGGAGCCGGTTCGGCCGGGGCCGCAGGCATCATCGGTCCCGTCGTGCCCGACGATCTCCCCTCGCCAGAGCACACGCATGCGACTCCGGCCGCCCCCGGCGACCTCCGCGCCAGGGGCAAGCGTCTGACGCGACAGCGCCAGCTGATCTGGGAGGCGCTCACCGCCGAATCGGACCGGCACCTGAGCGCCGAGGGCGTGGTCGAGCGCGTCCGGTCTCAGCTACCGCACGTGAGCGCCTCGACCGTCTACCGCACCCTCGAGCTGCTCGTCGCCGAAGGCCTCCTGCTCCGCACCGACCTCGGCACCGACCGCGCCTACTACGAGCCGGCCCGTGAACACGCCCACCACCACCTCGTCTGCGAGCGCTGCGGGGCAGTCCAGCACTTCCACGAGGAGCTGCTCGGCGACCTCGGAGCACGCATCCGGGCAGCCTCCGGCTACGCGCTCGGTGCCCGCGAGATCACGCTCTTCGGCCTCTGCCCGACCTGCCGGGCGACAGGTGCGAAGCGGGTGCCCTAGGTTTGGCTCTCGGCCAGCTCACGGCCGGACGCCTCGTCGCGGGCGCGGAAGACGAGCCCGCCGACGACGAAGAGGAGGAGCTCGACGACCGTGATCGCGACACGGTTCAGGACGGTCGCGCCCAGCGCGGCGCCCTGCGAGGTGACGGCCAGGAGCAGCCCGTACATCGTCGCCTCCCGGGGGCCGAGACCCGAGGGAGCGAAGATCGCGAGCACGGCGACGATCGCGCCGACCGCGCCGACGCCGCCCATGAACGCGACCGTCGCGAGATCCGGTGAGCCGCCCACGGCGCGCACCATGAAGAAGAGGCCGATGCCGCCGACAAGCCACGTGAAGCTGTAGTAGGCGAGCAGCCCCAGCAGCGTCCCCTCGGGCAGCGGCGGCAGCTCCTGGCCGCCGAAGCGGCGCACGATCCTCGATGCAAGCGGCTGGAAGATCCGCGGGTGGACGAGTACCGCAACGACCACGCCGAAGACGAGCAGCGGCACGAGCGGCGCGTCGACTCCCTTTTCCCAGCTGAGGCTGACGACGAAGACGATGATGCCAGCGACGGCGGAGATCCCGGCCTCCAGGAACATCGATGCAGTGACGAGGCCCGCGTCGGTGATGCCGGCGCGGCGTGCGGCGACGACGCGGGCCGCCGGCGTCCAGACCCCTCCCGGCACGTACTTCGCCAGCATGGAGACCATCTCGGCGCGGAGTGCGACGCCGTAGGGGATCTCGATCCCCCACGCTCCGAGGATCCTCATCCAGCCGACGACGAAGAGCAGGTAGTAGGCCGCGACCGCGGCGCAGCCGAGCAGGAAGTCGAAGAGGCTCGCGTCGCGTAGCCGCTGAGCGGCGTCGTGGAAGTCGCCCTGGACGGCCCAGACGGCGAAGCCGATGAAGATGACGAAGGCGAGAGCCTGCGCGGCCGCGACGGCGCGGGGGTGGCGCTTCAGGAGCGCGAGGAGGGCTGCGGGGCCTGCGGCCATGGCCCCGTATTCTCGCATTCGCCGCGAGGTCTATCGAGCGTCGCCGTTCCCGTGAGGTGACGCTCGAGCCAGTCAGCGGCGAGCCGGAAGGCACGCAGCTCGTTGCTCTTGCGCGTGAAGCCGTGGCCCTCATCCGCGAAGACCTCGTACTCGACCTCGCGGCCGAGCTCACCCAGCCGCTCGACGAGCTGGTCGGACTCCGACTGCACGACACGCGGGTCGTTCGCGCCCTGGATGACGAGGATCGGCGCGCGCAGGTCCTCGATGTAGGTCAGCGGCGAGCGCTCGCGGAGAAACGCCTCCTCGGTCTCGGGGTCGCCGACCATCTCCGCCATGAAGCGCCGCCAGGTCGGCGGCACGGCCCGGGCGAACGTGACGAGGTTCGAGGGGCCGAAGATGTCGACGGCCGCCGCCCAGTAGCCGGGCAGCCGCGTCGCGCAGGTCAGGACCGCGAAGCCGCCGTAGGACCCGCCGTAGACGCCGATGCGGCTCGGGTCGGCCCAGTCCTGCTCTCGCAGCCACCCGGCGGCGTGCCGGAAGTCCTCCAGGTCGCCGCCGCCCCAGTCCCGGTGGATCAGCTTCTGGTAGGTCTTGCCGTAGCCGGTGGAACCGCGGATGTTCGGTGCCAGCACGGCGATGCCGCGGCTGGCCAGATACTGGTACAGCGGCCGGTAGTTCGGCCGCTCCTGCGCCTCGGGCCCCCCGTGGATCGAGAGAACGACCGGCGCCTTCGCCTTTCCCTCGGGCCGATAGAGCCAGGCCGGGATCTCGCGTCCGTCGAAACTCGGGAAGCTGACGAGCTCGGGGTCGCTCAGGTCCTCGTCACGCAGCCGGCCGACGCGGCTGTCCGTCAGCTGGCTGGTCGCCCCCGTCACCGTCTCGGCCACCCAGATCTCCTGCGGCCGGCGCGGCTGTTCCCAGATCAGCGCGTAGCGGGAGCCGTCAGGCGAGAAGGTGAGAGCGGAGCCGAAGATCAGGGTGCAGCCGCGCGGCAGCCGGGCGTCCGGCAGGTCCGCCCCGCGCTCGAGGTCGCGGACGCGGACGCGGGCCCAACCGTCGACGTTCTCGACCCAGGCGAGCAGCCTGCCGTCGTCGGAGCCTGCCAGCTCGTCGACATCGTGCTCGGGCGTCTCGATCCAGCGGATCAATCCCGCATCGAGGTGGTAGAAGCCGAGTCCCACGAACTCGCGGCCCTCGTCGGAGAGCACGTAGAAGCCGGAGCCGTCGGGCGCCCAGGGCCCGGGGCCGTACTTGACGTCGTGCTCGTGGGGCGTCAGCTCGCGCGCTGTCCCGGCCGCGACGTCGAGCAGATGCAGGGAGGAATCCGTGTTCGAGCGGGCCTCGAGCGCGACCAGGTGGCGCCCGTCCGGCGACCACTCTCCGGGAACGGCGTAGATCCCCTCGCCGAAGAGGGGCCGTGCCTCGTCGCCGTCGCGGATCCAGATCTCCATGTCCGTCGGCGTCCGCGCGTTCGCCGCATAGGCGAGGCGCGAACCATCGGGCGACCAAGGCCGTGCACCGAGCAGGTGCTGTACCTGCGGCGCCTCCGTCCACCGCTCCGGCCAGCCGCTCTCCGGTCGGATCGCCCAGAGCTGGAAGAACTCATCGCCGTCGGTGTCGGCGGCGAAGACGATCGTCCCGTCCTGGCTGCGCACGGTCGCGCCGCGGACCGTGGTGTCGGTGAACGGCGTCAGCTGCTGCGGCCAGCCGCCTTCCACCGGCACCTCCCAGAGGTTGAACTGGCCCGAGATGTTGCTGGAGAAGAGGACGCTGCGCCCGTCCGCCGAGAACGCCAGCGTCGACTCGAACCGCCGGAAGGCGAAGAACTGCTCGAAGCTCGGGCGGTTCACGCGGCTGAATCTAGCCCCGGGCGGCGACGCCTGCGTCTTCTGCCCTCCTTCGGCAGAACGCCGAGCTCCTGCGGTCTGACCTCGAGCACGACCTCGGCGTGTCCTGCCCCGCGAGCCTGCAGGAGGCCTGCCCGCACCCGCGACCTGCTCGAGGCGGCGAGCGCAGCGCAACCGGCCTGACGGCTCCAGCCGGTTGCCCCCCCTGGCGTACGAGCTCGCCGCGGTAGATTTGCGGCGTGCAGACAACGCTCCCGTGGGCCTGGTATACGACGCCGGAGACGCTGCGGCTCGAGCAGGAGCGGATCTTCCGCTCGGCCTGGCAATACGGCGGGCACCTCGGCCGGCTCCCCGCGCCGGGGTCGTTCTTCACGACGAGCGTCGGGCTGACGCCCGTCGTCGTCACGCGCACCCGCAGCGACGAGCTGAGGGCCTTCCTCAACGTCTGCCGCCACCGGGGCTTCCCGGTCGCCCGCGGGGAGGGGAGCCGCTCGACCCTGCAGTGCGCCTATCACGCCTGGACCTACGGGCTGGACGGCCGCCTCCAGGTGGCG
The DNA here is from genome assembly GCA_046262635.1 of Gaiellaceae bacterium. Classification (GTDB taxonomy): domain Bacteria; phylum Actinomycetota; class Thermoleophilia; order Gaiellales; family Gaiellaceae; genus JBHEMK01. The sequence goes on from JBHEMK010000167.1 coordinate 11,982, forward strand.
CCGCGCTCGGAGCTCGAACCCGGGTTCGACAAGAACGGGCTCGGGCTCGCCCCCGCTCAGGTCGCGACCTGGGGGCCGTTCGTCTTCGTCAACCCCGACGCGGACGCAGCCCCGCTCGAGGAGGCGCTCGGCGAGCTGCCGGCCCAGGTCGCTGAGCTGCTCGACCTCGACGCGCTCGAGCACCGCCTCCACACCGAGTGGGAGCTCGGCGCGAATTGGAAGGCCGTCTGCGAGAACTTTCTCGAGTGCTACCACTGCCAGGTCGCCCATCCGGCCTTCAGCGAGGTCGTCGACGTCTCCTTCGACGCCTACCGCCTCGAGTCCGCCGGCCTCGTCTCCAGCCAGTTCGGCCGGGTGCGCGAGCGGGCGGGCGAGCACTTTGCCGTCGACGGCTCGATCCAGCGCAGCCAGTTCCACTTCCTCTGGCCGAACACCGGGATCAACATCTTTCCGGGCCGCCCCAACCTCTCGATCGGCCCGATCAATCCGGTCGCAACCGGCCGGACGGCACGGTTCCTCGACTACTTCTTCACGCCCGGCGAAGACCAGGCCTGGATCGACGACCTACTCGCCCTGGACGACCAAGTCGGTCGCGAGGACACCGAGCTGGTCGAGGGCGTCCAGCGCGGGATGGAGGCGGGCGCCGTGCCCCACGGACAACTCCTCGACCTGAGCGAGCAGCTGATCGGACATTTCCAGCGGCTCACCGCCGACGCGCTCGCCTAGTCGGCTCGGCGCGATCGCGGTACATTCGACGCACCCCCTCTCAAGCACTAGGAGGACCACTCGTGAAGCATCTTCTCGCGGTTCTCGCCGTCGCACTGCTCGCCGCGACCGCATCGGCCGCCTCCGCCCGTCCGTCGGCGCCACCGACGATGCACCCGGGCACACTCACCGTCGCCTTCGGCGACGCCGCCGTCGGCTTCGCCGCCGGCACCGTCCGCGGCAATACGATCACGAACCCCAGGGGCTACGAGGTCGACCTCGCCAAGGCGATCGCGGCCAGGCTCGGGGTCCGGAAGATCAGCTGGATCTACTCGCCGTGGAACGCGCTGTTTGCGCCGGGCACCAAGAAGTTCGACGTCTCGTTCCAGGAAGCGACAATCACCGCGCAGCGCAAGCGGACCGTGAACTTCTCGTCCTCCTACTTCAACGCAAGCCAGGGCGTGCTGCTCTCGAAGAAGGCGACCATGCCGAAGAGCCTCGCCGACCTGAAGCAGATGCAGACCTGCGCCCAGACGAACACCACCGGTCTCGACTGGATCAAGACCAAGCTGCACCCCGCCAAGGCGCCGCTCGCCTATCCGTCCACGACCGCGGCGTTCACGTCGGTGCAGATCGGCCGCTGCGACGCGCTGATCCTCGACGTGCCGATCGTGGCCTCCGAGCGGAAGGCGAACCCGACCAAGTACGGGCCGATCGGCGGCCAGATCGTCACGCACGAGCAGTACGGCGCGGTCTTCCAGAAGGGCTCGAAGCTCGTCGCGCCGGTCGACGCGGCGATCAAGAAGCTGTGGGCGAACGGGACGATCTCAAGGCTGCAGAAGAAGTGGTTCGCGATCGACTTCACGAAGGTGCCGGTCCTGAAGTAGGCCCGCCATGCACGCCCTCCACGACGTCCTGGACAAGTTCTTCAATCCGCACAGCTTCCGGCTGGCGGTCCCGGACATCTGGGCCGGCTTCCAGGTGAACCTGAAGATGATGTTCATCGCCGAGGCGTTCGTGCTCGTACTCGCCCTGGCGGTGGCCGTACTGCGGGGACTCCCGGGGCGCGCGGCGATGCCGCTGCGCGCCCTGGCGGTCGCCTACACCGACTTCTTCCGCGGCACGCCGCTGATCATCGTCGGTTTCATCATCGGCTTCGGCCTCCCCGGCCTGCAGCTGGCGTGGATCTCGAACTTCTCCCCCGTGACCTACGGGATCATCGCGCTGACGCTCGTCTACACGGCGTACGTGACGGAGGTCTACCGTGCCGGGATCGAGTCGGTGCACCCGAGCCAGCGCGCGGCCGCGCGCTCCCTCGGGCTCTCCTACGGCCAGGCCATGCGCTACGTCGTCGTCCCGCAGGCCGTCCGCCGCGTCGTGCCGCCGCTGCTGAACGACTTCGTGGGACTCCAGAAGGACACGGCGATCGTCGGCGTGATCGGGATCGCCGAGGTGGCGCAGCAGGCCCAGGGATTCTCGACGACGAACGGCGACTTCGTCTCCTACATCGTCGCCGCGATCCTCTTCATCTTCCTGACGATCCCGCTCGCCCGCTTCACCGACCATCTGATCGCCCAGCGGGAGCTGCGGGAGCGGGCCGCGGCGTTTTGACCTTCGTCGCGGTCGAGGCCGTCTCGAAGCGCTTCGGTGCTCTCGAGGTTCTGCAGGAGGTCAGCCTCGCGGTCGACGAGCACCAGGTCGTCTGCCTGATCGGGGCCTCGGGCTCCGGCAAGTCGACCCTGCTCCGCTGCCTCAACCTGCTCGAGCGAGTCGACTCCGGGACGATCACCATCGACGGCCAGACGATCACGAACGGGCGTGTCGACGTCAACGAGCTCCGCCGGAAGATCGGCATCGTCTTCCAGGCCTTCAACCTCTTCCCGCACATGACCGTGCTCCAGAACGTCAGCCTCGCCCCGCGCAAGGCGCGCGGGGTCTCGAAGCAGCAGGCCGAGCGCGCGGCGCGCGAGCTGCTGCGCCGGATCGGACTCGAGGAGAAGGCCGGCGAGTACCCCGACCGGCTCTCGGGTGGCCAGCAGCAGCGCGTCGCGATCGCCCGCGCTCTCGCGATGGACCCGAAGGTGCTGCTGCTCGACGAGATCACGAGCGCCCTGGATCCGCAGCTCGTCAGCGAGGTGCTCGGCCTCGTCCGCACGCTCACCGAGCTCGGGATGACGATGATCATCGCCACCCACGAGATGGGCTTCGCGCGGGAGGTCTCCGACCACGTCTGCTTCCTCGACGCCGGACGGATCCTCGAGGAGGGGCCGCCCGCGCAGATCTTCAGCGACCCGCGCGAGGAGCGGACGCGCCAGTTCCTCTCCCGCGTGCTCGCGGCGGGGCGGCTGTGATGCGTCGCCTCCGCCGTGCACCGCGGGCGCCGATCGCGATCGCAGGACTGATGGCGGTGCCGCTCTTCTTCTGCTCGCTGATGGCGGCGTCGCTCGCCGTCGAGAGGCCGCACACCTACCAGTGGAGCCGTGCCGGAAAGCTGCTGACGACCTGGCACCCGCCGACGAACGCGAACGAGGCGAGGATCTGGCTGCTCGCGCTGGTGCCGCCGGCCCTGCTGCTGGTCTCCGGCCTCGCCGCGATGCTGATCCCCCACGGCTTCTACCTCGTCTGCCTCGGCGCGATCCTCGATGCCCTCGCCGTCACCCACCGCCTCGACCGCTGGGCTGCCCACCACGCCACGCGGTTCCCGAACGGTGTCGACCTGATCCCGAAGTCAGACCCGGCGTCGGACAAGCTCGCACCGGGGGAATGGGAGGCGAAGGCCCGCGACACAGCGCTGAGCCTCTCGCACTGGACGATCGGGATCGCGATCGCAGCCGCGCTGATCGTGGCCGCGCTGGCCGCCCGCCGGCGCCTGTTCGGACGGAGAGCGGCCGCGCTCACGCCGCCCACGGCCACGACCGGGGGCGCGCCGGAGGTCTCGCCCCTTCCCGGGCCCGACGCGGCTCTTTGACAAGAGGGTGGTCCACTGGAACATTTCCCGGTTCCAGGAAGGGAGAGACCGTGGCTGGGGTGACATTCGACGGGGTCGGCAAGACCTATCCAGACGGCACGACGGCGGTGCATGGCCTCGACCTCGAAGTCGCCGAGGCGGAGTTCATGGTGTTGGTCGGCCCGTCCGGGTGCGGGAAGACGACCGCGCTGCGCATGGTCGCGGGCCTCGAGGAGATCACGGCGGGCGTCCTCAAAATCGGCGACCGGGTCGTCAACCACGTGCCCTCCCGCGACCGGGACATCGCGATGGTCTTTCAGAGCTACGCGCTCTACCCGCATCTGACGGTGTACGAGAACATCGCGTTCGGGCTGCGCCTGAAGAAACTCCCGAAGGACGAGATCGAGCGGCGCGTCGAGCACGCGGCGAAGACGCTCGGGCTCGAGCAGTTCCTGAAGCGCAAGCCGCGCGCCCTTTCCGGCGGCCAGCGCCAGCGGGTCGCGATGGGCCGCGCGATCGTGCGCGAGCCGCAGGCGTTCCTGATGGACGAGCCGCTCTCGAACCTCGACGCGAAGCTGCGCGTGCAGATGCGCGCCGAGGTCAGCCGACTGCAGAGCGACCTCGGCGTCACGACGATCTACGTCACCCATGACCAGATCGAGGCGATGACGATGGGCGACCGCGTGGCGGTGATGCGCAAGGGCGAGCTGCAGCAGGTCGCGACCCCGCAGGAGCTCTACGACCATCCGGTCAATCTCTTCGTCGGCGGATTCATCGGCTCGCCGGCGATGAACATGCTCGAGGCCACGCTCGAGCGGGCGAACGGCGGTCTCGCTGCCGTCGTCGGCAGCGAGCGGATCGCGCTCGACGAGGCCGTCTCGAAGCGTCCGGCTCTGCAGAGCTTCGAGGGGAAGGAGGTCGTCCTCGGGATCCGCCCCGAGGACCTGGAGGACGCGGCGGTCGCGGGCGACGTCCCGCCGGACCGGCGCCTGAGCGGCCAGGTCGTGCTGCGCGAGGCGCTCGGCTCCGAGATCATGGCTCATTTCACGATCGACGCCCGGCAGGCGATGACGGACGATGTCCGCGAGCTGGCCCAGGACGTCGGCGACGAGCGAGCGGTGCAGGACCTGGAGGGGGGCGGCGGCGCCGGCGAAAACGTCGTCGTCGGCCGCTTCAGCGCCCGCTCGCGAATCAGCGAAGGAGAGACGGCCGAGGTGGCCGTCGACACCCACGCCCTCCACTTCTTCGATCCGGAAACTGGACTCGGCATCTATGACGGAGCCGAGACGAAAGGAGCCGCATGAGTCGGAACCGCATCGCCCTCCTCGCCGGCCTCGCTCTCACGCTCGCCCTGGCGGGCGCTGCGTGGGCGAGCGTCACCGGCGGGAAGGCACCAACGAGCGCAGGCGCATCATCAGCCGTGTCGGGCTCGGTCTCGTTCGACGGGATCTGGACCGGCGCCGAGGCGAAATCCTTCCAGGCCGTGATCAACGCATTCAACAAGAAGTTTCCGAAGGTCAAGATCAACTACAAGCCGGTCGGCAACAACATCCCGACCGTGCTCTCGACCGCGGTTGCGGGCGGCCATCCGCCCGACATGGCCGACATCGCACAGCCCGGGCTCGTGAAGCAGTTCGCCGACAAGGGCGCGCTGAAGCCGATCACCTACGCGCGCGCGGCGATCGCGGCCGACTTCGCTCCGATCTGGCTCAAGCTCGGAACGTTCAACGGCAAGCTCTACGGGATCGTCTTCAAGGCGAGCAACAAGTCGCTGCTCTGGTACAACGTCACGGCGTTCAAGAACGCCGGCGTGACCGCGCCCAAGACCTGGGCACAGCTCCAAAAGGACGCCAAGACGATCCGGGCTTCGGGCACTCCGGCCTACTCGATCGGCGGTGCGGACGGCTGGACGCTGACCGACCTGTTCGAGAACATCTACCTGCGCCAGTCCGGCCCGGCGAAGTACGCGGCGCTCACCGCGCACAAGATCCGGTGGACCGATGCCTCCGTGAAGGCGGCACTGAAGACAATGGGTCAGGTCGTCGGCGACAAGGGGAATGTGGCCGGCGGCAGCTCGGGGGCGATCCAGACCAACTTCCCGACCTCGGTCTCGAACGTCTACTCCAGTCCGCCCAAGGCAGCGATCGTCTTCGAGGGCGATTTCGTCGCGGGCGTGATCCTCTCGTCCACGAAGGCAAAGCCGGTGACCGGGTTCAACGTTGCGCCGTTCCCGGCGATCAAGACCGCCGCTGACGGCGTCGAGGTCGGCGGCGACACCCTCGTGACCTTCCGCGACACCCCGGCGATCAGGGCGTTCGTGACCTTCCTCGCCACGCCCGACGCGGCGGCTGCCTGGGCGAAGCTCGGTGGGTTCGCGACCGGCAACCACAAGATGAGCCCGAGCGTCTACCCCGACTCGATCACGCGCCGGACCGCGGTGCCGATCGCCGCCGCGAAGACGGTCGTGTTCGACATGTCCGACCAGGAGCCGAGCGCGTTCGGCGGAACCGTCGGGCAGGGGGAGTGGAAGATCTTCCAGGACTTCATCAAGAAACCTTCCAACGTGAACGGGATCGCGGCGTCGCTCGAGAAGGCGGCCAAGGCGGCGTTCAAGAAGGGGAAGTAGCGCTTGACCGCGGGCGGGATGACGGCGGAGCCGCCGCCAAGTACGGCTCCGCCGGCCCCCGTGGAGACGGGGAGGCTGAACCGGTTCGCCACCGGCGCGCTCTTCCTGACCCCCGCCCTGATCCTGCTCACCGTCTGGATGGTCTACCCGACCGTCTACACGATCGCGCGGAGTTTCTTCGGCCTGTCCGGGTTCGGCCACTTCGTCGGCATCGACAACTACAAGACCCTCTTCACGACGCCGACGCTGACGACGGCGATCAAGAACAACGCGATCTGGGTCGCCGTCGTTCCCGCGCTCGTCACCGCGCTGGGGCTGGTTTTCGCCGTCCTGACCGAGCGCGTGAGCTGGGCGGTGGCGTTCAAGACGGCCGTCTTTCTCCCGATGGCGATCTCGGCCTTCGCGACCGGCGTGACCTGGCGGATCATGTATCAGCAGGATCCGACGCAGGGCGCGATCAACGCGCTGGGGAAGGTGTTCGTCGACGCGGTCAGCCCGCCGGGGCCGCTCTCAAGCGCAAGCCCGTCGGCCCCCGCGCTGAAGCCCGCCGGCGGAGGGCTTGTCCTCCAGACGCCGCTCAAACCTGGCGGCGTCGCACGCCTCGGCGTGACCGGAATCCCCCCCGAGGGCGTGCCGAACGGGTCGGCCCAGGCGGTGTTGCCCCCGGCGAAACCCGGCGAGCTCGTCGGAGTTGTCTGGCGCGACTTCAAGCCCGGCGGTGGCAAGGTCGGCGTCGTCGAGCAGGGAGAGCTGGGCTTGCCCGGGGTGACCGTGCAGCTGCACTCGTCGTCCGGCAACACCGTGCAGAGCACGAAGACGGGCAAAAACGGCGACTTCACCTTCCCGAAGCTCTCCCCGGGCACCTACCGAGTGGCGATCGGCAAGGCGACCTTCGCGCAGCCGTTCGGGGGCGTCACCTGGCTCGGGTCGAAGCTGATCACCCCGTCGCTCATCGTCGCGTACATCTGGATCTGGGCCGGCTTCGCCATGGTGGTGATCGCCGCCGGACTCTCGGCGATGCCGCGCGATGTGCTCGAGGCCGCCCGCACGGACGGCGGCAGCGAGTGGCAGGTCTTCCGCCGGGTCACGGTGCCGCTGCTCGCACCCGTCCTGAGCGTCGTCTTCATCACGATGATCATCAACGTCCTCAAGGTCTTCGACCTAGTCATCTCGCTCGCCCCGGAGTCGACGCAGAACGACGCGAACGTGATCGCACTCGCCATGTGGCGCACCTCCTTCGGCGGCGTCAATGACTTCGGCACCGGCTCGGCGATCGCGGTCTTCCTGTTCCTGCTCGTGATACCCGTGCTCGCGCTCAACATCCGACGCTTCAGGAGGGAGGGCTGATGGCGGCCGCCGCACCCGCAGTGGTGATCCCCAGGCCCCGCGACAGCACCGCGACAAGGATCCTGCGCATGGCCGCAAAGGGACCGGTGAACATCGTGCTGCTCGTGGTCGGCCTGCTCTGGCTGGTACCGACGCTGGGGCTCTTCTTCACCTCGATCCTGCCCGCCTCCGCGGTCGCCCAGAAGGGGTGGTGGCAGATCTTCTCGAAGCCGAGCCTCGCGACCTGGTCGAACTACAACGCCCTCTTTCACAACCAGGGTCTGCTGACGGCGCTCCGGACGACCGCCGAGATCGCCGTGGGCAACACCGTGCTCGTGATCGTGGTCGGGGCGATGGCCGGGTACGCGTTCGCGTGGCTCGAGTTCCCCGGGCGTGACTGGGTCTTCGTCGGGGTGATCGGCCTGCTCGTGGTGCCCCTGCAGATGGCGCTGATCCCGATGTTCTCCCTCTACGACCACCTTGGGATTTTCGACACCGTCCTCAGCATCGCCCTTTTCCACGCCGCCTTCGGACTGCCGTTCGCCATCTTCCTGCTGCGGAACTTCTTCGTCGGAATTCCGAAGGACATCCTCGAATCGGCTCGGATCGACGGCGCCTCGGAGATCCGGATTTTCCTGCGTCTGATCCTGCCGCTCGGCGGGCCGGCGATCGCCTCGCTCGGGATCTTCCAGTTTCTTTGGACGTGGAACGATCTGATCGTCGCCCTGACCTTTGGCCAGAACGTCCAGCCGGTCACGGTCTGGATCTTCGGCCAGCTGCGCGAGTTCGGCTCGAACCTCGACGTGATCGCGCCGGCTTCCTTCATCTCGCTCGTGGTGCCGCTCGCAGTGTTCCTCGCCTTCCAGCGCTACTTCGTGCAGGGCCTGCTGGCGGGCTCGGTCAAGTGATCGCCGTCATCGGGTCGGGCCTCGCCGGATTCACGGCGTTCGCGACGCTGCGCCGCGGCGGGCTCGAACCGGCGGAGATCGCGGTGTTCGGGCTCTCCGACGACCCGGCCGCCCAGTGGCGCGGTCGGGCCGCGGCGATCCGCCAACGGGAGATGCGCTCGGAGAGCGACGGGCACTGTCTGCCGACGTCGTTCCCGGGGCTCGCCGTGCGCGAGGCGGCGAGGCGACGCTCGCTGCGGCCGCTCGCCGCCTCGGTGGCGGATCGGTACCACCCGACGGTGCCGGATTTCCTCGACCACGTCGAGGAGCTGCGGGCGCGCACGGGCTGGGACGCGTCGCTACGGCGCGCCCGGGTTGCGCGGGTACGTGCCGTCGGCGGCGGCTTCGAACTCGACGGTAACGGCGTCTTCCGCCATGTGCTCGTCGCTCCCGGGCATCCCGGCCTGAACCTCCCGAACGATCTGCGGGACGACCCGCGCGCGGTGCATTCCTACGAGCCCCATCAGTACGCCTCGACAGTCACGGTCGTCGGGGCCGGTTTCGCGGCAGCGACCGAGTGGCTGAACGCGCTCGAGGCAGGTGCCGAGGTCGTCTCGGTGCGCCGCCGCGAGCCGGGGCGCCGGCCGCTGAACGTGCCGCGCGAGTACTTCTCGCGCCGCGGGCTCACGGGTTTCCACCGCCTCGGCACGGCAGAGCGGGCAGCGCTGCTTCGCTCGCTGCTCGTGCCGTCCTATCCGCCCGGGAACCGGTTCGACGAGCCGCTCCGGCGCGCGGCCGAAGAGGGCCGGTTCCACGTCGAGCCGGCGGTGAACGGGACCGAGCAGGTGATCTGCGCCACCGGCTTCCGGCGTGGCTATCGCCACGACCCCCTGCTGCACCGGCTCGTCGAGGAGCACGGCCTGGAGACCGCCGACACCTGGATCGTCCTGGCCCCCGACTCGGCCGTCCCGAGGCTGACGGACGCCACGCGGACGATCGCGCTCGCCGGCGCGCCGGCACAGTGGGCCTTCCCCGGCGCCGACACGCTGGTCGGCGCCAAGTACGCGGCACGAGGGTTCCTCCGCAGGATCAAGGCATGTCGTACAGCCTGAGAGGCCGGGTCGACTCGAGGCTCGCGGCGCTCCTACCGGTGCTTTTCGCCGCCTGTGTGGTGTCGGCCGTCCTGCGCGAGTGGTGGCCGGTCGAGCTCGCGGCGCTGATGGCGGCTGTCGGGCTCGTGCTCGACGTCCAGCTGTACGACCGGCTGATCGACTATCAGCCGGGCTGGCTGGCGGGGCCGCTCGGCCTGCTCGAGCTCGGGATCCTGATGGCGGTCGTGCGGCTCGGGGGGATCGCCGTCCCGCTCCTGCCGGCGCTCGCCCTCTTCGGCGCCGGCTGGCTCGCTGCCCAGCTGCTCACGCAGGCAGGCTTCCCGCTGCTGCGGCTCAGCTACGCGGACGACGGCGGCGAGCTCGGCCTGGCCGGCGCGCTGACCGCCGTCACCGTGGCCGGGACGGTTGTCGCATCGGCCGGCTTCGCCTACGCGCAGCGGGCGCCGACGGTGCACCTCGGGGCCGGTCTCCACCAGGGTCCGCTCGTGGTCTCCAAGCGCGAGATTCTCGTCGGCGACCCGGGCGCGATCGTCCGCGGCGGCATCGTCGTCCGTGCGAACGACGTCACGATCCGGAACGTCACCGTGGTAGGCGGCGAGAACGGCATCGTCGTTGACGGCTACAGCGGCGTGAAGCTCGAGCACGTGTGGGTCTCAGGCGCGAAGCTCGACGGCATCCACGTGCGCCGCACGGCAATCCGGATCACCGACTGCTCGATCGACGCGCTCGGCGAGCGCTACGGGCAGGGCATCGACATCTCCTACACGGCCGACAAGGGCGAGAGTGTCGTCATGGGTTGCTCGGTTGTCGGTGGTGCCGAGGGGATCGTCGTCCACTCCTCGATGGCGATGCTCGCCCACAACACGGTCAGCCGGACAACGCTGCACGGGATCGCAATGACGGAGATGTCGATGGGGATCGTCGACCGCAACGAGGTGCGCGACGCGCTCGGCACGGGGATCCTCTGCAACGACCACTCGATGTGCATGGTCGAGCGCAACGTCGTCGTCGACACACGCTCGAATGCCGCCTCGGGCGACCTCTGGAGCGCCGGCTTCGGACTGCTCGTGAGCTACAACTCGCAGGCCGAGCTGAAAGGCAACGTGCTCGGAGCGAACCCGCGCCCGACCGGAGCGGTACTCGACTCGACGATCGTGCCGAGGTAGATCCGCGAACGGCTGCATCCCACGAGGGAAGGCGGCCTGCACCTCGACGTCCGAGCGTGAGCGCGCCAACGCCGCCTCGCCCCCCGCGCGAGGCGCAGACGACCGGTAGCGGCGGTCGTCTGCCCGGACGGCGAGCTCACTCGTCCAAACGAGCGCGATCGCGCGCTTCACCTGCTGGCGCGGCGATACCGATCTCGAGAGAGCGCAGCTCGGTTCCGGCTCGAGCCCGCGAATCGCCAGGCGCGGCGGGAGCGTCGCAGACCACGATCGGGAGCGCGTCAGCGCGTCCGCCGCCGGGTCACCGCCGGTGCACCGGGCGCGTGCGTGCGGAGAAAGAGGTCTCCCGCTCGGGGACCGGCGCGCCGCGCGACCGGACCGACCGACCCGACCTCCGCGACGCAGAGTGGAAGAAAGTCGTTAACCTGGTTAATGATCTTGCCGAGGACAAAGACCGTGGACACCGTTGCTCTCGCCGACCGGCTGCGGCCGGTGCTGCTGCGCGCCGGCCGCGAGCTTCGCCGCGAGGCCCGTGCAGTGGGCGTCTCCCCGGAGCAAGTCTCGCTGCTCGTCGCGATCAAGTACTCCCCTGGGATCGGCGTCAACGAGCTCGCCGAGCGCGAGCGAATGTCACCGGCCGGAATGTCGGGCCACGTGGAGCGGCTCGCCAGGGCCGGCTACGTCGAGCGGACGGCGAACGCGCACGACCGGCGGCGGATCGGCCTGACGCTCACCGACGAGGGCCGCCGCATCCTCCGCAACGTCCGCTCGCGCCGCACAGTCTGGCTCGCCCGCCGGCTCAGCCAGCTGAGCACGGCAGAGCTGCTCGCGGTCGAGGCGGCCGTCGCGCCGCTGGGGCTGCTGCTCGACGAGGCCGAGCGCCCGTGACGCGACTGATCCTGAGCACGGGCGCGCGTGCCTTCTCGAGTCTCCGTCACCACCGCAACTACCGCTACTTCTTCGCCGGCCAGGTCGTCTCACAGACCGGAACGTGGATGCAGCGAATCGCGCAGGGCTGGTTCGTTCTGGAGATCACCCACTCGCCCGTCGCGGTCGGGATCCTCGCACTCGCGCAGTTCCTGCCGTTCACGGTGCTCGGCCTCTTCGCCGGCGTGGTGGTCGACCGCTTCGACGCTCGGCGCATGGTGATCTGGACGCAGGCAGCCCAGATGGTGCTCGCGAGCGCACTCGCCGGACTCGCGCTCGCCGGAACCGCGCGGACCTGGCAGGTCTACGTGATCGCTGCGCTGAACGGGATGCTGCTCGTGCTGGACGCGCCCGCGCGGCAGGCGCTCACCTACCGAATGGTCGGCCCCGCCCAGCTCCCCAACGCGGTCGCGCTCAACTCGAGCCTGTTCAACGCGGCCCGGATCTTCGGCCCGGCGGCGGGCGGCATCGTGATCGCGGCGGTCGGCGTCGGCTGGTGCTTCGCGCTGAATGCGGCGAGCTTCCTCGCCGTGCTGGCCGGGCTGCTGGCGATGCGCCCGTCGGACTTCCACCCGCTCGAACAGCGCGAGCGGCCCTCGATCCTGCGCGGCACGCGCCAGGGGCTTGCCTACGTCGCCCGTGACCGACGAGCGCTGATCGTCCTCTTCACCGTCGTCATGCTGAGCACGTTCTGCTTCAACTTCAACGTCCTGCTGCCGGTCCTCGCGAAACAGACGTTGCATGCGGGACCGCAGTCGCTCGGGCTGCTCTCGGCGATGTTCGGCGGGGGGGCTCTGCTCGGGGCTCTGCTCTCGGCGGCGCAGCGCAAGGCGAGTCTGAAGGTGATGCTGCTCGGCGGCCTGCTCTTCACAGCATCCGAGCTGCTCCTCGCGCCCGAGCGGTCCACGCCCCTTGTCGCCGCGATCCTCTTCTTCACCGGCGTCGGATTCACCCTCTGGACGTCGAACTCCAACTCGACGCTCCAGCTCGAGGCGCCCGATCATCTGCGCGGCCGCGTGGTCGGGCTCTACTACTACGCGTTCAACGGGACCGGACCTCTCGGCGGCATTCTGGCCGGCTGGCTGAGCGCACGCGGCGGCACCGAGCTCGCCTTCGTCGTGGCGGGAATCGCCGGCGTCGTGGCGACGGCGATCGCAGCTGCGCAGCTGCGCGAGCGGAACCCCCGGCAGAACCGTCTGGAGCCCCTCGCCCGGCCGGCGGGGGGCGCCTGAGAAGTCGCGATCAAGCTTTCGCGGGGGCGCGCCGCCGAAAGAGGTATGAGCCCCAGCGCGCCCCGTCTCTCCCCGCTCGAGCCCCCGGTCAGTCCCACCCCGGCCCGCGCGGTGCGGCCCGCACCGCTCCTCCGCGCCGCCGAGCCGATGCTTGCAGCCACATCAGCGCCCCGGGTTTCGCTGGAGGCGCAACACCTCCGCTTCCGCCTCGTCACGACCGACCAGATGTCCGAGGCGATGCGGATCGAAGCCGAATCCGGCACGCTCGTCTCACAGACGGTGGTTGAACGCAGCTGGGTCTCGGCGGGCGATCTCCAGAAGGTCATCGAGTCCCTCGGGCCCGCAGGGGCGGCAGCTCCGGAGGCTGCGGCCGCTTCTGCGCCCGCTCTGGTCGCGCCCCTCCACGAGCCCGTCGCCGAGCCGGCGCGGGAGCTCCGGCCAGCCGTCGCCGAGCCCGGGCCCGCTTCGGTCGCCAGCCGTCGGTTCCGGAGGAGGCCGCTCCACCCCCGCCGGCTCCCGCCGCACCGCCTCGAGCAGTCCCGGCCGGTGTGGTGCGCGTGATCGTCCGCCTGCGCAGCGGCGAGCTGCTCGAGGCCGCGGTATTCGAGGACGCCGTCGAGGCGCGCCGACGCGCAAAGGAGGTGGTCGACGAGGTTCAGGCGGAGGACACGTGGCCCTTCATCGCAGGCCGCTTGGTCAGCGTCGAGAAGATCGACACGATCTACCTCGAGAAGCACTAGCTCTTTGAGCCGAGCTCACGGCGTCGCCCGGCCGGTCGCACCCCGCGCCCCGAGGCATTCCCGGATCACGGGACCCTCGTCAAGCGCTCCGGCGGCCGAGTTTTCGTCAAGGACTTTCCGGGTCGACTCGCCACTCGAGCACCGTGCGGGGAATGTGCAACGAGCCCGGGACGATCCCGAGCTCGCGATCAAGCTCGGAGCGGGTGTCGACGATCAGTGCACCCGCCTGGGCCGCCGCGTAGGCGCGGCCGGTTCCAGGCGCTGGATCCTGCTTCGCACGTCCTCGAGAACCTCGGCCAGTGGCCGCCGCACGTCTGCCGGCACCGCCTGGTGTTGTGCCATGCAGGCCGGTTCTATCAGCTGGCGTGACGAAGAGTCTGTTTGCTGGCCTTGCCACGGTCCCGGCCAGTGGGGCGTCTGAACTTCCGGCCGGTGGGGTGCCTGAACTTCCGGCCGCTCAGCGGCCGACGTAGAGCGTGATCTGCGTGTACGCCGCCGCCTGACCGCCGCTGCCCGGCTGTTCCTGGAGGACGACCCCCTTCTGCGGCGAGGCCTGGTACAGCGTTCGCGCCGTCAGCTTCGCGGTCCAGATCTTCGCAAGCGCCTCAGCCGTCTTCTCCCCCTTCACGTCGGGAACGCCGACGGGAGGCTGATTTCCCTTACCCGTCGAGACGTTCAGGCGGACGTTCCTGCCCTGCTCGACCGCTGTCCCCGCGACCGGATCCTGCGCGATGACCGTGCCTGACGGCTCGGAAGACGCGACGGGGTAGGTGTCCGGGATCAGCCCGACGCCCTCGACCGCTGCGCCGGCGACCGAGAGCGCCTTGGCAGTGGCGTCCGGCATCGGCGCGGGCTTGGGCTGCGGCGAGGTCGTAGTGGCCCCGGTCGTGGTCGTCGTCGTCACCGGAGGCGGACCGCTCGAGACGGCAATGATCACCTTCTGGCCCTTCTTCAGCTGCGAGCCCGCCCCGGGATTCTGCGAGACCACCTGGTTCGCAGCCCCGCGCGCGGGGCGTCGCACGGCGGTGACGTTGAAGCCCTTGTCGTTCAGCCGCGTGATCGCCGCCTGTTGGCTCAGTCCGAGTACGCGCGGGACCGTCGCCCGGTTGCTGTGGGCGCGGAAGAGGAAGAGCCAGATCAGTAGCGCTGCCACCGCGACCAGGATCAGCAGCAGCCACGGCCACGGGTTCTCGGCTCGCAGCCAGCCGCGTGGCGGTCCCGGCGGCGGGCCGGGCGCCGCGCCGGACGGCGGCACGGTCGGGCGAAGCTCGGTTCTGTCCTGCCTGATGACCGCGGTCTCCGCTGCAGCCGGGGAGCGTCGCCTGCGCACGGCGAGAGTCGTGCCCTTTCCAGGCGATCGTCGAACGTGCTTCGATAGGACTTCGACGCGGCCGATGCGATCCGTTGGGGCCGGGACGAGCGGGTGGACGGGCAGCTACCTCACCGCCTACGACACCCGGCTCGGAGGCCTGCGCGGCATCAGCGCAGCCGCCGGGACGGTGGGACGCTCGACCACGTCATCGCGGCCGACTTCGCGGAGGCCGGCGTCTCGCTTCGGTCTGCCGGACGACGCTCTCGCACGTGCTCACCGAGCGGCACGGCGTCGGAAACTCGCTCCTCGACACGAGCGGGCACCTCGCCGTGCAGAACTCCGCCAGCCGTTGGAACGTGACCGGGATTCTGCTCACTCGACCCGGCCGATGTCGAGCAGTTCGGCGGGTGCAATCTGGCAGTCGTCATCCCCGCTCACGCACATCCGGCGCTGCACCGTCCTTCGTCGCAACCGCGTCGAGCAGAACACGGCGATCGGGATCGAGCGGGCTGGTGCGAACGCGAACAGCGTCGAACAACATCGTCACGGGCAACCGCATCCTCGGAGTTTGTCGGCCACGAGCTGGTCGACCCCGCGCACGGCGTCTCCTTTCTCACCGGCAACCGGGTCGAGGCAAATCTCGTGCGCGACTCGCGCTACGACGTCGTTCTCCGGGCGGCTCCGGCTCCGTCAACAACTGGCTCGCCCGAACCGCGTACGGACGCCGCTGCCGACCGACCCGCTCCCCTGGAGCTGCGAGCTGCCGACGACGCCCGCCCGGATCCGAGCGCGACACGAGCCGTAGCTCGCGCCGCTCGCGAAGATCCGGGCGGTGAACCGGACACGGAATCCACTTCGGACACCGCCGGCCGAGCCGACGATGCCGAGTCCATGTCGAGGCGTGCCAGCTCTGCTTCGAAGACGGCCGGCTGAGACGTGCGCCCACCTCGAGCCTGAGGCCGGCGACCCGGCGGCCGCCAGGCCGGCCGTTCGCGCGCGAAGCGGTGACAGTCGCCCGAAGCGCACCGCAACCCCGGTGCTGCGCCGGTATGAGGCGCTTCCTGGCGCCCGGGTCGAAGCTGGGCGCGCCTGACGTTCCGAGCACGTTCGCGGCCGAGCATTCCACCACCGCGCCGCTGCCCTCCGTCCAAGGCGGGGTCACGATCGAGGAAGCCGGCACTCGGCGGCTTACGGCGACTCGGACTCGATCTTCCCGGCGCGTATCGCGGAGTCGGTCGCCGAGCGGATGCCCTAGGCGGGGCAGCAGCTTGTCGGCGTCGCATCGCCCTTCCCGCAGGATGACCCGGGCGAGCGAGCCGGCTCCCGCGTAGCCGCCCGCTCGGAAGAGCACGAGCCCGGCAGTCGTTTGCACTCCGTGATGCGCTCGGTTGAACACGCCGTTGGACGCGTCCGCGCATGGGATCTCGCAACGGACCTCCTCGCCGCCTACATCGGCGCTGTGACCGTCGTAGTCGTGCTCCAGCACGTTGCCGGCCTGCCCGACGCGGCCCCGCTCGCCGCGAGTCCGGCGAAGCTCGCGGCCGGGCGAGTCTGGACGCTGCTCACGAGTGGCCTCGTCGTCGACGGCAACCCCGCACCCCAGCTCGGCGCCACCGCCGCCCTCGCCGCCGCGGCCGTGCACTTCCGAGGCGCGAAGACCTTCTGGGCCGCGGCGCTCGCCGGCCACGTCGGCTCGACCCTGATCGCCTATGCGGGTGTCGGGGCCGCCTGGCTCGTCGACCCGGGCAGCGTCGCTCATGTGGTGCACGAACCCGACTACGGCATCTCGTGCGTCTGGGCAGCCGCACTCGGCGCGTCCGCCTCGGGCGCCTTCCTCGCCCGCCGACGCTGCTGGCCGTTGATCGTCGCCGCGAGCGTCTCAGTCCTCGCCGCGGTGACCGCCTTCTCGAACGGGATCGCGGAGGTGGAGCACGTGCTCGCCTGGCTGATCGGGGCTGCCGTCGTCGCCGTGGCGACGCCTCGCTACGCTGCCGGTTCGTGACGGAGACCCGCCGGCACTACAACTTCACGCTCGGAATCCTGACGCTGGCGGGAACGGCATTCGCGCTCCAGCAGACGATGGTCGTGCCGGCGCTGCCAACTCTGCAGCGCGATCTGCACACGACGACGACATGGGCGACGTGGGTTCTGACCGTCTTCCTCCTCGTAGCCGCCGTGGCAACGCCGATTCTCGGCAAGCTCGGCGATCAGTACGGAAAGGAGCGGCTGCTTGCGATCTCGCTGACGATCTTCCTCGCGGGCTGCGTCGGCTGCGCGGCGGCGTGGGACATCTGGTCGCTGATCGCCTTTCGCGCGCTGGCGGGCGCGGGCGGCGCCGTGTTCCCGCTCAGCTTCGCGATCATCCGGGACGAGTTCCCGCCCGAAAAGGTCGGCGTCGGCATTGGTCTTGTCAGCGCCGTCTACGGTGTCGGCGGCGGCTTCGGCATCGTCCTCGCCGGGCTGATCATCGACAACCTGAGCTGGCGCTGGCTCTTCATCGTCGGTTCGATCGGCATCGCAGTCGCGCTCGTCCTCGTCCTGCGCTTCGTCCCCGAATCGCCGATCAAGACGCCCTCCCGGGTCGACGCGCCGGGCGCTTTGCTGCTCTCGGCCGGGCTGGTCGCGCTGCTCCTCGCGCTCAGCGAGGGCGAGTCCTGGGGCTGGAGCTCAGTCCGCATCGTCGGGCTCTTCGTCGTCTCGGCCGTTGTCTTTTGCATCTGGGTGCTCGTCGAGCTGCGGGTGCCTGAGCCCCTCGTCGACATGAAGGTGTTCGCGGATCGCCCGGTGCTCCTCACGAACCTGACCGCGCTGATCGCAGGCTTCGCGATGTTCGGGACCTTCGTGCTCGTACCCAATTTCGTCGAGACGCCGCACGGCCTCAAGCCCGGGGCCGCGCGGCTCGTGCACTACGGCTTCGACGCGAGCGCGACGAAGGCCGGCCTCTACCTCCTGCCAAGCACGATCACGCTGCTGTTCGCCGGCCCGCTCGCCGGGATGATCGGCCGGCGCATCGGGATGAAATGGCCGCTCTCAGTCGGGATGCTGCTCGTCGGGTGCGCGAGCGGCTCGCTGGCCCTCTGGCACGACCACGGCTGGCAGATCCTAGCGGCGATGCCGGCGCTCGGGGTCGGCGTCGGCTTCGCCTTCGCCTCGATGGCGACGCTGATCACGGAGGCGGTGCGTCCGACCGAGACGGGGATCGCAACCGGCATGAACACGGTCATGCGCACGGTCGGAGGGGTGATCGGCGGGCAGATCGGCGCGGCACTGCTCTCGGCCTACCTGATCTCGGGCACGGGGCTGCCGTCGGTGACCGGCTTCGAGATCGCGTTCGGGATCGGGGCCGGTGCCTCGTTCGCAGGCGCCGTCGTCGCTGTCTTCGTCACGCCTCGCCGCGGCATTCGCCGCCGGGAGCTCGCGTTCGCCACGGCGGGGCGCGACTAGCGACCCGTTGGCCCGCGTGGCGCCGAGGCGAGACGTGGCATTCTTCGGGTTGAGCGCTGATCCTGGGCGGACGCGCCGTGCGCGGCCCGGTAGGCGCGGCGGCCTTCCCCACGCCGCCGCCCTTCCGTATCGCTTGGTGGGTCGCGGCCTTGTTCCTCGCGCTGCTCGTCGTCAACTACCGGGCAGCTTCCGTCGCCACGAAGGCACAGTCGCGGCTGCGGGTTCCGTACAGCCCCGTCTTCCTGCAGCAGCTGCAGGCCGGCAACGTGACGGAGATTCGCTCGAAAGGGACGGCGATCCAGGGGACGTTCAAACGGCCGGAGCGTTACGGCGGGTCGCAGCCGACCAAGCGTTCTGCGACGGAGATCCCGGCGTTCGCCGACACCAACGCCCACTCACACCTCTTGCAGCGCTCGAGCGCGGGTCGCTACGAGCCGGCGGCATGCGGGTGACCTTGCCGATTTGGCCGGGATCGACGAGGCGATGGCGGAGTTGACGGAGATCGTCGACTTCCTCCGCAACCCGACAAGTACCGCGGACTCGGGGGCCGCATCCCGCACGGCGTCCTGCTCAGCCGCCCGCCCTGGACCGGCAAGACGCTTCTTGCGCGGGCGGTTGCCGGCGAGGCCGACGTCCCGTTTTTCTCGATGTCGGCATCAGAATTCGTCGAGGCGATCGTCGGATCGGCGCCTCCCTGGTCCGCGACCTCTTCGCCCAGGCGAAGCAGGCCGCCCCGCGATCGTCTTCATCGACGAGCTCGATGCGATCGGCCGCTCATGCACCTCGGGCGTTGCCGGCTTCAGCGGCGGAACCACCCGACGTCCCACAGCGTGCCGCTCGGAGCGGACGTGGATCTGGATGCACTCGCCGCCAGCACGCCCGGGATGGTCGGCGCCGACCTGGCGAACCTCGTCAACGAGGCTGCGCTGCTCGCCGCACGCCGGGGACATGAGACCGTCGAGGAGGCCGATTTCACCGACGCCCTCGGGAAGATCGTGCTCGGCGCGGAAGGCAAGGCGATGATGACCCCCGCGGACCGGCGCCGCACCGCCGCCTATCACGAAGGCGGCCATGCGATCCTTTGGGAGGCTCACCGAAGGCGCAGACCCCGTCCGCAAGATTTCGATCATCCCGCGCGGGCTGTCCTGGGCGTCACTTCTCCGCCCCGGACGCCGACCGCTTCAACTACACCGAACGCAAGCTGCGCGCGAAGATCAAGGTCGCCCTCGGGGGGAGGGCGGCCGAGGAGATCGTCTTCGGCGACCTGACCACTGGGGCAGAATCCGACATCCAAAAGCTCACGCACGTCGCCCGCCAGATGGTCGGGCGCTGGGGAATGAGCCGTGTGATCGGGACGATCGCCGTGCTCCCGATGGAGAGGCAGGGGCCCCTTCTTCCCCGCGGGTAAGGTGTCGGACGAAACCCAGAGGCTCATCGACGGCCCAGCGCGGGAGCTCGTTGCCGCCGCCCACGAGGAGGTCGCCGTTGCTCGAGAAAAACCGCTTCGACTTGACTCGCTCGCCCAGGCGCTGCTTGAGCATGAGACCCTCGACCAGCACGACGCCTACGGTGCAGCTGGAATCGACCCCCGGCCGGCCGACTCGGGTCCGGACTTACGCCGCCGCTGCAGCACGGAGCCGGACGGAGAGGAACGCGAGCGCGTAGAGCGCGGCCACGACGACGAGCAGGAAGCGGTAGCCCGTGATGAGCGCGAGATACTCGAGCATCCCGCCGATCATCGCCCCGAGCAGGTTCGCG
>JBHEMK010000168.1:0-7342 GCA_046262635.1 Gaiellaceae bacterium
GCCGCCGCTGCAGCACGGAGCCGGACGGAGAGGAACGCGAGCGCGTAGAGCGCGGCCACGACGACGAGCAGGAAGCGGTAGCCCGTGATGAGCGCGAGATACTCGAGCATCCCGCCGATCATCGCCCCGAGCAGGTTCGCGCCGAAAGCGATCGTCGAGGAGCCGACCTCAGCGAACCGCTGGGCGAAGACGAGGTTGGCGAGAAAGATGGGCGCGAACGCGAGCGCCACCGCGGCGACGAACCGCGGCACGGGCGAGAGCGAGAGCAACGAGTCCTGCGGCACCGCCCAGGCAACAACGAGCGCGGCCAGCAGTGCCGCGTACAGCAGAAGAGGTCGCGGCAGCCGCACGCGCCGCGCCACCTCAACCGCCACGTACACGCTCGCGAGCACGCCGGCGAACACGAGCGAGTTGACGAACCAGGTCGTCCCGAACAGGAGCGCGAACTGGACGATGTTCTTCGTCTCGAGCAGCAGGAAGGCGCCGCCCATGAAGGCCAGGTCGACGTAGCGGGCCATCCCGCGCAACGGGCCGCCCGCGACCCGGACGAGCAGCAGCGAGGCGGCCAGCAGGAGCGCGAGCGTGTTGACGTAGAACGTTGGAATGCTGCGATGCTCGAGATAGGGAAACGGGTGGTCGTCGGTCGGCGACTCCAGTTGCCGGCCGCTCCAGCGCGTTCGGCAGTCGCGCGCCACTCCGGCGCCGGCGGTGATCACCGCCTGGCGTCGCCCGGCAAGCGGATCACCGACCTCGACGCACGGCGGGGCACCGTAGACCTTCGCGAGTGTCCCGGCGTAGCGGTCGAGCAGGAACGGCTCGTAGTAGTTGTACATCGCGAACGTCCCGCCGGGCTTCAGCCGCTTCTGCACCGTCCGCATCGACTCGGTCGTGAACAGGTAGTTCTCGAGGCGCAGGTTCGACTGGCCCGCGAGCAGCGTCAGCGAGTCGGGCAGCGCGAACAGGATCAGGTCGTAGCGCCTATGCGTCTGCTGGACGAAGGCGCGGCCGTCGTTGATGTGAACGCTGACGCGCGGGTCTGCGTACGGACGGTTCGCGTGGTACTTGCGGCCGAGCTCCTGGATCACCGGGTCGATCTCGACGGCGTCGACATGCCTGGCTCCCTCGGAGAGCGCGACCGCAACGTCGTTCCCGTTGCCGGCGCCGACGATCAGGACGTCATCGAGCGAGCCCTTGCGAACGTGCCGGTACGGAAACCAGTAGAAGCGCTCGATCTGCCGCAGCGTCCGGATCGGATAGGCCGTCTGGTGCGGGATGTTGTTCGCAGAGATCGTGAGCACGCCGTGGGTGCGGACGCCCGCGACCGACGACGTTCCCGCCGTGTACGTCGCGGTCACCTTGTAGTAGGGCGACCAGTGGTCGTTCGAGTTGGCGGACTCCACGGCCAGAAGGACGACCAAGGCGAGCAGGGCCGCGGCCTGCCACCAGCGCGTGCGCCGGCCGAGCAGCGCCGCGAACGCCACCGCAGCGATCACGCCCCAGGCGACCGGAGGCAGCCATAGAAACGAGAGCACCGAGAACAAGACGATCCCGACGATGCTGCCGAGGATGTCGAGCCTGTAGGCCTCGAGCGGCCGGAACCTGACGAACATCCGCGCGACCCCGTGGCCGATGCCCGCCATCGTCGCGACCGAGAGGAAGAAGATCACCGAGAGGCCGACCCATTTCGGCAGCGGCGACCACCCGAAGGCTCCGTGCAGCTGGTTCGGACCCTTGAGCGTGACGAGCGACACCGGGAACGCGAGCACAAATGTGACGAGCAGTGCGAGCGCGAGCGGCGCCCAACTGAAGAGGTCGGGTCCCGAACCCGCGCGCAGGAAGCCCAGCCCGATCCCGAGGAAGCTCGCGAGCAAGACGAAGTTCGTCAGGTACGCAAGGTGGATGTCGTTCGCCGCAGTCCAGCGGATCAGCGCCAGCTCGACGAAAAGCATCAGGAAGCTCAAGAGGGCGAGACGCAGGCGTGGATGCTCCCCGGTCCGCCTCATCGGGGCGGGAGGCTACCGGGTGCGTAGGCTTGAGACGGGATGAAGCGCATCTGCGTGTTCTGCGGCGCGTCCAGCGAAGTCGACCCGGCGTTCGAGCGGGGGGCGCTGGATCCGGCCACGGCGCTCGTTTCAGCGCGCCCTCGTCTTTGGCGGGGGCGCCGTCTGCCTGATCGGGACGGTCGCCGACAGGGTGCTCGCGGCCGGCGGTGAGCGATCGGCACCTCGTCGACCCCGACGCGCATCCCGGAATCGAGGACCTGCGTGTCACCGGCTCGATGCACGAGCGCGAGGCGCTGATGGCAGAGCTGAGCGACGGCTTCATTCGCCCTGCCCGGAGGCTGGGGCACGCTCGAGGAGTTCGTCGAGTCGCTGCCCTCGGCCCAGCTCGGACTGCAGCGCAAAGCCGCTCGGCGCCGTCAACGTCAGCGGCTCCTTCGATGACATTGTCGCCTGCCAGGAGAGGGCGATCGCGAGGGGCTTCATCCGGGCGGGCAATCGCGGGCTCCTGCTCGTCGCCGGGACGGCGGCCGGCCTGCTGACGCAGTTCGAGACACGCAGTCGCCCGAGCCGACCTCGATGCACGAAGCCGCAGACGACCTTCGCCGTCTGCGATCCGGCGAGCGTCGCGGTCGGTGTGGAGGTCCCCTGGGCCAAAATCAGCGCCTTCCCACTCGGCGAGGCCGGAAGCTCTGACAGCTCCTCCTCCCGGAAGTTGAGACGAAGCCGTGCCGGAGGTTCGTGGCGCTCGTCTGGTCGCGGTCGCCGTCCAGCTCACTGCAGGTTGCCGGCCGGGGTGATGTCGGCAATCTCGATCGCGTCGGCCGATCGCGCCGGTGACCGAGCCGCCGTCGAGCAGAGGCCGGGGGCTGCAACCGGCGGCGGTACGTTCACCGGCCCGAACGCTGCCGGGCGCTACGAGAAACCGGTCCCGGACGACCCGGCAGCACCGGATCGCCGTCGAGCCGGCGGCTGCCGCGGCTCCAGGTAAGGACGCGCCGCCACCACGCGCGGCACTCCTCGATCGGCGCCGAGTGATCCGGCCATCCGCTGCTCAGCCTGGCGTTGGCGGCCGCTTACTCTCAGGCCCGAGCCCATGCCGGTTTGGCTTTCGCGGCCCCCGAGCACGCCAAGGTGACGTGAAACGGAGGTGAAGCATGCTGGCAGTCACTGAGAGCGCCGCGAACGCGATCCGCGAGATCGCCGAGACGACCGGGCTACCGGGCGACGGCGGCGGCCTACGCTTCAGCTTGACGGAGGTCGACGAGGACGAGGCACAGCTCCAGGTCGCGCTGGTCAGGACGGCTCGTGACGGCGACGAGGTCGTGGAGGAAGCCGGCGCGACCGTCTATCTCGACGCAGACGCCGCGGCGATCCTGGACGACCAGGTCCTGGATGCCCAGGTCAAGGCCGACGGCGAGGTCGGATTCTCCCTGGAGGACGTCTCATACGCGCGCAGGCGACCAGCAGACCTGCGAGCCCGTTCGAAGCTCAACCGAGTTCGATCGATTAAGGAATGGTCCAGGTCTCACCGGAACTGAGCAGAGCCGCGAGATCGCCCTCCCCGCGCTGCGCCGCTGCCGCCTCGAGCTGCCCCGCCATCAGCTCGTCGTAGACCGGGCGTTGCACGTCCCTGAACACCCCCATCGGCGTGCCCCCGGCGGTTTCCTGCGTCAGACGTGAGAGAGCGAACGCGAGGCCGGGGCTCTCGGCGTGGGCGTCGTGCACGAGCAGGCCGCCGGCGTCCGCAGCGACGACCTCGAGGGAGCCGTCCGCATGCTGACGAACCCCTTGCTCGTGGTCGGCGCCGAAGCGGATCTCCTGGCCGTGCTCCAAATAGATCCGGTTGGTCTTGTCGTCGCGGACGAAGTCGAAGGCGGCGTCGTTGAAGATATTGCAGTTCTGGAAGATCTCCACGAACGCCGTGCCCTTGTGTTCCGCGGCGGCCTGCAGGACCGACGTCAGCCCCGCCTTGTCGGTGTCGATCGCCCGCGCGACGAAGCTCGCCTCGGCGCCGACCGCGAGGCTCAGCGGGTTGAATGGCCAGTCGACCGAGCCCATCGGCGTCGACTTCGTCACCTTGCCGAGCTCGCTCGTCGGCGAGTACTGGCCCTTCGTCAGCCCGTAGATCCTGTTGTTGAAGAGGAGGATCTTCAGGTTGACGTTGCGGCGCAGCGCATGGATCAGGTGGTTGCCTCCGATCGAGAGTGCGTCGCCGTCGCCGGTCACCACCCACACGGACAGGTCAGGGCGGGCTGCCGCCAGACCGGTCGCGATCGCGGGCGCGCGGCCATGGATCGAATGCATGCCGTACGTATTCATGTAGTACGGGAAGCGCGCCGCGCAGCCGATCCCGGAGACGAACACGATCTTCTCTCTCGAGATCCCGAGGGAGGGCATGAAGCTCTGCATCCCGGCGAGGATCGCGTAGTCCCCGCAGCCCGGACACCAGCGGACCTCCTGGTCGGTTTTGAAGTCCTTCACCGTCGGCTTGCCGTCGCCGTTTGTGTTCACTGGTCAACCATGGCCGCGATCGCATCCGCCAGCTCGCCTGCACGGAAGGGCAGGCCGCGGACGCGGTTGTAACCGATGGCGTCCACGAGGAACTCGGCGCGCACGAGCCTCAGCAGCTGGCCGAGGTTGATCTCGGGAACGAGGATCCGGTCGTAGCGGCGCAGCACCTCGCGGGTGTTGCGCGGGAACGGGTTCAGATGGCGCAGGTGCGCGTGAGCGACTCTGCGTCCGCTCGCCCGGACGCGCCGGCAGCCAGCCGCGATCGGGCCGTAGGTGCCGCCCCACCCCAGCACGAGCAACTCCGCGTCGCCATCCGGATCGTCGACGTCGAGCTCGGGGATGTCGGCGGCGATCCCGGCGACCTTCCGCTGGCGCAACCGGGTCATCAGATCGTGATTCTCGGCGTCGTAGGAGATGTTGCCGGTGCGGTCGGCCTTTTCGAGACCGCCGATCCGGTGCTCGAGCCCAGGGCTACCCGGCACCGCCCAAGGGCGCGCGAGCGTCCGCTCGTCGCGCAGGTAGGGGAGGAACGCGCCACCCTCGTTCGGTGCCGTCGCGAACTCGACGGAGATGTCCGGCAGCGAGGAGACATCCGGCAGCAGCCACGGCTCGGAGCCGTTCGCGAGGTATGCGTCCGAGAGCAGGAACACCGGGGTGCGGTACTTCAGAGCGATCCGGCAGGCCTCGATCGCAGCGTCGAAGCAGCCGGCCGGGGTCGCCGCGGCGACGACCGGCACCGGCGACTCCGAGTTCCGGCCGAAGAGCACGAGCAGCAGGTCGCCCTGCTCGGGCTTCGTCGGCATCCCGGTGGAGGGGCCTGCGCGCTGGACGTCGACGATCACGAGCGGCAGCTCGAGCTGCATCGCGAGGCCGATCGTCTCCATCTTCAGCACGATGCCGGGGCCCGCCGAAGTCGTCACGCCGAGGGCGCCGCCGAAGGCGGCGCCGAGCGCCGCGCCCGCCGCCGCGATCTCGTCCTCGGCCTGGAAGGTGCGCACGCCGAAGCTCTTGTGCCTCGCGAGCTCCTCGAGGATCGCCGACGCGGGCGTGATCGGATAGGCCCCGAGGAAGAGCGGCAGGCCACTCAGCCTCGAGGCTGCGATCAAACCGTACGAGAGCGCCGTGTTGCCCGTGATGTTCCGGTAGGTGCCCGGCGCGAGCTTCGCCGGCTTCACCTCGTAGGTGACGGCGAACTCCTCCGTCGTCTCGCCGTACGCGTACCCGGCTTGCAGCGCCTTGACGTTCGCCTCGGCGATCGCCGGGACGGACGCGAACTTCTTCTTCACGAACGCGATCGTGTTCTCGATCGGCCGGCCGTAGAGCCACGACATCAGTCCGAGCGCGAACATGTTCTTCGCCCGCTCGGCCTCGCGGCTCGTGACGCCGACCTCCTTCAACGCCTCCACCGTCATTGAGGTCAGCGGCACCGGGTGCACCTGGTACTCGTTGAGGGAGCCGTCCTCGAGCGGGTTCTCCGGGTAGCCGGCCTTCTGAAGGTTGCGGTCGTTGAAGGCATCGGTGTTGACGATCAGCGTCCCACCCTTCGGCAGGTCCTTGATGTTCGTCTTCAGCGCCGCAGGGTTCATTGCGACGAGCACGTTCGGCGCGTCACCTGGGGTGAGAATGTCGTGATCGGCGAAGTGGACCTGGAAGCCGGACACACCCGGAAGCGAGCCGGCCGGCGCGCGGATCTCGGCCGGAAAATCCGGGAAGGTGGCCAGATCGTTGCCGATCGAGGCGGTTTCAGACGTGAACTGGCCGCCGGTGAGCTGCATCCCGTCGCCGGAGTCGCCGGCGAAGCGGATGATCACCTGCGGCAGCTGCTCGACCGGCTTTGCCATCGACTCTAGGGTACCCCCAGGAGAGGGCCGTCAACACGGCGGCCGCGTTCCTCTCGGCGGCAGTCAACCTCGCGGACCGGGATCTCGGGGCGTTCGCCGCGATCGGCTCTGCGGACGGGCCAGTTGTGCGGCCGGCGTGTCCCGGAACCGCGTCCGGCTCGTCCGAGCCGCGCTCGGTCGAAGCGGCAGGCGCTCCCGACCTCGATCGGCTTCTCGGTGACGACCGGCTCGATCCGCCTCGTCACCGCGGTCACGGCCTGCCGGCTGCGCCGGGCCTTCGCCGTGCTCGCGGTGGGCACCGCCCTGGCGAGGTTGCGATGCCCCCTGCGCACCGTCGAGCCCGCCCGGCGGCTTGCGGGCGGCGCAGGCTGAGCACCGGGCATATCCTCGGGCGATGCGGTCCGCTCGCCTGCTCGCGATCCTGAGCTGCGCACTCGTTCCCGCGGCCGCATTCGCGGGGGCCCCGCTGCAGCCCCCTGCGCAGCCACGCGCCGTCCTCCAGGGAACAACGCCGCAAGGATGGCGCATCACCATGCGCGTCTCCGCAGACGGCTGGAAGGTGGGCACGGTCGCGCTTCGGTCGCGCGGCATCCGCTGTACGACCAGGAGGTCCGGCGTGCAGCTCTACCACTTCACAGGCCCGTTCCCGATCGAGCGCGGCGGCGCGTTCGGCTTCCGCCGGCGCGGGGTCCTCTTCGACGGCTTCTTCGAGAAGCCGCAGGCGGCGGTTGGTGCCCTCGAGCTGAACGTCTCGACGGCCGCAGGCCGCTGCAAGACGGGGCCGATCGGGTGGACTGCGGAGGTGGCCAGCTAACCCAGGCGCCGGCGAGGTGCTCGCCGGCGATGAGGGCGCCTCCCGGGTACGAACGACGATCGGCGCCTGCTTCCCTGCGGCTTGGCAGGGACAACCAGACGGCCCCGTGCGCCTCCCGGGCAAGGAGACGTGCGGTTTGCGGCCCTGCCGAGGTTGCGATGCCCCCTGCGCAC
>JBHEMK010000169.1:0-3094 GCA_046262635.1 Gaiellaceae bacterium
GTTCAGCAGGAACGAGCGCAACGACGCATAGGTTGCGATGTCGGCGGCAACGAGGCCCAACACCGCCAGGCCGAGCACGCCCAGGACGAGGCGCGTCCGAAGCGACATCTAGCCCCGGTCTGCTTCGAGCATGTAGCCAGCCTGCCGCACGGTCCTGATCAGCGGCGGGCCGGCGGAGTGGAGCTTCTTGCGCAGGTAGCTGACGTACGTCTCGACGACGTTCGAGTTGCCGCCGAAGTCGTAGCGCCAGACGTTCTGAAGGATCTGGGGCTTCGAGAGCACGCGGCGCGGGTTGAGCATGAAGTAGCGGAGCAGGTCGAACTCCGTCCCGGTCAGCGGGATCTGCGTCTCGCGGCGCGAGACCTCGTGCCGGTCCTCGTCGAGCGTGAGGTCGGCCGCGCGGGGAGCGCGGGAGCCGGACGCGAGCCGGTCCACACGCGCCGGTCGACGGGTGAGCGGCACGCCCGCCGCGGCCGCTCGGCGCCGGCCCGCGCCACCGGCGCGGAAGTCCTCGTCCCCGCCGCCGGTCGGCCGAGCCACGCTGTTCTCCACCCGGGGCATGGCCTCAGACCTTCCGCTCCCGCAGGATCGCAGCCTGGAGCGACTGCTCGAACGCGTCGCTCGTGTTGGTCGCCCCCGAGACCATCTGGATGTGGGCGCTTTGGACCTGCAGCGTCTCGCTGACCAGAGCGGGGAGCGCCTGCTGGTTGATGAAGACGGAGCGTCGGTGTGGTTCGGGTACACCGGGACCCCGCCGGCCACGATCTTGCGGGTGATCGTCTTCTTCGTGCCGACCGTGGTGGTCTTCTTCCTGATCGTCAGCGTCACCTGGATGAAGCCCCAGCGGTCCGCTTGCGCGGCCGGACCGGACACCTTTTTCGTGACGACCACGACCTTCTTCTTCGGGACGGCTGCGGCGATCGCCTGGGTGCGGGCGGTCGCGGTCGCGTTGGCGACCGGCACCGCGAGCAGCGCGGCGCCCAGGGTTGCGACGACTGCGTGACGGAGGCGGTTCATTCGAGCTCCTTTCTCAGAGGGCGAAGCGTTCTGCATGAATGAAGCGGGCGGGGACGTGTGCACGACGGACGTTCTGCTCGGTCGCAGTCGTCATCGCGGGCGGGCCGCAGACGTAGACCTCGCGCTCGGCGATGTCGGGAACGAGCTCCCGGAGGTGAGCGGGGGAGAGCAGGGCGCGACCCTCGTCGCTGGCGTGGTCGCCGACGACGAAGTGCACGACGATCCCGCGCTCGCGCGCGAGCGACTCGAGCTCGTCGCGGAAGATGACGTCGCCCGCGGCCACGGTCCGGTACAGGACGATGACGTCCCCGCTCATCTCCTCGAGCATGGCGCGGATCGGCGTGATGCCGATTCCGCCCGCGATCAGGACGATCTTGCCCGCCGGCGGGCCTGGTCCGTGAATGTCCCGAACGGACCCTCGGCGACGACGCGCGTTCCAGGCTCAACCGAGCCGATCCGGCTCGTGAAGTCGCCGAGCGCCTTGACGGTGATGCGAAGCGAACGGTCGCCGGGCGCCTCGGAGAGGGAGAAGGGATGGGACGCCCACCAGCGGTCGCGCGCGAGGAAGCGCCAGAGGAAGAACTGGCCCGGACGGGCATTGAGGCGGTCGAGTCGGTTGCCTCTGATCCGCAGCGAGACGACGCCCGGCCCCTCCTGGATGACTTCGGCGACGCGCATCCGGAAGCGGAAAGCGTTCACGACGGGCATGCCTACGCGGAAGCCAACGAGCAGCACGATCGTCGCGACGTACAGCGCCCGCCAGTAGTCCGCCGCGATCCGGTCGAGCACGAGCTCGTTCCCGGTCGGAATCTGGTGGAACCAGGCGAGGGCGATCCCCGCGTACGCGCTCAGGTGCACGAGATACCACCATTCGTACCTCAGGTGGCGGCGGACGATCACGAACGGCGTAAAGACGACCGCGACGAGCAGGACCGTGCCGATCGTCGCCGTGATCATCCCGGGGTAGATCCCGCCGGTCAGCATCGTCGAGAGCTCCTTCGGCACAGACAGCTTGTCGAGCACGGAATATCCCCAGACGGACAGGAAGACATGCGCAACCACGAGATCGATGCAGACGTGGCCGTTCCAGCGGTGCCAGACGCTCAGCCGGTCGAAGCCAACCAGCCGCTCGAGCGACGGAAGCCGAGCGAGCAGCACGACCTGGATCAGCGCCAGGTAGGCGCTCAGCAAGCCGGTGAGGCGGGCCGCGCTCGTCAGTGCCTCACCCGCGTTGTGCACCTTCGTGACGTTGCCGCCGTGCACCCACAGCCAGACGACCGCGGCCGCGTTCCCGAGGAGGACGGCCCCGAGCGCGGCGGCCGTCGCCCTCCGCCCCAGACCGGCGCCGGGGCCGTGTGCCGCCGGACGCGGCGGCGCCGGCCGCTCGATCGCGAGCCCGGAGTCGGCGGCAGCCGATCGAGCCGGAGCCCGGGAGGCGGGCGTCAGCACCGTGTGCGCCAGGCGATTGAGAACGACGGCTTCTCCGAGACCGTGATCTTCCTCCTCACGTCTCTGATCAGGAGAGAGACCTTCCCGCCGGCGACCTTGACCGCGGCCGGCCCGTCTTGCCGACGACCAACCTGGGCTGCAGATCGACGGGTGCCTCGGGGACGAGTGCGGAAGAGGAGTAGGCGGTGGGCGCAGCGGCCGCGACAAGGAGGC
Organism: Gaiellaceae bacterium; assembly: GCA_046262635.1. Classification (GTDB taxonomy): domain Bacteria; phylum Actinomycetota; class Thermoleophilia; order Gaiellales; family Gaiellaceae; genus JBHEMK01. Next base: position 2,680 of record JBHEMK010000169.1, read on the forward strand.
TGACCGAGCGGGACCCCTCAGGCAACGTTCACTCCTGCCCCGGGAATCCCGGGGTCGAGAACACCTGCGCGTCGGCGAGGATCGTCATGGCCTCGTAGCCCTCAAGTTGCGCCGTCCAGGCCGGGCCGCCCTCGCCCAGCTCAAACGCCGCGGCGGCATAGTCGGCGGCCGTCGCAAGCACTGGGCCGACGACGGTGACCGAGAGGACGGCGCCGGTTCGCGCGCCTGCGGTCGCGATCGCCAGATCGGTGGCCTCGACGGCGGCGATGGGGGCGCCGGTGCCGGGATGCGTGATGCCGATGCGCCAGTGGGGCGCCGGGGCCGGGCGTCCGCGAACGACGAAGTCGCCGCCGGCGTCTATGACGTAATTGCGCGCGCCGAAAGCCTCCAGGATGCGCGCGGCCCGGTCGACCGA
>JBHEMK010000170.1:0-8538 GCA_046262635.1 Gaiellaceae bacterium
CTCCTGCTCGACGGCTCGATCCTCGCCGTGAAAGGGCTCGGCGGATATCACCTCGCCTGCGACGCCGCGAACGAGGCGGCCGTCGCTCGCCTCCGGGCGCGCAAGCTGCGGGAGGACAAGCCATTCGCGCTGATGGCGACCGAGCCGGAGCTGCTGGCCGAGATCGGACCTGAGGAGAACGACCTGCTCCGGTTGCGGGAGCGGCCGATCGTGCTCCTGCGCCGGCGCGCGGATGCCCCGGTTGCCCCGTCGGTCGCGCCGGGCTCGCCCTGGCTCGGAGTGATGCTCCCCTACACGCCTCTCCACCACCTCCTGCTGAAGTACTACGGCGGCGCGCTCGTCATGACGAGCGGCAACCGCTCGGACGAACCGATCGCCGTCGAGGATGACGAGGCCCGGGAGCGGCTCGGCGGCATCGCCGACACCTTTCTCGGCCACGACCGGCCCATCCATCGCCGCTGCGAGGACTCGGTCATCCGCGCCGACTTCCCAGTGCGCCGCTCCCGTGGCTACGCACCGCGCGGGCTGCCGCTCCCGGTCGCCGCGCGGCGACCGCTGCTCGCGGTCGGCGCCGAGCTCAAGAGCACGTTCTGCGTTGCCCGCGGCGGCGATGCCTTTCTCTCGCCACACCTCGGCGACCTCGACACCGAGCTCGCGTACCGGGCGTTCCGCCAGGACCTCGAGCTCTACCTCGCGATGCTTGACGTCGGGATCGAGACGATCGCGTACGACCTCCATCCGGAGTACCTGGCGACGAAGTGGGCGCTCGAGCAGGAGGCCGAGCTCCTCGGCGTCCAGCATCACCATGCGCACGCAGCCGCCTGCCTCGGGGAGCACGGGGAGACGGGGCCGGCGCTCGCGCTCGTCTTTGACGGCACCGGCTACGGCACCGACGGCACGCTCTGGGGCGGTGAGCTGCTGCGCTTCGACCTCGCGCAGTTCGAGCGGCTCGACCGGCTCGAGCCCGTGCCGCTGCCGGGCGGGGAGGCGGCGATCCGCGAGCCGTGGCGTGTCGGCGCCGCCTACCTCGAGCTGGCCGGTCGGCCGGTGGCCTTCGAGCGGTGGCCGCTCGTCCGCGGGAGCCTGAGGGTGAACGCGCCGCTCTCGTCGGGGATGGGTCGCCTCTTCGATGCCGTCGCGGCCGTGCTTGGCGTGCGCGAGGAGGTCACGTACGAGGGCCAGGCGGCGATCGAGCTGGAGCAACTCGCGGGCGAGACCGTGGCGGAACCGTATCCCTGGCGCTTCGGCGAAGGCACCGAACTCGTTCGAGCCGTCCACGACGACCTGGCCGAGGGGCGCCCGCGCGCGGAGATCGCCGCGGCCTTCCATGAGGCGGTCGCCGCCGGCGCAGCTGCGGCCTGTGCCGATGCCGCCGACCCGAGGACGGTCGTCCTCTCAGGCGGCACCTTCCAGAACCTCCGGCTGCTCCGCTCGACCAGGGGCCGACTCGAGCAGCGCGGCTTTCGTGTCCTGACCCACCGATCCGTTCCCCCGAACGACGGTGGGATCAGCTACGGCCAGGCGGCGATCGCGTCAGCCCGGTCGACAAGATCCGACGCGTCCTGATTGCGATCCTCGTCGTCGATCCGGCCCGCGAGCTAGCTCGCCCGCTCGCGCGGCGTGAGCCTCGAGCTCGATCCCATCCGCGGCTCCGGCGGCCTCGCAACCGTCGAAACGTCGTCGTCCACGCGGTCGACGATGATCGGCGTTGTTTCCTCGAGCTGGCCGCTCAGGAGGATCGCCGGATCTCGAACTGGCGAGCCTGAGGCACGCGACGACGATGCCCATCCCGCACACCTTCCCGGCGAGCTCCCCGTCCAGTTCCCTCGACAGGGCGGCCCGCGCCGGCATCGACGTCTGCGGTCGGGACGTCGACGAAGTCGAGCGAGAGGAACACGGCCGCGCCGCCGAACGCTATCGGTACGATCGGCCTCAGGAACTCGTGTCAGACGCATACGCCCCAGATCCCGATCAGCTGGTGACGGAGCCCATGCGCCGCGTCGTCGTGACGGGTCTCGGGGCGGTGACGCCGCTCGGTTCCGACATCGAGACGACCTGGAGCCGCCTGATCGCCGGAGAGGCCGGCGGCGACGCGATCACGGCGTTCGCGGCGACAGGGCAGCCGGTGCAGATCGCCTGCGAGGCGCGCGAGTTCGAGCCCGAACGCTGGCTCGATCGGAAGAAGGTGCGCAAACTCGATCGCTTCGCGCAATTCGCCGTCGCCGCCGCCCGGATGGCGGAGGCAGACGCCGCGCTCGAGATCGAGCGCGAGCCGGACCGGGTCGGGGCCTCGATCGCGACCGCTCAGGGCGGCGTCTCGAGCCTGTCCGCGTGTTGCCGCGAACTCGAGGAGACGCGGCGGATCCGTCCGAGCCTCGTGACCGCCTTCATGCCGAACATGGCGGCCGGCTGGGTTTCGATGGAGCTCGGTGCGCGCGGGCCGCTCGGCGCGCCGTGCACTGCGTGCGCGGCCTCCGCGATGGCGATCGGAGACGGCTACGACGCCATCCGCCTCGGCCGCGCCGAGGTGATGCTTTGCGGCGGCAGCGAAGCCGGCATCACCGAGCTCGCCGTGGCCGGGTTCGCCGCGATGCGGGCGCTCTCGCGCAGGAACGACGATCCGGCCCGGGCAAGCCGTCCGTTCGACGCCGGCCGCGACGGGTTCGTGATGGGGGAGGGAGCGGCGATCCTCGTGCTCGAGGAACTCGAGCACGCGCGGGCGCGGGGGGCGACCGTCTACGCGGAGATCGCCGGGTACGGGGTCAGCTCGGACGCCTTCCACATGACCGAGCCCGACCCCGTCGGTGCGGGTCAAGCCCGAGCGATCCGGTTGGCACTCGAAGAGGCTGCCGTCGCAGCCGAGGAGGTCGACTACGTCAACGCGCACGCGAGCTCGACTGGGCTTGGCGACTCCGTCGAGACGACCGCCATCAAGCTGGCGTTCGGGGAGGAGAACGCGAGGCGGATTCCGATCTCGTCGATCAAGGGCTCGACCGGCCATTGCCTCGGCGCCGCGGGAGCGGTCGAGGCGGCGACGACGGCCCTAGCCGTTGCCCGCGACGTGGTGCCGCCCACGATCAACTATGAGCATCCCGACCCGAGCTGCGACCTCGACTACGTGCCGAACGAGTCGCGCACGCTGCGCGTGGACACTGCCCTCAGCAACAGCTTCGGTTTCGGCGGCCACAACGCCGTGCTTGTGCTGCGCAAGGTCGCTGCGCACGAGCGGGAGCGCTAAACGCGACGCGGGTCGGCCGCGATTTTCCAGCCTCGCCCGCCGAGGCACAACCCCCCGGCGTCTGACTGTTGCCCGGTGCGGGAAGCCGGCCGCTAGGAGGAGCGGTGCGGAGCCGCGCCCGACCGGGCCCGTGCGTGACCACGACGACGGAGCCCTTGACGAAGCAGGCGAGGCACACGCGTCTGCGCCCGTAAGGAACACGTAAGAACTGGGCAAGGCGGCCGTAACACCTCGCGAGTACGGTGTGTCCAGCGTGCTCATCCTGATCGGCATCGGTTTCGCCGCCGGAGTGATCACCGCGGTTTCTCCCTGCGTCTTGCCGGTGCTCCCGATCGTGCTTGCAGGCGGCGCGACCAGCGAGGGCAGGCGGCGGCCGATCGCGATCATCGCGGGGCTCGTTGCGAGCTTCACAACGTTCACGCTCGTCGCCGCGTCGCTTCTTTCGACGCTGGGGCTGCCGCAGGATCTCCTGCGCAATCTCGCGATCGCGCTGCTCTTCGTCCTCGCCGCGACCCTCATCGTTCCCCGCCTTGCGATTCTCCTCGAGCGCCCGCTCGCGTTCATGTCCCGACGCCGCGGCGGGAACCTGGGAGGCGGGTTCCTGCTCGGCGTCAGCCTGGGTCTCGTCTTCGTCCCCTGCGCTGGGCCGGTCCTCGCGACCGTGACGGCGCTCGCGGCGCAGAACCGCATCGGTTTCGGGACGGTCGTGCTGACCCTCGCCTACGGACTCGGCGCCGGGGTGCCGATGCTCCTGATTGCGCTCGGTGGGCAGCGCGTGGCGCGCCGGCTGCGCTCCGGCAGCGAGCTGTTCCGGCGCGCGATGGGCGTCGTGCTCGCCGCGGCCGCGGTCGCGATCGTCTTCAATGTCGACCGCAGCCTCCAGACGCGCCTAGGCGGCTACACCAATTCGCTGCAGAAGCACGTGGAGATAACGAGCGCGGCTCGCAAGCGGCTCGCGGATCTGCGCGGCGGCGGCGTCGCCTACGCGGCAGCGAGCGGCTCGAACCTGCCCGACCTCGGGCCCGCCCCGGACTTTCGCGGCATCGCACACTGGCTGAACACGCCCGGCGACAGGTCGCTCACGCTCGCGGGACTGCGCGGCAAGGTGGTCCTCGTCGACTTCTGGACGTACTCCTGCATCAACTGCCTCCGAACGCTGCCGCACCTGCGCTCGCTCTATGCGGCCTACCACGGGCGGGGCCTCGAGATCGTCGGCGTGCACACGCCGGAGTTCGCCTTCGAGCACGAGCTGTCCAACGTCCGGCAGGCGACGAAGGACCTGAAGGTGACGTGGCCGGTCGCGCTCGACAATAGCTACGGCACCTGGAACGCGTACGCGAACCAGTACTGGCCGGCCGAGTACTTCGTCGACCGCCGCGGCCGCGTCCGCCGGGCCCATTTCGGCGAGGGCGAGTACAGCCAGGCCGAGCAGACGATCCGCAGGCTGCTCCGCGTGCCTGGGGCGGTGCACGCGCGGCGGGTCGCCGACGCGACCCCGACGGAGTCGGTCACCCCCGAGTCGTACCTCGGCTACGCGCGGCTCGACGCGTCGCGGTACGCCGGCACCCGTGTCGTCCCCGACGCGCCGCGCAGCTACGCGTTCCCCTCGCGGCTGCCCGCCGACGCCCTTGCCTACGCAGGCGTCTGGCGGGTCGGTGGCGAGCGGGCCGTAGCCGGGCCGGGGGCGCGACTGCGCCTGCATTTCCGGGCGCGGAACGTCTACCTCGTGCTCGGCGGCCTCGGGCGGGTCGAGGTCTCCGTTGCGGGGCGACCCGCGGGTTCCCTCCGAGTGGACGCCGACAGGCTCTACACCCTCGTCAGCGGCGCGAAGCTCCGTGACGCGCTGCTCGAGCTTCGCTTCAGCCCGGGAGTAACCGCGTATGCCTTTACCTTCGGCTAGAGGGCACACTGACCGACATGGCCACCGTTCTCGTCGTGGACGACGAGCCGATCGTCCGCGACGTCGTCGCGCGTTATCTTCGACGCGAGGGGTTCGAGACCCTGACCGCGGCCGACGGCGAGACGGCACGCGAGCTGATCCGGCGCGAGAGGTTCAGCCTGGTCGTGCTCGACGTGATGCTGCCCGGGATCGACGGCCTCTCCCTCTGCCGCTGGATCCGCGCCAACTCCGATCTGCCGGTGATCCTGCTCACCGCGCGCGGAGAAGAAGCCGACCGCATCGTTGGGCTCGAGCTCGGCGCCGACGACTACGTGACGAAGCCGTTCTCCCCGCGCGAACTGGCCGCACGCGTGCGGACCGTCCTGCGGCGGACGGCTCCTAAGACTTCGCCGCTCGAGCGGCTGGAGGTCGGAGGCCTCGTGCTCGACGCCGCGTCCCGCGAGGCTCGGCGAGACGGCCTCCTTCTGCGGCTGACGGTGAAGGAATTCGACCTGCTCTGGTTCCTCGCCTCCAACCCGAACCGAGTCTTCTCGCGCGATCAACTGATGGACCGGGTCTGGGGCTACTCCTCGGCGCTCGACACCGGCACGGTCACAGTCCACGTGCGGCGCCTGCGGGAGAAGATCGAGGACGATCCGTCGCAACCCCGCGTGCTCGAGACCGTCTGGGGGGTCGGCTACAGGGTGCGCGCATGATCGACGTCGCCGTCTTCCTCGGCCTCGCCACCCTCGCTGCAGGCGTCGGCTCCGCGGCGGTCATCCGTCTCCTGCCCGCGGTGCGTCTCCAGCTCGCCGCGCTCGCGCTGCTGGCCGTCGCACTGCCGCTCGAGGCCGTGCTCGCGTCCGGGTGGGTGATGTTCCACATGCACGACGACGTCAAGATCCTGGCTGTCTCAGTGGCCTCGGCGCTCTCGGCCGTGATCGGCGCTCTGCTGCTCGGCCGCTGGATCCTCCGGCCGCTCGAGCGCCTGCGCGGCGCTGCTGCGCGCCTTGCCGCTGGGGAGCTGAGCCCACGTTCGCCCACGGCCGGTCCGCGCGAGCTCGCCGACGTGGGTCGCTCCTCAACGAGATGGCGGTCCGGATCGAGGAGCTCTTCGACGCCAGGCGGCAGCTTGTCGCCTGGGCGAGCCACGATCTCCGCACGCCGCTCGCGTCCCTCCAGGCAATGCTCGAGGCGCTCGAGGACGGATTCGCCGAGCCGGACGAGTATCTCCCGGCGATCTACGAGCAGGTCCAGGCGCTCTCGGGGCTCGTCAACGACCTGTTCGAGCTCGCCACGATCGATGCGAGTGCGCTGACGCTCGAGCCGGGGATGCCCCGCTCGGCGGATGTTCGAGCGCTTCTGGCGCGGCGCCGACTCGCGCACCCGCGCGACCGGCGGCGCAGGGATCGGACTGGCGATCGCCCAGGGCCTGGTCGGGGGCCCACGGGGGCGAGAATCTGGGCCGAGAACCGCTCCGCCGGAGGGGCTCGCGTCGCCTTCACGCTGCCCGGAGGCGCCTAGGCTGAGGGAGCGAATCCGGCGGCTTTCTGACGCGCGGCCGTCGCGGCGGCGCGGCCCCGGCCTCCCGTCACGGCCGGGTCAGGAGCTGCGGGTCCCACCCGGAGAGCGACGCGCCCGCGGTGTAGGTGCTCCCGAGGAAGTCGAGCAGCGCGCCACGTGGAGAGGGGCGCGCCGGACGTCCTCGTAGCGCAGAGGAACTCGTCCAACGGCGCGCTCCAGGCGGCCTCTGCGGAACCAATCGCTGCGTCCTCCAGGCCGTCGGGCATGGGCGCCATGTAGGCGAAGAAGACGGGCTCCGGCAAGCGCTCATCGCCGGCCAGTAGCGACGGAGACGTGCTCCGAGCCCACATGGAGCGTCAGGCGAGGTCGAAGCTCCCTCAGAAGAAGTGCACGGGGCCCTGGTGAGTCTCAGCCAGTCCTTCCCGATACTCGTGCACGTACCGCCGAGTCAAGAACCAGACAGCGGTGGTGCCGCCGGTTGGCGGCACCACGCTCTGGAGCCTCCGCGCCTCCGATCAGGGCGCGAGAGCCGCGCAGATGTCGAGCAACAGGTGCCCGTGCAGCATCCCCCGTGCTGGTCGTGATGTCCACCGCCCGGCCGAGTAACCCAACGTGATCTGGCCGTTCGGCAACTGCACGGGTCCGACGCCGACCCCGTGCCCGATCACTACTCCCGAGGGGCTGATCGTGGCGGGTCCCGATGTTCAGCGAGAGGCTGTTTCCGTTCGCGGAGAATGTCGCCGCAACCGGCCACTCACGATGATCGTGCCGTCGCTGAAGATCTTCGCCGTCTCGCCATTGGCGGTGATGTGTACCGCAACGGGAAAGGCACAAGTCGTGTTGGTGAAATCGACCGCGGGCGCCGGCACGATCACCGGGGCATCCGCCTGCGCCACCGGTACACCCAGCATCCCCACGACGAGCAGCAGTCCAAACAAGAGCTTCCGCATCTCTCTCTCGCGCTCTCTCGGCGGACAACCGCCAGCCCGGGTGACGCCGCACGTGATGCCAGCCAAGAAGCATCATGAGCATCAGTCTCAGGCCAAGTCAAGGCTGGTCGCGTGATGCCAGCACCTGCACTGGCATGTGCCAGGGTTCAGGAATGACGCCTGAGGTTCCTGAGTCGAGGACGAGCGAGCTACACGCGGTCGCAGAGCTGATCGCGCTGGCCCTCCCGGCGGTTGTCGAGGAGGTCGTGCTGACTGGCAGCGTCTCGCGCGGCGTCGCCGATGACCTCTCCGACGTTGAGATGCTCCTGGTCACCGCAGCCCGCCTCGACCTCGCACAATGCTTCGAGAACGCACGGCACGTCGGCCTCGTCGACCTCGACACATGGGGTGGCCAAGGAACCGAGGCTGCTCGCGTCTTCGGCTACTACGAAGGCATTCCGATCGAGACCATCTGGTGGCCCCACGACTTCGCGCAAAAATCTGTCGAGGCGCTCGTGGCGGGCGGGCAGTCCATGGCGGCTGACGCTCTCGTCAATGGAGTCGCTCTTCGCACAGTTGGCCTCCTGGAAACCTGGCAAGCGAGACTTCGCGTTTATCCTGACGCGGTTGCGGCGGCACGCATCGAAGAGGCGGCGGTCGCCTGGGGCGGCTTCCATCCCACCGGCTTCTTGACGCTCGCGCGGCCGCGCGAGCGACTTGCACTGATCGAGTATCTCTACAACGACGCGAAGCGGGTCCTTCAAATCGTCTATGCCCTGAACCGAGTCTGGCAGCCAACGAGCAAGCGTCTGGCCGATCGGGTCGGGCCACTTGCGGTGAAGCCGAGCCGACTGGCCGAACGAATCGAAGAGGCACTCACGGAACCTGACCCGCTGCGGGCAATGCTCGTGATGAGTGAGCTGCAGGTAGACACAGCCGACCTTGCTCCTACGGGTCTGAACATCGAG
>JBHEMK010000171.1:0-13126 GCA_046262635.1 Gaiellaceae bacterium
ATTCCCGTCGCCCCGGTGCAGGATCTCAGCGAGGTCGCCGCCCACGAGCAGACTCGCGCGACCGGGATGGTGCAGGAGCTCGACGAGATCGAGACGGTGGCCCTGCCGCTGCAGGTCGACGGCGAGCGCGTGCTCCACGACCGTCCTCCGCCGGAGCTCGGCCGGCACTCCGCCGAGGTGCTCGGCGAGCTCGGCTACTCGGAGGCGGAGATCGCAGAGCTCGTCGACGCCGGCGTCACCCGGCTCGCGTAGAGTCGCGTCGTGCTCGAGCTGCCGCAAAAGATCGTGTGCGTCGGTCTCAACTACCGCGACCACGCCGAGGAGCAGGGCGTCGAGCTGCCCGAGCGGCCACTCCTCTTTGCGAAGTGGCCGAACACGCTGATCGGGCCGGGCGATCCGATCCGCGTCCCCTCCATCTGCAAGCACCCCGACTACGAGGCCGAGCTCGGCGTCGTGATCGGCCGTCGGGCGACCCGCGTCTCGACCGACGATGCCCTCGACTTCGTCCGCGGGTACGTCGTCGCAAACGACGTTTCCGGTCGTGACCTCCAGTTCTCCGACGGCCAGTGGGTGCGCGGCAAGTCGCTCGACACCTTCCTGCCGGTCGGCGAAATCGTGCCCGCGAGCGCAGTGCCCGATCCCCAGACGCTGCCGATCCGTGCACTCCTGAACGGCGAGACGATGCAGGACTCCAACACGTCGAACCAGATCTTCGGCGTCGCCGAGGTGATCTCGTTCGTCTCGCAGGCGATCACACTCGAGCCCGGCGACCTGATCATCACGGGCACGCCCGCCGGCGTCGGGGCGTTCCGTGATCCAAAGGTCTGGCTGCGGCCCGGTGATGAAATCACGATCGAGATCGAGGGGCTCGGCTCGATCACCAACCCGGTGATCGCCGCGGACTGAGCTCCCGGCGGGGAGGAGGGGGAGATGGCGTTTGTGCTCGTCGTGCGGATGACCGCGCAGGAGGGTAACGAGGACGAGGCAGTCGCGATCGTGCGCGAGCTCGCGGATGCGTCGCGGGCCGAGCAGGGCTGCGTGCTCTACATCCCCGCACAGGATCCCGAGAACCGGCGCTCGTTTCTCATCTACGAGCAGTACAGGGACAGGGCGGCCTTCGAGGAGCACGGGGCGAGCGAGCACTTCCAGCGGCTTGCGACGGGGAAGCTCTTCGGGCTGATGGAGTCACGCGAGCGGAATTTCTACGAGACGCTGTAGCCCTTGAGGAGGGCGCCGCTCCTCGCCGCGCTGTTCCTGGTCGCGGTGGCGCTGCGGCCGCAGCTCGTCGGGGTGGGGCCGCTCCTCCCCTCGATCGAGAGAGACCTCGGCGTCTCGCATGCGGTCGCGGGGCTGCTGGGGACGATTCCGGTGCTCTCCATGGGGCTCTTTGCGCCGCCGGCGCCGTTCCTCTCGGGCCGCATCGGCTCTCGGTTCGCGATCGCGGCGGCGATGAGCCTGATCGGGGCATTCGGGATCGCGCGCGGGCTTGTCCCGGGCGCGGCCGCAGTCGTGCTGCTGACCGTCCCGATCGGAATCGGTATGGGGCTCGCCGGGGCGATGCTGCCAGTCGCCGTCAAGGAGCGCTTCGCCGACCGGCCGGGCTTCGCAACCGGCGTCTACACGACGGGGATCACGATCGGCTCGGCGGTCGCCGCTGCAGTGGCGGTGCCCTTGGCACACGAGGCTGGCGGCTGGCGGACGCCCCTACTCTCGTTCGGCGCGGTCTCGGCGGCGCTCGGAGCGCTCTGGCTCTGGCTGACCCGAAGCGAGCCGCGGCACGCGCGCACGGACGTTCGCCCCCTGCGCCTGCCGCTGCGCAACGGGCTCGCGTGGCAACTGGTCGCGGCCTTCTTCTTGATGTCCTTCGTCTTCTACGGGCTGAACTCATGGCTGCCCGATGTGTACGTCGAGCGGGGCTGGAGCCAGAGCTCGGCCGGCGCGCTGCTCGCGGTGCTGAACACGGTGACGATCCCGTGCGGGTTTCTGGGGGCCTGGGCGGCCGACCACTGGGGGACGCGGCGGCGCTGGCTCGGCGGCGCGGCTGCCCTCCAGCTCGCAGGCCTGCTCGGGGTCGTGCTGCTACCGGGAGCCGGGTGGTTGTGGGCGGTTCTGATCGGGATCGCGATCGGGCCGCTCTTTCCGCTGACGCTGACGCTCCCGCTCGACGCGGCGGCGCGCCCCGCCGAGGTCGCCGCCCTCGCCGGGATGATGCTCGGGCTGGGCTACACGCTCTCGGCGAGCTCGCCACTCCTGCTCGGCGCCGTGCGCGACCTCTCAGGCGGCTTCGACACGGTGCTGTGGCTCCTCGCCGGCGCCGGGGCAGTGCTCGTGCTGCTCGACTGCTCGTTCAGCCCTGCGCGGCTCGCAACCGGTCGATCGTCTGCCGAATCCCCTCTGCCAGCGGCGTCCAGCTGATCCCGCCGAGCGCCTGCTCGAGCGGCGCTCCGTCGAACTCCTCGGGGAAGGGCAGGATCGTCGCCTCGTCGACGGAGATCGACACCCCGGGCGCGGCGGCCTCGATCGCCGCCGCGGTCTCGGTCATCGTCACCGTCGGCCCGCCGAGATGGAAGACCCGCGAGCCCTCGGTCCCCGCGCGGGCGGCCGCCACGAAGACGGCGGCCGCATCGGGTGCGTACTGCAGCTGCGTTCGGCCGCCGAAGGCGATGCGGTAGTCCCGGCCGGCGGCGGCTGCCGCCATCGCGAGACTGGGCGACGCGGTGAGGCCGTTGTCGCGCCCCGGCCCGTAGACGATCCAGGGGCGGATCCCGATCGACGGCACCCGCTCCTCCTGCCAGAAGATCCGCGCCAACCCCTCGCAGGCCTGCTTGTGCACGCCGTAAAAGGTCGTCGGGTGGCCGATCGCGTCGTTTCGAACGGTGCCGCGGGCGCCGTCATCGCGGGAGTAGACCGCAGCCGAGCTCGCGTAGGCGACCTGGATCCCGCGCGTCTTCGCGGCGTCGAGGACGTTGACCGTGCCGCCGACGTTGACCGCGGTGCCGTACGGCGGGTCGGGCTTGATCTGCGGCACGAGCAGGGCCGCGAGATGGATGATGTGCGTGATCCCGTGCTCGTCGAGGATGTGGGCGAGCGCTTCGCGATCGACGATGTCTCCGCGCACGAGCGGGATCTGCGCGCCCGTGGCGAGTCGGAGCCGGCGGTCGTCCGTGCCGAGGTCGTAGCCGACCACCTCGACGTTCTGCTCGGCCAGGGCTGCGCAGGTCCAGGCGCCGATGCAGCCGAGCGCGCCTGTGACGAGGAAGCGTTCGCTCACGCGGGGCTCACGGATCGACGTAGACCGTGACGGTCTCGGTGTAGAACTCGATCGCGGCACGGCCCTGCTCGTGCGGGCCGAAGCCGCTGCCCTTGATCCCGCCGAAGGGGACGTGCACATCGGCGCCGGCCGTCTGGGAGTTGACGTGGATCAAGCCCGCCTGCGCCTCGTTCTGGAAGCGCGTCGCCGCCTCCAGGCTCGAGGTGAAGATCGCCGCGGAAAGGCCGAACTCGACCGCGTTTGCGCGCTCCATCGCCTCGTCGAGGGTTACGAAGCGATAGAGCGACGTGACGGGGCCGAAGACCTCCTCGCACGAGAGGAAGGCGTCGTCGCGGACGCCCTCGAACACCGTCGGGGCGATCACGTAGCCCTGGTCGTCGGCGCGCTCCCCGCCGGTGAGCACCCGCCCACCCTCGCTCCTGCCGCGCGCGATCGCCGCAACGATCTCGTCGAACTGCGCCTCGTTCACGATCGGTCCCACCTCGACGTCGGGGTCTGCCGGATCCCCGACCTTGCCGCGCTTGATCCGTGCGAGCAAATGCTGCTTGAACGCGTCGTAGACCTCCTCCTGGACGTAGATTCGCCGGGTGGCCGTGCACTTCTGGCCCGCCGACCAGAACGCGCCGGCGTAGGAGGCCTCGGCGGCGCGGCCCAGATCGGCGTCGGCCATCACGATCAGGGGATTGTGGCCGCCGAGCTCGAGCTGCACGCGCTTCCCGAGCTTCGTAGCCTCGTCGCGCACCGAGTGGCCGGTCGCGACCGAGCCGGTGAAGGAGACCGCCCTGACACGAGCGTCGCGTACGAGGGTTGCGCCGACGGTGGAGCCGCGCCCGGTCAGGACGTTCAGGACACCTGCCGGCAACTCGGCCTCGGCGAACGCCTCGGCGATGTGTAGGCCGGTGCGCGGGGCCTCGTAGGCGGGCTTGAGGACAACCGTGTTGCCGTAGATCAGCGCCGGCGCGAGCTTCCAGACCGGGATCGCGCAGGGGAAGTTCCACGGCGTGATCAGTGCGACGACGCCGACGGGGCGTCGGCGCGTCGAGACCTGCGCCCCGGTCGCGGCCTGCTCGAAGTGCTCGCCGACCGGGCGGAACGCCTCGCTCGCGGCATAGCGGAGAATCTGAGAAGCGCGGCCCGCCTCCCCGCGCGCCTCGCGCAGGGGCTTTCCCATCTCGGCGGTCATATCGCGTGCGACCTGCTCCGCGCGCGCCTCGAGCACGTCCGCCGCCGCGGTCAGGTAGGCGGCGCGGCGGGCGATCGGCAGCGCGGCCCACCCGGCGAAGGCGGCCTCTGCCGCCGCGACCGCGGCGGCGACGTCGGCCTCGGTCGAGGATGTGAATGCGCCGACCGGCTCGGCCGGCCGCATCGGGTTGACCTTGGTGTACGTCTCGCCGGAGGCCGAGGGAGCCCAGGCTCCTCCGACGTAGTTCAGTCCGGCGGGGCGGGTCGGGGCATCGACGACGTCGGTCATGGGTCACTCCTCTTTAGGCGAAGGGCGGTGCGCACGGGGCACGCTAGCTCCCTCATCCGACCACGGTGTTGGTCAGGACGCCGATACCGTCGATCTCGATCTCCACGGTGTGGCCGGGCCGGAGCGTGTAGTCGTCGGGGGGGACGAGGCCGGTACCGGTGAGGAGCACGGAGCCGGGCGGGATCGGGTTGTCGCGCACGGCCCAGTCGACGAGCTCGCGCAGGGAGCGCTTCATGCTCGCGGTCGAGGTCTCGCCGGCGAAGAGCTCGGCGGCGTCGGCGCCGGTGATCCGCAGCCGGATCGAAAACGCCGCGGCCCAGTCGTCGGGAACGGCGAGCGCCGGACCCAGCGCGCAGGCGCCGGCGAAGATTTTCGCCTGTGGGATGTAGAGCGGATTCTCGCCCTCGATGTCGCGGCTCGAGACGTCATTGCCGATCGTGACCGCGACGGGCTCCCCGCCGTCGCCGAGCACGAGGCCGAGCTCGGGCTCGGGCACCATCCACAGCGAGTCGCTGCGGAGGCGGATCGGCCCGCCCGGCCCGACCGTCCTGCGCATCTGCGCATCCTTCAGGAAAAGCTCGGGCCGGTCGGCCCCGTAGACGAGGGCATAGACGTCGCGCGCCCCACGTCGCGCCTCCTCCAGGCGGGCGTCGCGGCTGCGCTCGTACGTGACGCCTGCGCACCAGATCTCCGGGGCCTCGATCGGCGGCAGGAGCCGCCCGCCGCTGCCACAGCGACCGACGATCTCGCCGTCCCCACGGATCGCGGCAAGGGGGTCGTCATGGTCGAGGATCTCGATGACGTCGCCGTCAAGCCGGCCGACGCGGGGGCCGGCATCTTCGTACTGGACGCGGACAAACCGTCTCAGCCGACGCTCTGCTCTGGCCGCCGTGGTTTGCTCATCGCGCACTTCTACACGGTCCCGGGTGGACTCAGCGTGGCGAGGACGCAGGCGTGGCGGAGGGCGCAGACGTGGTGCGCGCCCGTTCCTGCTCGGCCGGACATGTCGTTTTAGCCGAGTCGGTCGTACGCGGGGAGCGTGAGGAACTCGACGAACTCCTCCCCGGTCGCCACCTGCTCGAAGAGCTGCCGGGCCTCCTCGTGGCCCTCGCCGAGCCTGCCGACCTCCTCGCCGGTGATCCGCCCGACCTCGCCGGGCGAGACCTTGCCGTGGTGGAGCCACTGCCAGACCTGCGAGCGCGAGATCTCGGAGGTGGCGGCATCCTCCATCAGGTTGAAGATCGCGACCGCGCCGGTGCCCTGGAGCCACGCGGCCAGGTACTGGATCCCCACCGAGATGTCGTTGCGCAGCCCCTCCTCGGTGATCTCGCCCGGCGTCGCCGCGACGTTCAGCAGGTCCGCCGCGCCAACGTTCACCTCGCCCCGCAGCACCTCGAGCTGGTTCGGCTGGTCGCCCAGCACCCGGTCGAAGATCTCCTGCGCGACCGGCACGAGATCGGGATGCGCCACCCAGGTTCCGTCGTAGCCCTGCGCGGCCTCGCGCTCCTTGTCTTCGCGCACCTTCTCGAGCGCGACGGCGTTCACCTCGGGGTCGCGGCGGGACGGGATGAACGCCGCCATGCCGCCGATCGCGTGCGCACCGCGGCGGTGGCACGTCTTGACGAGCAGCTCCGCGTAGGCGTACATGAACGGCGCCTTCATCGTGACCGAGTTACGGTCCGGAAGCACGAACTCAGGCCGGTGGCCGAGCTTCTTGATGAAACTGAAGAGGTAGTCCCAGCGGCCGGCGTTGAGGCCTGTCGCGTGGGGGCCGAGCTCGTGGAGGATCTCGTCCATCTCGAACGCGGCCAGGATCGTCTCGATCAGGACGGTCGCCCGGATCGTGCCGCGCGGCATCCCGAGCGTGTCCTGCGCGAGCTCGAACGCGCGGTTCCAGAGCCGAGCCTCGCGGTGCGACTCGAGCTTCGGCAGGTAGAAGTAGGGGCCGGTGCCCGCCGCCTTCAGCCGCTCGTGATTGCGGAAGAGGTAGAGGCCGAAGTCGTGCAGCGAGCCGGAGATCGCCTTCCCGTCCACGGTCAAGTGCCGCTCGACGAGGTGCCAGCCGCGCGGGCGGACGAGCAGCGTCGCGATCTCGTCCCTCAGCTCGTAGACCTTCTCGCCCTGCTCGAGCCGGATCGTCCGGTCGATCGCGTCGGAGAGGTTGCGCTGCCCCTCGACGACGTTTTCCCAGGTCGGCGAGTTCGCGTCCTCGAAGTCCGCCATGAAGACGCTCGCGCCCGAGTTGAGCGCGTTGATCACCATCTTGCGGTCAGTCGGGCCCGTGATCTCGACCCGCCGGTCGATCAGGTCGGGCGGGGCCGGCCGGACGCGCCAGTCGCCCTCGCGTACGGTCCGCGTCTCGTCGAGGAAGTCGGGCAACTCGCCCTCGCGCAGCCGCCGCGCCCGCCGCTGTCGCTCCGCGAGGAGCTCCTCGCGCTCGCCGCCAAGCTCGCGCTGCAGCAGGTGCAGGAACTCGGTCGCCTCGGAGGTGAGGACGTCGTCGGTTTTCATCGGCGGGCCTCCTGGAGGAGCCTGTCGGGGGCGAGCCCGCGGATCGACGCGTCCACGAGCTCGATCGGGTGGAAGGCGGGGACGGGGCGGCCGGCCCGGCGCAGCGCGGCAGTGACCTGGACGAGGCAGCCGGGGTTGCCGCTCGCGTACGCGTCGGGCTCCTCCGCGAGCACCTGGGCGGCCTTGCGGTCCCCGAGCTCGGCGGCCGCCTGCGGCTTGACGATGTTGTAGATGCCGGCGCTGCCGCAGCAGATCTCCTGTTCGGCCGGCTCGAGCCGCTCGAGGCCCGGGATCGCGTCGAGCATCGCCCGCGGCTCCGCCGCCAGGCGCTGCGCGTGGCGCAGATGGCACGAGTCCTGGAAAGCGACCCGGATCGGCAGCGGGTGCCGCTCTGCGCGCGGCTCGCCCAGCAGCTCAGAGACGTCGACGACGTTGGCGGCGCCATGATCCTTCAGGTGCCCGCCGCAGCCGGCGGCGTTCGTGACGACGTAGTCGTAGCCGGCAAGCGCTCTCAGCAGCTCGCGCGCCCGCGCGACGCCCTCGTCCAGCCGCCCCGCATGCGCGTGCAGGGCGCCGCAGCAACCCTGGGCGCGCGGAACGTGGACATCGAAGCCCTCGGCCTGGAGGACGCGGGCGCTCGCCCCGTTGACGTCGCCGAAGACGACGCTCTGGACGCAGCCGGCCATTAGGACGACCCGCGGGCCGCCCCCGGGCAGGTGCTCCGGCGGCCAGCCGGGCGCCGTCCACGGCGGTGCGATCTGCTTCAGCGGTGCGAACGGGCCCGGCGCCGGGAGCGCGCGAAGTCGGAGCGCGGCGCGCAGCCGGCGGCGGTGGGGGAAGACGGCGAAGATCCCGGCGCGGACAAGCCGCTCGAGCGTCCCACGGCGGTGGTTGTCTTCGATGAAGGCGCGGGTCTGCTCGATCAGGCGGTCGTACTGCACGCCGGAGGGACACGAGCTGACGCAGGCCATGCACCCGAGGCAGCGGTCGAAGTGCTCGACGACCGTGTCGTTCAGCGTGATCGAGCCGTCGACGAGCCCGGCCATCAGGTAGATGCGTCCGCGGGGCGAGTCCATCTCCTCGTGCCAGAGCGAGTAGGTCGGGCAGGTCGGCAGGCAGAAGCCGCAGTGGACGCAATCGGCGATCAGCTCGGGCTGCACATGGCCTCCCGGACGCGCTCGGCGAGCGGGCTCCAGACCGGCTCCCGGGCCTCGGCGAGGTAGGCGACGCGCGGCCCGGGGCGCACGAGCGGCGCCTCCAGCCCGTCCCAGCGGACGCGGCCACGGAGCTCGGCCTGCAGCGCCCGCAGCTCCTCCCATGGCTCGATCTCCTCGCCGCCGAGCGCGTGTGTCTGCGCCTCGACCGCCCGCGCCGAGCCCTCGAAGAGCACGTACATCCGGCCGCCGGCGACATCGACCGCGCTCGGAACGAGGTGCGAACAATGCACTGCCTGCCAGTCCGCCCGGAGCACCACCGTGCGCGCGCTCACCGGCAGCGGGTGCAGGCGCAGCGCGAGGCGCTCGACGCGCCCGAGCCGTCCCCGCGAGCCGCAGAAGACCTTGGCGAGGTCGTAGCCCGCCACGTTCTTCACGACCTTGCCGCCGGAGTTCGCTCTCGTCCCGTCGGGCAGGACGACCCTCACCCCGATCACGAGATCGCGCATCGTCCCGAAGCGATGGCGGAGCGGCCCGGAGAGGTCGTCGACCAGGCACTCGCCCAGGGTCGGGTCGCCCGGCGGGTCGAGGGAGAAGCGCTGCCCGTGCGAGCGCAGGGCGGACTCGAGCGCCGAGAGCCGGAGATCCGCCTCGACGATGCAGGTGAGATCCCCCGGCTCGTGCTCGAGGATCTCAGAACCGCTCGGCAAGCCCGGCCTTCTCGAGGGGATGGGCTCGGTAGGGCCCCGGCACCTCGCCGCAGAGCCGCGGCGTCGGGAAGAGCTTGCCCGGATTCGCGAGCCCGAGCGGATCGAACGCCGCACGCAGCCGCTTCATCGCGGCGATGTCGTCCTCCCCGAACATCAGCGGCATCGCGCAGGCCTTGTCGGTGCCGACCCCGTGCTCGCCGGTGATCGACCCGCCAGCATCGATGCACGCCTCCAGGATCTGCTTCGACAGCTCCTCGGCGCGCCCGGCCTCACCGTCGACGCGCCCGTCGTAGAGGACGAGCGGGTGGAGGTTGCCGTCGCCGGCGTGGAAGACGTTGCCGACGCGCAGGCCGTGCTCCCGCGAGAGCGCGTCGATGCGGCGCAGCAGCTCGGGCAGTTTCGTGCGCGGTACGACGCCGTCCTGGACGTAGTAGTTCGGGCTGATGCGGCCCATCGCCGCGAACGCGGCCTTGCGGCCGCGCCAGACGGCGTAGCGATCCTCGGGGTCGGAGGCGACGCGGATCTCCCGCGCGTCGTTCTCGCGGCAGATGGCCTCGACGCGTGCGAGATCCTCCTCGACCTGGGCGGCCGGCCCGTCCAGCTCGACGATCAGGACGGCCCCGCAGGCCTCCGGATAGTTCGCGCTCACCGCGGCTTCGGCCGCCTCGATCGTGACCGCGTCCATCATCTCGATCGCTGCGGGCAGGATTCCTTCCGCGATCACGCCGGAGACCGCGGCGCCCGCCTCGTCGGTGTGGCCGAAGCCGGCGAGGATCGTGCACACCGCCTCGGGCGCGTGCAGGAGCCGCAGCGTCAGCTTCGTCGCAATCCCGAGCGTCCCCTCGGAGCCGACGAAAGCCCCGAGGAGGTCCGGGCCGTCGTCCCAGACCGAGAGCTCGACGAGTTCGCCATCCGGCAGCACGACCTCCGCCGCGAGCACGTGGTTGACCGTGAAGCCGTACTTGAGGCAGTGGGCGCCGCCCGAATTCTCGGCGACGTTGCCGCCGATCGTGCAGACCTGCTGCGAGGAGGGATCCGGAGCGTAGTAGAAGCCCGCCGGCGCAACCACCCGGGTCACGTCGAGATTGGCGACGCCCGGCTCGACGACCACGTGGCCGCGCTCGAGGTCGACGTCGAGGATGCGGGTCAGCCGTGCGAGCGAGACGACGATCCCCTCGGCGACCGGCAGCGCCCCGCCGGAGAGGCCGGTGCCGGCTCCTCGGGCGACGAACGGGATCCGCTCCGCGTGGCAGAGCCGCACGACGGCCTGCACCTCCTCGGTGCTCCGCGGCAGCGCGACAAGGGCCGGCACGACCCGTCGGCCGGTCAGACCGTCGCATTCGTAGGTGCGCAGCTGCTCCGGCTCGGTGATCACCTCGCAAACCGCGGCGAAAGGCTCTGACCTCATCAGACTGCGAGTCTAACCGCGTCCTGGGCTCGCTCAGCCCTCCGTGACGAGGAACACGGGGATCGCGGCCCGGCGCCGGACCCGGTAGGGCTCCTGCGACCACATCAGGTCGGCCACGAGCCGGTTCCTCGGCGGATCGGCGGCCATGACGATCGCCTCGCAGCGCAACCGCGTCGCCTCACCGACGATGCGCTTCGTCGCCTTCCGGCTCGCGAGAACGCGTCCGGTCGACCTGACGCCCTTGCGCTCGAGCTTCTCGACCGCCTCGGCGACGACAGAGCGCTGTCTGTCCCATTCCTGCTTGCTCGGCAGCAGCCCCGGATTCGGCAGCCCAAGGCTCGTGCCCCAGACCCGAGCGACGGAGAAGACGTGGACGGCGCCGCCGCCCTGCTTGGCCAGCCGGGCCGCGAAGTCGACCGCGGCCGGCGTGATCGCGCGGCCCTCGCTGGCGAGCAGCACGCATTCGACGCTGAGGGTAGCGGGGTCGGGAGGGGCGCCGGCCCGCGCCGGCGCCCCGGAATGCCTTATGACCCTGGCGCCGGCACCACCGGCGCAGGCGACTCGGGCGCCATCCGCTTGTCCTCCACCTTGACGCGGTACCAGTAGAGGGGCAGGTACGCCGCGAGGACGCCCCAGCCCGCGAGGTAGTAGACGAGGGTGTGCCCGATCTTCGAGTAGTAGATGCCGCCGTAGAGCCAGATCACGGCGTAGATGACCGCCATTGCGAGGGCGACGTACTTCATGAACTCCGGCAGCCGCACCGGCCGACGCGCGTTGGGCTTGTACTTCCGCAGCAGGTAGTAGCCGACGAGCACCGGCAGGAACGAGAAGGTGTAGCCGACGTTCGAGAAGGAGTAGATCTCGACCGCGCCGCCGGCGAGCACGACGACGAGCGAGCAGAGAACGTTGAAGAACATCGCACGGTCGGGCACGCCGTGCTGGTTGATCTTCTGGAACCAGCGCGGGAACTGGCCGTCAACCGACATCTGGTGGAGCGAGCGCGCACAACCCATGATCGCGTTCAGGGCCGACAGCGCCAGCGCGACGATCAGCATCATCGCGATCAACCAGTTGAGGATGTTGCCGCCGGTCGAGAAGACCTTGCCGGCGAAGGTGACGAAGATCGTCTTCGGATCGACGAGGCTCGCGCTCGAGAGCGCCTTGGCGCCGAGCACGATGATGAAGGCGATCGGAATCAGCGTATAGATGAAGAGCCCGTACGCCCCCTCGAGGTTCATCGCGATCTTCGCGTCACGCTCCGGATCCTTGCACTCGCCGATGTAGCAGGCGGCGGCCTCCATCGCGATCACGTTCCAGGTGAGCAGAAACGAGTAGGCGATGTAGACCGTGAGCCACCCGTGCCCGCCGAGGCTGCTGAAGAAGCCGCTCCCGTCGAGATGGTGGAACCCGGAGAGTTGGCCCCAGTGGGCGACCGATGGGTGGAAGATCCACGCGATCGCGATGAATGTGAGCGGGATCATCGAGAGCAGCGCGAGCACCGTCGCGAACACCGTGCCGAAGCGGATGCCGAGGTACGCCGGGATGAAGAAGAGCAAGATCCCCACGATCGAGATTCCGACCGTCGACCAGGCGATGAACGTGTGGATCGGCGTGAATCCGCTCGTCGTATTGAGGTGGAAGCGGTCGGCGAGGTAGAAGGACGCGAGGATCATGTTCAGCGGGGCGACCGGAAACCAGCCGAGCCAGTACGCCCAGGCCGTGATCCCGTTGATGTGCTTCGCGGCCCGCGGCCACCGCTCCCGGTAGGCCGGGTAGGCATAGGATGGCGATCCACCTGTCCGCTCAGGCATCATCGCGGAGAGCTCTGCCAGGAGGAGGCACAGCAGGTAGCCCGTGATGGTGATGAAGATGATCACGGGGATCGAGGACGCCCCGAGCGTGGTCACCATGACGGGCGCGATTCCCGTTACGAGGATGGTTCCGGCGAGACCGATGACGAAAGCGCCCCACCAGTTCGTCTCCTGCTTCAGCCCACCGCCCGCATAGTCGAGCTCGTCATCGATAGACGCCATCGGCCCTCCTTATCGACAGGTTGCCGGCTGCTGCTCGGCACGCTGGCAGAACGCGGCGATTATTACAAGGAGCCCTAAGAACAAGAATGACCGCCGAACAGTGGAGACCATGAACACAGCAGAGACCGCGGCGTTTCTCGAGCGCTTCCCACCGTTCGACGCGCTGCCGGCGGACGACCTGGCGGCGGTGGTCGCGAGCGCGGCGGAGCGGAGCTACCGGGTGGGCGACGTCGTCCTCGTCGAGGACGGCCCTCCGGCCGAGCAGTTCTACGCCATCCACTTCGGGTCGATGGAGCTCGTCCACCAGGGCGAGGCGGTGGACATCCTCGAGCCGGGCGAGAGCTTCGGGCATCCCTCGCTCCTGACCGGCCTCGCGCCGGCGTTCACGGTGCGCGCGCACGAGGACTCCTCCTGTTATGTCATCCCGCGCGAGCAGGCGCTCCTGGTGCTCGGACGGCCCGCCGGAGCCGGCTGGGTTGCGACGACGCTGCGGAAGCGGCTCGTCCAGACGGGTCAGATCGTCCACGCGCTCCCGGAGCTCGGCACGATCCGGGTCGAAGAGCTGATC
>JBHEMK010000172.1:0-8928 GCA_046262635.1 Gaiellaceae bacterium
CGCGTCGCGCGGTCCGCGCGGGGATGGGCACTCGGGAGTTGACCATGATCGAGAAGCACGTGGAACCCCTGCAGCCCGAGGAGCTCGACAACGGCGCGACCCCCGACTGCAGGAGTCGAGGGCGTCCGGGGCATCGCCACCGCGGAAGGCCGATCGAAAGTACTCGTAGAGGCTGGCGCCCGTGATCGACCCCCCTTCCGACCTGCCACCACCCCCTGCGCTCAGACGCGGTACGACGAACTGAACGCCGGCGAGTAGTCTCCGCGTCGTGGCGGACAGCTGGGACGGAGGCTTCGACGAGTGGAGCGGCGAGGATGTCCGTCCCGAGTCGCTTGAGCGCGACGAGCTGCTGCGGCTCGCGCGCGAGCTTGCTGCGCGTCGCGGCGCCGATCGCGCCGAGGCGCTCGCGGGGGTCGATGAGCTCAAGCAGGAGCTGCGAGAGCGTGCGGCGCTCGTCGTGGCGCGGGAACGCGAGCTTGACGAGCGCGAGCGCCTGCTTGAGCAGACCGAGTCGGGCGAGCCGCCGGCGCACCGCCAGCGGTTCCGTCGGCCCGACCGCAGGGAGCGCGCGGCAGGCGAGGACGACGCCGTCACCGAGCGTCTGCACGAGCTGGAGGCGCGCTCGCGCGAACTCGCCCAGCGCGGAGCCGCCGTGGCGGCGCGCGAGCGCGAGCTGTCGAAGCTCCAGGCCCGGCTTGAACAGCGCGAGCGCGGCGACCTGCACCGGCGCGGCCGTCTCGCGCGCCGCCGGGAAGAGCCGCCGGAGCAGCCGACTGACGACGATCGACCCGCCGAGCTTGATGCCCGCGCAAGGGAACTGGAAGCACGCGATACCGCACTCACCGGCCGGGTCGCCGAACTGGAGCGGGAGGCGGCCGCGGCGGACGCCCGGCTGAAGGAACTCGAAGTGCGCGCCGCCGACCTCGACGCGCGCGCGCAGGCGCTCGAGGCCGAGGCGAAAGAGCTGACGACCCGCGAACGCGAGCTTACGGAGCGTTCCAAGGTGGTCACGCAGTCAGCCGACAGGCGCGACCGAGAGCTCGAGGCTGGCAGCGCGAACCTCGAGGCGCGCAGCGCGGAACTCGAGCGCGAGAGCGCGGCTCTCGCCGAGCGGCGAGCCGAGCTCGACCGTCGCGAGCATGAGCTCGAGCGTCTCGCCGCAGCGCGAGCCGCTGCGGGCGATGTCCGGCAGCAGACAGAGCCAGTGCCGGCCGAGGCGCGCTCCCGTGCTGCGCGCGAGCAGGCGCTCGAGCTCCGTGAGCGCGAGCTCGCGGCCGAGCGGGAGCAAGCCGCAGCCGTTGCCGGCGAGCGTGAGCTAGCCCTCACCGCCCGCGAGACGAAGCTCGATGCACGGGAGCGCGACCTTGCGCTGACCCGCCAGGGCCTCGACGCCGAGCGAAACGACCTGCTCGCCCGCGAGCGCGAGCTTCGCCGGCGTGCGGTCGAGGAGGCCCGACAGGTCGTGGCTCCGCCGCTCAAGCCGCTCGGTTTCAATGAGGGGCTCACCGCCTTCGCGTCCACTCGGTCGCGCCGCGAGAAACCGTTGCGGTAGCTGCTGGTATCGTCGCGATGGGGAGGCGGGGTGGACTCTCTTTTGCCATGCCCGAGATCCGAAACCCCTATGACCCGCCTGACTACGGCACCTGGGCGACGGCCAAGCACCTCTTCCGCCTCTGGCGGGAGCAGTGGCGCCTCGGGGTCGTCGGGCTCGTGTGCGCGTTCGCGTACACCACGGTCTCGATCGCGATCCCGCTCCTCGTTGCACAGGCGATCGACCATTCGATCATCCACCAGAGCCGGACACTCTGGCCCTACCTCGCCGCGATCCTCGCGCTCGCGCTGGGCCGCTTCGGCCTTAACTTCACGCGCCGCTACGCCACGGCGCGCATAGGCATCCGCATCGAGGCGAGGATGCGGGAGCTGCTCTACCAGGCCTACCTCCGTTACCCCCGCGCGTTCTATGACGTGCACCCGACCGGTCAGGTGATCTCGCGCGCGACGAACGACCTCTACCCGATCCGCTACTTCATCGGCTGGGGGCTCGTCCAGGGCACTCAAAGCCTGATGATGATCGTCGGCGCGGGCATCGTCCTCGTGATTGTCAACCCGCTGCTGGCGCTCTATGCAGCTGCCTCCATGCCTGCGGTCGGACTCGTGGCGTGGCTGTTCGCGCACAAGGTGCATCCGATCTCGCGCCAGGTGCAGCAGCGGAAGGCCGACGTGACGGAGTCGGCAGACGAGGCGGTGGTGGGAATCGAGATGGTGCAGGCGTTCGGACGCGAGGACGACGTGCGCGGCCGCTTCGCAGGCAAGGCGGGCGCGATCCGCGACACGGTGCTCCGCCAGGCGGGTGTCGAGGCGCGACACCTGCCCGGCCTGTTCTACCTGCCGTCGATCTCGGTCGCGGTGGTCCTCTACTTCGGCGGGCGCCGCGTCGTCGCGGGCGCGCTCAGCTATGGCGAGTTCGCGCTCTTCATCCAGCTCCTGCTCCAGCTCGTGTGGCCGCTGGAGGCACTCGGCTGGATCACGAACCTCGCGCAGCGGGCCCTCGCGTCCGCCGGCCGTAGCTTCGCGTGGCTCGAGGAAATCGAGACGCTGCCCACGGCAGCGAGTCCGCGGCGCCTGCCACCGGCTCCGCTCAGCGTGCGCTTCGAGGACGTTCGCTTCTCCTATCCCGCGGGCGCCGAGGTGCTGCGCGGCGTCGACCTCGCGGTTGAACCGGGCGAGATCGTCGCGATCTGTGGAGCGACCGGCGCCGGCAAGACATCGCTCCTGAACCTGCTTCCCCGGTTCTACGATCCGACCGGGGGCCGCGTGCTCGCGGGCAGCGTCGAGCTGCGAGACGCGGGGCTCGCCGACCTGCGAAGTGCGGTCGCGATCGTGACGCAGCGGCCGATCCTGTTCTCCGTGCCGCTGCGGGACAATCTCACCGCCGCGCGGCCTGATGCCCCGTGGGAAGAGGTGCTGGCGGCATGCGAGGCGGCGGGCGTCGCTGCCTTCGCGAACGACCTGCCGGACGGCTACGACACGCTGATCGGCGAGCGCGGCGTCAACCTCTCGGGCGGCCAGCGCCAGCGGGTCGCGCTCGCTCGAGCGCTCGTGGCCGGCGCCGGCATCGTCGTCCTCGACGACCCGCTCTCCGCCGTCGATACCCTGACCGAGCGGCGGCTCGTCGAGCGGCTCAGGCCCGCACTGTACGGACACACCGTCCTGGTCGCGACCCAGCGGCTTTCGACGCTTGCGCTCGCCGACCGCGCCGCCGTCCTCGACGAAGGCCGGATCGTCGAGTCGGGGACGACCGCCGAGCTACTCCGGGCAGGTGGCGCATTCGCGTCGCTGTTCGGGGACGAGGTCATTGCAGCCTAGGCCACGTACCGGCTTGACGCGCCTCCTGCTCTACGTGCGCGGGCGCTGGGCCTGGGCGAGTGTCCTGATGCTCGCGGCCGCGGGCGAAGCCGCGTGCCAGACCGGCGGCTGGATCCTCGTCCGCGAAGCGATCAACCGCGGGATCGTGACGCACGACCTGGGCTTCCTCTCGCTGATGGTCGGGCTCTATGCCGGACTCGGCGCGGCGGGCTGGCTGCTGATGGCGGTGCTGATTCGCGGGCTCGCCGGCATCGGACAGGGGATCGTGCTGGGGCTGCGGCGCGACCTGTTCGACCACCTCACCTCGCTCTCGCTGCGGTACTTCTCCGAGCAGAAGGCGGGCTGGATCATCGCCCGGCTCACGAGCGACGTCGACGCGCTCTCCGATGTCCTCTCGCAGGGTCTGCCGACGCTCGTCACGAACGTCGTCCTCCTCCCCGCGGCGGTGATCGCGCTCTTCGTCAACGACTGGCGGCTGGCGCTGATCTCTCTCGTGATCCTGCCGCCGACGCTCGTCCTGACGCGCTGGTTCCAGGTCACCTCGCATGCGGCCCAGCTCGAGGTCCGGAACAGGATCTCCGCCGTGACGGCGCAGCTTGCCGAATCGGTAGCGGGGGTCGCGATCATCCAGGCGTTCAACCGGGAGCGCTCCTTCCAGCGGGAGTTCGATGACCTGAACGCGCAGAACCGGGAGGCGAACGTCTACGCCCAGAAGATCTTCTCGGTCTTCTTCCCATCGATCGAGCTGTTCGGGGTGATCTCGACGGCCGCGGTGCTGTTCGTCGGTGCACGCGTGCTGCCGGCGACCCAGATCGGAACGCTTGCCGCGGCCTACTTCTTGCTGCAGCTCGTCTTCCAGCCGCTGCAGGAGCTTTCTGACGTCTACGGGCAGCTGCAGTCGGCCGCCGCCGCGATGGTGAAGATCAGCACGGTGCTGGACGCCGAGCCGGAGATCACAGACCGCCGGAATGCGCGGCCGATTCCGCGGGTCGAGGGGGCGATCGACATCGAGCACGTCACGTTCGCCTACGGCGCGGAGCCGGTGCTCCACGCGATCGACATCCACATCCCGGTGGGGGGCTGCATCGCCCTCGTCGGCGAGTCGGGCGGTGGCAAGTCGACGACCGCGAAGCTGATCGCGCGCTTCTACGATCCCGACTGCGGCTTGGTGCGTGTCGACGGGCACGACCTGCGCGAGGTCGCGCTTCGGAGCTACAGGCGCCAGCTCGGCGTCGTGCTTCAGGATCCATTCCTCTTCTCGGGGACGATCGCGGACAACATCCGCTTCGCCCGGCCGGAGGCGACGGACGAGGAGGTGCGGGACACCGCCGCCGCGATCGGCGTCGACCGGATCGCGCGGCGCTTCGCGAACGGACTGGAGCACGCCGTCCGAGAGGGCGGCTCTGGACTGTCGGCCGGCGAGCGGCAGCTGATCTCGATCGCCCGCGCGCTCCTTGCCGACCCGCGCATCCTCATCCTCGACGAGGCGACCTCGAACATCGACCGGCCGACCGAGATCCTGATCGAGCGCGCGCTCGACCGCCTGCTACACGCCCGGACGTCGGTGATCATCGCTCACCGTCTCTCGACCGTCCGCCGCGCCGACGAGATCCTCGTCGTCGAGCACGGCCGGATCACGCAGCGTGGCACCGAGCGCGAGCTGATCGCGGTGGACGGCCCTTTCCGCCGGTTGGCGCGCGATCTGCAGGCCGTCGAGAGCGCTGCCCGGCCCGCCGCCGGTTGAGCTGGGTGCCAGCCGCCGGAGGCAGAGCGAGGCCACAGGTGCCCAACCGCGGAGTCGGCGTCTCGGCTCCGTCCGGACTCGGCGCGCCTCGTGGATACCCGTGCCGGAAGAGAGCAGGGTCGCTGGGCTGCCCGACGGGGCGACGCCGTTGCGTCGGGGAGCGGTTCCGGATCGCCTGGGCCCCGGCTGTGCGCGTCACGACCGCGACGTCCGAGCCGTCGCGAGCCTCCAGCCGCACGCATGACCTTCTCGGCCTCAGTCAGGCTGCGCTGAGCACCCGCAGGCACGCGGCCACGACGTTGCCGTCGAACTGGGTTCCCGCCCCCTGCTCGAGCCGGCGCCGGGCCTCGGCAGCCGAGAGCCGCCTGCGATAGGGACGGTCAGTCGTCATGGCATGAAACGCGTCGCAGACAAAGATGATGCGCGACTCGAGCGGAATCTCGTCGCCGACCTTTTGATCGGGATAGCCGGCGCCGTCCCACCTCTCGTGGCAGTGCCGGACGATCGGGCGGACTTCCTCGAGCCGCTCGATCGGCGCGATGATCTTCTCCCCCAGCTCGGGGTGCTTCTCGATGATCGCCCGCTCCTCGGCCGTGAGCCGGCCCGGCTTCGAGAGGATCGTGGCCGGAATTCCGATCTTGCCGATGTCGTGAAAGAGCGCCCCGAGCTCGAGCCGCTTCAGGGCCTGCGATTCGAGCCCGAGCTCAACGCCCACCTTCAGGGACAGGTCGGTGATCCAGCGCGCGTGGGATGACGTGTACTCGTCGTTCGCCTCGAGCGCGTTGGCAAGCGCCTCGACCGTGGAGATGAACGTCTGCTCGAGGCTCTCGAAGTTGCCCGCATTCGCGATCGCGAGCTTCGCCTGGTGCGCGAGCCCACCGAGCAGCAGCAGCTCTCGCTCACCAAAATGCTCCTCGATGCCCGCGGACACGGCGGCGACGATGCAGCCGCGGCGTCCGCCGTCGAGGGAGATCGGCGCAACGGCGAACTGCGTGTCCGGAAACAGGGGCTCGTGCTCGATCCGCCCGTACGCCGGCCCGGCGAGCAACACCGGCTCCATCGACTCGAACAGCTGGGAGGCCTCCGCCGACTGCAGGCGGCGCTCCTTGATCTGCGCGACCTCCTCATCCGTATACCCCCAGAAGGCGCGGCTCCGGATCGCGCCGCCCAGGTTCTCCTGGAGCCAGATCGAGGTTCGCGGAGAGCCGAGCAGAGACGCCGTGAGCGCGACGACACGTCCGAGGATCTCATCGAGTCGGTCCGACGTGGCGAGCTCGCGACTGAATGCCAGCAGCGCCGTGGCGCTCTCGGCCTCGCGGCGGGCCTCCTCGAAGAGGCGTGCGTTCTCGAGCGCGACGGCCGCGTGGCCGGCAAGCACCTCGAGCAGACGGACGTCGTCCTCGTCGAACTGGTCGAGCCCGAGCTTGGAGATGACGATCACCCCGTTGACGTGGCTGCCGTAGCCAAGCGGCACGGCGAGGAGGGACTCCTCGATGATGGGTGTCCCGGGGATGCGGGCCGCGAAGGCGCACGAGGCGGCATCGCCGATCAGCGTCGACTGACCCGACTGCGCGGCCCTGCCGGTGATGCCCTCGCCGATCTTGCAGCGAAGCGCCTCCATCGCCGAGCCCTTCGTGCCGGACGTGAAGTCGCCGCGGAATGCAATCGGCACCAGATCTTCGCCCTCCACGACGAACACGCGACAGTTGTGATAGTCGAGCAGGGATCGGAGTTCGTTCGCGATCACCGTTCCGAGCTCTCGGACATCGTTCAGCCGGCTGAGCTTGCCCGCGACGCTCTGGAGCATCTTCATGTGCGCGATCGAGCGCACGTCGCGCGCCCGGAGCGAGTCGCTCGCCTCTGGCCGTTCGGAGGTCTCGTCGTCGAAGCAGACGATGCCGTTCTTGCCGCGCGCCTTGGCGGTCATCATCGCGGCCTCGGCGCAGGCGACGAGCTCGCGGGGATTCATCGCGTGCTCAGGCCCGAGCGCGACGCCGACCGAGAGGGTCACGGGACCGACGGGCGGCGAGTCGACGGCGGCCACACGCTCGACGAGCCGCTCCGCCAGGCGCAGGGCGCGCTCGTGGCTCGACGACTCCATGATCAGGCCGAACTCCTCGCCGCCGAGCCGGCAGACGATGTCGCCACCACGGACCGCTCCGCGCAACGTGTCGGCGAGCAGCCGTAGCAACTCGTCGCCCACGCCATGACCGTGGACGTCGTTGACCTGCTTGAAATCGTCGATGTCGAGCATCAGGACCGCGATCGGCGCGTGCGTGCGGCTCGAGTTCTGGAGCGCGCGGCGCAGTCGCTCGTGGAAGACGCGATGGTTGTAGAGGCCGGTCAGCGAGTCGGTCTGAGCTTGGTGCTCGAGGCGCGCACGGGTCTGTGCGTTATCAAGGGCGAGAGCGGCTGCGTCGCCGAAGCGCTGCGCGAGCTCGAACTCGCGCTCGTCGAAGGAGGCCTCCTCACCGAGCCGGTAGATGTTCAGGACGCCCTTGATCGCCGAGCGGGCGATCAGAGGCACCGAGATCAGCGCCTCCGGCTCGTTCTCGGGCGTGCCCGGAACCGTCTTGACACGCGGATCGAGGTGAGCGTCGTTGACGAGCACCGGCTCGCGTCGCGATGCCGCCCAGCCCGTGATCCCCTGGTCGAAGGGAACCCGCGCCTTCATGATCTCGCCGGCCCACTCGTCGCGTGCGAGGACGGGCACGAGCAGCTGCTGCGCCTCCTCGGCTTCGTAGATCGTCAGCGTGTCGTGAGGGATCAGCTCGGTGAGCGTGTCCGCGATTCGGTCGAGCAGGGAGTCGAGGCTCTGCTCGGCGAGGATGTCGTGGAAGACGTCCGCCAGGCGGCGGTACGACTCGACGAGCCCCTCGAGCGAGGCTTCGTCGGGGCGCTCCACGGGCAGAAGCTTCAGGGATGCCGTCATACTCTGGACTGCCAATTCGATTGAGTTCGGGTCTGCAGAACTTCTCCTTCACGGCGGTGAACGCGAACACATGGTCGCCCGATCGGCCACGGGACGAATCCCCCGAGCGAGGGAGTTGGCTTCATCGGGGTCGATCTCCGGCATGAGCGCTGCCCCGTACGTGCCCGCGCGCCCGAGCCTCCCGAAGCTGAGGGATGCGGCGTCAGGCTGCCGAGGGTGCCACCTCTGGGAAGGCGGCACCCAGACGGTCTTCGGGGAGGGCACCCAGGGCGCCGAGGTGATGCTGGTCGGGGAGCAGCCGGGCGATCAGGAGGACAAGGAGGGGCGGCCGTTCGTCGGCCCGTCCGGCCGGCTGCTCGATCGTGCGCTCGATCAGGCCGGCATCGATCGTTCGCGGACGTACGTCACGAACGCCGTGAAGCACTTCAAGTGGGAGCCGCGAGGGAAGAGGCGCATCCATGCGAAGCCGAACTGGACGGAGCTGGCCGCGTGCCGGCCGTGGCTCGAGGCGGAGCTGAAGGTTGTCAAGCCGCGCATCATCGTCTGCCTCGGCGCCACGGCCGCCCAGGCGCTGCTCGGCAAGCAGTTCCGGGTAACGCAGCACCGGGGCGAATGGGTCGATTCCGAGCTCGCGGCGCGCGTGACCGCCACAGTCCATCCCGCGGCGATCCTCCGCCAGCGGGCCGAGGAGTCCCGTCAGGCGGAATTCGCGTCGCTCGTCGCCGATCTTGATCTCGTCGCAGCGGCGCTCGGGTAGCGCTCACCGCCTCTTCCTGCAGCTCGAGCCGAACACGGCCCACCGTTCCTCCCAGCAGCCCTAGCCTAGTCCTCCGTCTCAGAAGTCGGTTGTTTGGTTTGCTTTGGCGAGCACCTGCTCGGCGGTCTT
>JBHEMK010000173.1:0-12092 GCA_046262635.1 Gaiellaceae bacterium
GGCGGTGGAGGACGATCGTCTGCAGCGCGCGGTTGAGCTGCCTATCACCGCCGCGGCTGAGCCGGTGGCGGGTTGTTTGGCCGCTGGAGGCGGCGACCGGGGCAACGCCGGCGAGTCGCGCGAAGGCGGCCTGCGAGCGGAGGCGGCCTTGGTCTGACCAGGCGACGATCAGCTGCGCGGCGCGATCGGGCCGACAGCCGGCTCGTCGAGCAGCGTCGGCGCGAGCGCACGGACGTGCCCGAGCAGCTCTCCTTCCAGTTCGGCGGCTTCGGTGGTGGCCGCCTCGATCCGGCGGGCGAGGCTGCGCAGCACGAGCCTGGTCGCAAGCTCGTCTGGGGTCTGTGAGCTTCGAGCGGCGCAGACGGCTGCAGCGTTCGAGCAGCCTGCCGGTCGGCAGCGCAGGCAGCTCTTCGCGGAGCTGGTCAGGGGCGTGACGATCAGGCCCCGGAGCTCTCCGAGCGCTTCGCGGCGTAGGTCGAGGGCACTGCGACGGGCGACCAGCAGCAGCCGCAGCGCTTCCGCGCCGCTCGCCTGATCGCGGCAGGGCGAGCGTTTCGCTGGCCAGCGCCGCCCGAGCCGTTGGTGTCGCCTCGAGCGAGTCGTCCTTTGCCGCGCAGTCGGCGCTCTCCGCGTGGCGTACGGCTGAGTTCGAGCACCGTCTCGCCGCAGCCGGCGAGGTGACGGGCAAGTCCCGCGCCGTAGCTGCCTGTGCCCTCGATCGCCCAGGCGCGGACGCCGGGCGCCTACAGCTCAGCGAAGCGAAGCGAAGCGTCTCGCGATAGCCGCGCGCATTCGCGCGCACCGCCCGCCTCGCGACGACCGCACCGGAGGGCGCGGCCACGGCCACCAGCACGTGCTCGTCGCGGTGGGTGTCGAGGCCGACCAGGTAGTCCAGCTCGTCTGCAAGCATCAGACTCGATCCTCCGACCATGCTCGTAGGGTCCGGTGGTGCCGAAGGGGAGCTCGGCCCAGTCCGCATCCGTCTTGTCGCCGGCAGCTTCGGGCCAGCCGTGACGAGTGTCGTGCTCTGGCTTCGAGACCACGACATCGACATCGGGTGCGTCGAAGTCACTGCGGGACAGGTCAGCGCAGATACGGCCGTCCTCTCTTCCCGCTTGGTGATTCCGCTCCCAGAGGCCGAGGACTACCTAGTCGGTCGGCGCCGCAAGGAGCAGAAGGAAGAAGAACGCAAGACAAGGCAACGTCGAAGCGAGACCTCGGCCGTGCTGCTCAACCGAGTAGGAGCGGTCAAGCCAGGCGAGGTGCTTACACTCAAGGTCGACCAGTTCACCAAGGAGCTGCAGCCGAAAATCATGGAGTTACTCGCGCAGGATCCCGCCGCAGGGACCGCCGAATGGACAGGCAATCCGCTGAAGTCGCTCAAGTGGCGGAGCAACGACGAGCTCTACTCTCCCACCGGCCTCGTCACCGCGATTCTCGCCCGGGTCGGCGTCGAAGTGAGCACGATCCCGGGTCCGGACTATTGGCTATTGCCGAACGGACGCTCAATGTACGAGGAATCGAAGCTGATCGATAGCAACAGTCAGGAAGGCGCGTGATGGTGTTCCAGCTGCACGCGGAGCACCGGGGCTTGGCATGAGCTATGAGTCCGAGCGCACAACCCGGCGCAATCGAATCGACCCCAAACTGCGGGCGGCCGGCTGGAAGGTCGTACCGACAGCTTCGCTATCGACTACCACCGGCGAGCCGATTGCACGTAAATCGGACGTCCTCGTGCCCGAGCTGCCGGGACACAAATACAGGGTCGTCGCCGCACGCCGTCCGGAGCGACGCATAGGTGCGGCGGAGCCCGTGCGGTCGGACGCCGCCGAGCAGGTCGAGCTGTCTCTCTGCAAGCGTCACG
The DNA here is from genome assembly GCA_046262635.1 of Gaiellaceae bacterium. GTDB lineage: Bacteria > Actinomycetota > Thermoleophilia > Gaiellales > Gaiellaceae > JBHEMK01. The sequence goes on from JBHEMK010000173.1 coordinate 1,865, forward strand.
TTCGCCCGCTCGATCGCCTTCATGAAGAGGCGTTGTCGGACGTTCTGCCGGTTGTCCTTCCGGCCCGTTGCCGTCGGGAAGACGAGGCCGGTCGGTTCTTGAACTTCGATCTATCGAGGTAGGTCGCGAGTTCGTCGCGGAGCGCGGGCGCCAGCTCGACGACTCGGACGCCTGCGTCGGTCTTCGATCGCTCGACCGTCACGGTGCCCTTCGCTGTGTTCACGTGCCGCCGCTGGAGCGAAACGGCCTCGTCGATCCAAAGGCCTGTCCCGGCGAGAATCGCGAGCAGTGGCCGACCGCGACCGCCGAGCAGCGGCTTCTTCCCGCCCGCCGCTTCGAGCAGGGTCATGAGCTGCTCCGGCTCGACCCACGGTCGCCGGGGCCGAGTGCTCTTCACTCGCCGCCGCTTCCCCGCCGCCGGGTTCGCCGGAATCAGCTCGTACTCGGCCGCGAGGGAGAGGATCTGCGAGAGCCGCGTCAGCGTCTTGTTCAACGTGTTCGCTGAGAGCTTTCCCTCGGCAACCTTGACGCTAGCTCGGTCAGCGCCTCCAGCCGTTCGGGCTCGTAGACGTCGTCGGCGTCGAGGATCGCGACGAACTCGCCGCTCGCCGCGGCGGCCGCCGCGTTCTTCGCCGACCCTCGCCGCCGTTCTCCTTCCGTACGAGCACGATCCGATCACCGAACGGCTCGAGCGCCTCCGCAAGCGCGTCGGTCGAGCCGTCGTCGCACACGACGATCTCTGCCGGCGCCACGGTCTGCGCGACGAGCGAACGCAGCGCTTCGCCGATCGTCGCGGCAGCCTGATAGGCGGCCATGATGACCGAGAACGTTGGCGCCGTCCGGGGCCGACCGGCGACGCCGGCACGGGAGCGAGCAACCGGCGTCCTGGGTGTCTCTGACCGCTTTATCGTGTGGTTGACTGACCGACGTGGAGCCCTCCTCCTTCAGCCCGGCGCGGCTCTTGCAGAGACTGCGTCAGGATCCGCGGGCACGCACGGTAGCCGCCAGACTCCCTCCGGCCGCACGCGATCTCCTCCGCCGGGTCGCACGCCCTGACCCGGTCCGGTGGGGCAACCTCCGACGCACTCGGCCCTTCAGCGAACGGTACGGCTTCGATCGCGGAACGCCGATCGACCGCTACTACCTCGAGCGCTTTCTCGCCGGGCACGCCGGCGACGTCCGCGGAAGCGTGCTCGAGGTCCGAGACAGCAGGTACACCCATCGCTTCGGCGGCGAGAGCGTCGAGGCGAGCGAGGTGCTCGACATCGACCCTCGCAACGTCGAGGCAACCCTCGTCGCGGATCTCGCCGAGCCGGGGTCGCTGCCGGCCCGCGCCTTCGACTGCTTCGTTCTCGTGCAGACGCTCCACGCCGGCCGCCGGGTGCGCATCGACGTCAGGACGGCGGGCAGCCGCCGTCGCGCCCACGAGTCGGTCTACCGGCGGCTGCGACATCTGCCCGACGAGGCCGTCGAGCAGGTGCTGAGCGACGTCGGCCGACAGTTCGACGGCGGCGCGCGAGCGATGCCCGACCTCCTCAGCGACGACCAGCTTCGAGTGCTCGCCGCGCATCCGCTTTTCGAGGTCGGCGCCCACACCTTGACGCACTCGTACCTACCGACACTGACGGCGGCGGCCAAGCTCGACGAGGCTGCCGGGGCGAAGCGGCTGCTCGAGCCCGTCGTCGGCCCGCTCGTGCGCGCCTGCTCCTACCCTCACGGGGGCTACGACCGCGAGACGATCGCGGCCGCCGCGGCCGCCGGCTATGAGCTCGCCTGCAGCAGCGACCTCGGCCGCGCCCGAGCTTGCGCCTGCCGCGGAACTTGGTACTCGACTGGCCTGTTGCCGAGCTCGAAGTGCGGCTGCGGACGCTGCTCGGCGGCTCTGCATGACGCAATCGGCAGGATGTGCTATGCGTTCCCTTCCACCGGCTACCACGACCGGTTCGTGTACTGGTAGACGCGCAGTGGGTTGGATCAGTCTCCGCCGTCGCATCATCGGTGCGACGGGTACGTCGATCGTTGAGGGGGTTTGGAGTCCATGCCGAGCGTGACCCAGCTGGCGGCCGCGTCGCCGAGCGGCCGGCTCCCGCGCCGGTACCGACGCAACCTCGTCAGCGAATACGCAAGGACGGGGACAGCAGCCGTCATCGCGCTCCTGGTCACGCCGATTCTCGTGCACCACCTCGGAGCGGAGCGCTACGGCATCTGGGCCCTCGTGGGGTCGATTGCGCTCTATCTCGAGCTGCTCGAGTTCGGGTTCGGCACTGCCACGGTGAAGTACGTGGCCGAATTCGCGGGCGCCGGGAATCTGCAGGGTGTCCGGGGAACGATCGCAACCTCTTTCTGGGTGCTGGCCGTCCCCGGACTGGTCGCCCTGCTCCTCGGCGGCGTGCTTGCGGCGCTGTTCCCGACGATCTTCAACCTCAGCCCGAACCTCGTCGACGCCGCACGGGTCCTGCTGTTGCTGGTCATCACCGACCTTGCTCTCTCGATCCCCAGCGACACCTTCGGGGGCACGTTGATCGGATTGCAGCGCTATGACCTCCTGAACGCCAGCATCGTCGCGACAAGCGTGGCGCAGGCAATTGCGTGGACGATCATCCTGGCGTCCGGCGGCGGGCTCGTCGCGCTCGGGGTGGCGACGCTGGCACTCGGGCTCGGTGGTCAAGCGTCCCGTTATCTGATCGTCCGCCGCCACGTGCCGAGGCTCAGCATCGCGCCGCGACTGATCGACCGCAGCATCGTCCGCTCGCTCGCGTCGTTGTCGGGCTGGTACGCGATGATCGACCTGGCGGTGATCGTCGTGCAGCGGATCGACGTGATCATCGTCGGGCTCGTCGTCAACGTGCCCGCCGCCGGCGTCTACGCAGTGGGGCAGAAGCTGGCCTTCGCCGTGGAGCAGGTGATCGCGCCGGTGACGAAGGGTTTCCTTCCGCACGCATCGGAGCTCGCCGCTCGAGAGGACGAGTCGCAGCTTCGAAACGCCATAGTCACCGGGACGCGAATCTCGTTCGCCGTGGCTGCCCCGCTCTGCCTCGCGCTGGGCTTCCTCGCCGGCCCGCTCCTGCACGCGTGGGTCGGAGCCGGCTTCGATCAGGCGCGGCTCGTGGTCGTCTACCTCGTGGTCGCCGCAGGGGTCGGGTCGCTCACGCGACCCGGCTTCCTCATGCTTCAAGGCGTCGGGACGGCGCGCCCGACGGCCTTCATCCGGGGCGGCGAGGCGATACTCAACCTCGCCCTCAGCATCGAGCTGGGGCTCAGATGGGGGCTGACAGGCGTCGCGTTCGCGACGATGGTCGCCGGCGCAGTCAGCAATCTCGGTCTTCTGCTCCCGCTCATCTGCCGCCGCTTCGGTCTGCCCGTCGCGTCGCTGCTGGGGCCGGTTGCGCGCGCCCACGTCCCAGCGATGACGACGGGGCTCCTCGTCGCCTGGCTCGTCGTGAGGCTGCACCCCGCGAACGGTGCGTGGGCGCTCGCCGGAATGGTGGCAATCGCTGCCGCGTACCTCTGCATCTTCGCGACCACCGGCCTCGACCGCGAGGAGCGGCGGCACCTTCTTGCATTCGTCAGAAGACCTCGGAGTCGCTAGTTGCTGAGCTCTTTCAGCCTCAGGCGATCTTCGTGACGGAGAACTCAGCGTTCGCCGAAGCATTCGACGGTCGGTTGAACCCGCCGAAGTTCAGCCATCCTCCCGAGTCCTGGTACACGAAGACGGAGAGGGAATCGTTCGCGGCGAGCGTGCCGGTCCAGGCGATGCTGTCTGCCGTCTCCCACTTGGCGGGTTTGACGGAACCGACCAGGATCCGAGCGGGGCTCCCGTTGATCTGCAGATGCACGCTTCGATAGCCGGCGTTGCTCGCCGTCCAGGCGGTCTCGACCGTGACCTCGTACACCCCGGCCTCCGTGACGCGGATCAGGCCGGGCGACGACGACGTGAACCAGCCCGGCGCATCCAGCCGCTCCGAATCCCAGGTGATGAGTGTTGCCTTGGCATTCGGGATGGACTGACCAGCCGCTCGGTTGAGAATCGTGATTGGAGGCTGCGCCGTTGCGACGGCAGCCCGCGAGGCTACGGCGATGCCGAGACCAAGGGCCGCGCAGGCACAGATGACAACGCACAGGGAGAGCCATCGAAGGCTTCGCCTGCTCGGGCTCGAGCTGATTCGACCACTCCACATGTCGCGCCCCTTTCTCGAGACACCCTGAACGGCAGAGGCCGAGGATACCCGCGATCGCGTTCATGGCTTCTGGCACGTACGCGCGCGCAACGTAGGGTTAGGCCTTGAGGCCGTTGCGGATACTCGTCGAGCCGAACGCACATCACCTTCGGAACATGGGTGATCTGTCAATGCTCGCGATCGCCGTCGAGCGGCTCCGCGCGCTCTGGCCGGAGGCGAGGATCGGCGTCATCGCGGGCGATCCGGATCTGCTGGGGCAGCATTTCGAGACGGTGACGGCGGTGCCGAGCTCCGGCAGGCGGCTCTGGCTCGAAGATCCCTACCTCGGCCTCCGCCTCCACGAGCGCCTCCCTGAAGCGGCCGCGAGGCGCCTCCGGGCCGGCGAGCACAGCCTCCGCCGCCGGAGACCCGGACTCGTACGCACCGCGATCCGCGCGCGCAGAGGGCTCCGCGGACGCGGCACCGCGGAGCTCGACGACTTCCTCCAGTGGGTGTCCGACTCGGATCTGTTGGTCGTGAGCGGAGCCGGCGCGTTGACCGATCCGTTCGCGCCGTACGCGATGACCGTCCTCGACCTCCTGGACGCGGTGACGGCGAAGGCAACGCCGACGGCCATGTTCGGGCAGGGCGTCGGGCCGCTCACAGACCCTTGGCTCCTCGAACGCTGCCGTGCGGTCCTTCCGCGCGTCGATCTCATCGCGTTGCGGGAGGATCTCGCCGGTCGGCCGATTCTGCGCTCGCTGGGGGTCGCCGAGGAGCGGATCGTCACGACCGGCGACGACGCGGTCGAGCTCGCCTTTCGCGCTCGAACAGAGCCGCCGAGCGGACACGGGCTGGGAGTCAGCCTAAGGGTCGCGCGCTACGCGAACTTCCACGGCCCCGCCCTGCGACCCGTCGAGGATGCTCTGCGCCGCGCGGCGGCCGCATTCGCGGCGCCGCTCGTCCCTGTTCCGATCTCACACCAGCCGAACGAGCAGGACGCGGAGGTGATCGCCAGGCTTCTGCCGGAGTCAGACGCGCTCCCGTCAGCGGGGCTCTCGGCTCCGCTCGCGGTGATCGAGCAGGTTCGCCGCTGCCGCGTCGTCGTCACCGGGAGCTATCACGCTGCCGTATTCGCGCTCGCTCAGGGAATACCGGCGGTCGGACTCGCAGCCTCCGAGTACTACGTCGACAAGTTCCTCGGTCTTGCCGATCAGTTCGGCGGGGGTTGCGTGCTCGTCACCGCCGACGAGCCGGCCCTGCTCGAGCAGCGGCTGATGCTGGCGATCCAGGAGATGTGGGAATCCGCCGACGATCTTGCGCCGCGGCTGCTGGAAGCCGCCGCGCGACAGGTGGCTCAGGGTCGCGCGGCCTATCGGCGGCTGCCCGGGTTGCTCGCGGCGTCGAGACATGAAGAGGAGAAGCCTGATGCCCGTCTCACTGCGTAGACTCCTGCGCCGGAACCGCTTCAACTGCCACCGCCAGGACGACAGGGACTGGCAAGAGCGAGCCGAGACCGCGGCGACGCTCTGGAGCGGCTACAGGGAGGAAATGGCAGGAGCAGTCGGCGGCGAGCTCCAGATCGCGGACTTCGGGTGCGGCAACGAGCGCCTCCGGGGGGTGCTCACCGAGAAGCTGAGCGAGCCCTTTCGCTACCAGGGGTACGACCTTCATCCGCAGCTTCCGTCGACGATTCGCCTGAACGTTCGGGATGCGCTGCCCGAGCACCACGACCTCGTCTTCTGCCTCGGGCTGCTCGAGTACCTTCCCGATCTCGAGCAGTTCCTGCCGCGTCTCGCGCGCGTCGCGCGGTTTGCGATCGTCAGCTACGTCGTCGCCGATTCCCCGCAGGCGCTGCCCGAGGAAGAGCGGCGCAAGCGCGGCTGGGCGAGCCACTACACCCGGTCGGAGATCGCGGACCTTTGCGAGCGGAGCGGTCTTCGTGTGCAGCGGTTTGCGGAGATCGACCGCGGCGCGTCGGGTCTGTGGCTGGCCAGGTCGGCCGCGGCGGAAGCCGTCGACTGAGCATCTATACTCCCCGTCCCCTCACTGCTCGGAGGCTGGGTCTATCGCACGTCGTGTCGTCTTCCTGACGCATACACCGCCATTGCCGCTGCTGAGCGGCGAGCGGATTCGTGACTTCAATCTCATCGAGCAGCTCGCACGTCGTGGGTGGCGCGTCTCCCTCTTCAGCCTCCTTTCCGACCGGCCGGTCGCCGCGCATGACGGGGCGCGTCTGCGACAGCTGTGCGAGGACGTGCTGCTGTACGACTTTCGCGAGGCGGGCCTCGGGCGAGCGGTGACGCTTGCGGGGAGCGTCCTCGACGAGCGCAGGGCGCATCTCGGCGACCGCTGGCTCGACGCGGAAGGCGTCGCCAGATTGCTGGGCGTCGAGCGTTCGTACGTCTATGAGCACGCGATCGAATTGGGAGCGCGGAGGCTCGGGGGTGGCCCGAAGGCGCGGCTCCGGTTTCGTCTCGAGGACGTCGAGGCTGCGCTCCCCTGCCTGCCCAACAAGGGGTCGCGAAGCCGCGTAAGACCAGCGGTCAAGCTAGGAACACGGCGTCGTGTTGCTACGGCTTTGGGCACAAACGTGCCTCTGCTGCCCATTGCGGGCTCGACGTTGCCTCGGAGCGGCAGCCGGTGACGAATATGAGACCTTTGGGGTCTAAGCCGGCGTCGGGCCTACCAGCACGCGGCTACTCATGGCGTCCGTTCGAGAAAGGCAACGACGCCGCGGTGAGGCACGGCGCCTACAGCACGTTCGCGGTTGGGGAGCGTGCGACCGGACTGGCGAACGAAATCAGGCCGATCGTGCCCTGATCGCCACGATGGAGGTTGACTCGGACGTCGTAGAAGTTTGAGTGGCGGTCCTCCGCCTCGTCCGTGCCGTGAGGCACGCTCAGGGTTCTCACAGCATCGAGTCGAGGAGGACCACCAATGAAGGAAGCCTCGCATACGAAGATGACGGGGGCGAGTGGCCTGCGCCTGCTGCCCGGGATCGGGCAGGTCGATCGAGGTTGTCCCTATATGAAGGGGGCCGGTGACGCTCGGTGGTGTTGGTGGATGGGGCGGTGGTCTGCCGGTTGGTCGTGACGTGTGAGCGGAGTGGCCCTGCCTATATCGGCGCGCGTGCTGTCGGCGCAGGATGTCTGGTTGGGGCTCTCGCGGCGGCTCGTTCCGTAGCGGGCGTCGACGAGTGTCGGCGGCAGGGACAACCGGGAGCTCGCCGCAAGCTGTTTCCGTTCGGTGGGGCCGGTGCTCACGTGGACGCGGTCGTGTCAGGCCGGATCGGGGGCGGTGGTGAGGGTGTGGAAGCAGCGGCGCGCGATCTTGCGGGCCGCCGTCAGGGTCGCTCGTTGCGCGCCGGCTCGTTCGCGGACGCTTTGGTAGAGCTCCAGGTCGGGGCTGCCGCTGCGGCAGGCGTGCTGGGCGGCTTCGACGAGAGCCCAGCGGAGCTGCGGCGAGCCGGTCTTACTGAGGCGGCCACGCCGTTTGTTGTCTGCCGATTCGATCACGACGGGGTCGAGCCCGGCGGCGCGGACGAGCTGGCGGGCCCGCCGGAAGCGGCGTGCGTCGCCAATCTCGGTGAGCAGATGGCAGGCGAGGATCGGCCCGACACCCCAGATCGTCTGCAACGCGCGTAGACGGCTGTCGCTGCGGGCCAGGTGGCGCAGTTCGCTGTCGAGCTCCGCGATCTCCTCCTCGAGTGCCGCGATCAGACGAAGTAGCCGCTCGCTCTGCGCTTTCGCCTGCGGGTCGAGCGCGAGGCTCGCGACCCAGAGGCGGCCTTTGGCGGTGAGCAAGCCGGGAGCGGCTGCAGGGCCAGCCTTCGTGGCTGAGGAAGGCGTGCAAACGTTGCGCCCAGCGGGTCCGGTCCTGGCTGAGCGCGAGCCGTAGCCGAGTCAGGTCGCCGAGCCGCTGGATTTCCTCGGGCGGGATCCAGGCGGTTGGCAGCATCTGCTTGGCCAGCAGGATCGCCAGCCAGCGGGCGTCGAGCCGATCGGTCTTCGCCTGCCGCCGCTATCCCTTCAGCGCGACCGCCTGGCCGGGGTCGGCCAGCTGGACGACGAAGCCGGAGCGTTGCAGCTCGCGGACAACCCAGCGCCAGCCGCTGGTCGCCTCGATCGCGACCGCGGCCAGCTTGCCTTGCCATTCGCCCGCCCAGTCGGCGAGCGCCTCACGTGTGGCGGGAAAGCGTGCCTCGACGAGCTCGCCCGAGGCGGCGTCGAAGACCGCCGCCTGGAACACGTGCTTGTGGATGTCGATTGCGCCGTACAAGATCTCGATCAGGGGCCTCCTCTCGAGTTGACCGGCCGCGACGCTACCGCGGCCATCGGAGGCCCCCTTCATGACAACCGTAGCTCGTAGAACTTCGTAGGTCGGCGGTCCCTTCTTCCCGTCCGCTCCGCTGGGAGGCTGGCGGGTGATCCGGAAGATCGACAAGGAGGAACCGCCGTGAGGAGCAACGTATCGCTCGCGCAGGCGAGCAACGAGGAGGTCGTCCTGCCGGAGCGCGTGCAGGAGGCGTTAGGGCAGCTGGTCGGCTCGGCGAAGGAGGGGCTGCTCGCGTTGAGCGTCGGTGTCGGGCTCGGCGTGCTGGCCGAGCTGCTGGAAGAAGAGGTGGACGAGGTCGTCGGCACGAAGGGCAAGCACAACGCCGACCGGGTCGCGGTGCGACACGGGCACGAGTCGGGCGAGGTGACCCTCGGCGGCAGGCGCGTCCCGGTCGAGCGGCCGCGGGTCAGGAGCGCCAACGGCGCGGCCGAAGTGCGGCTGCGCACATACGAGCACTTCGCCGACCGCGACCGGCTCTCGCGGGTCGTGCTCGAGCGGATGCTCGCAGGCGTCTCCACGCGCCGCTACCGGCGCACGCAGGAGCCGGTCGGTGAGGGGGTCGAGCAGGCGGCGCGGTCGACGTCGCGCTCGGCCGTCTCGCGCAGCTTCGTCGAGCGCAGCCGCCGCTCGTTGGGCGAGCTGATCAGCCGCCGCCTTGACGACGTCCGCTTGGCGGTGATGATGCTCGACGGGCTCGAGCTGCAGGGGCGCACGAACGTGGTCGCGCTCGGGATCAGCACCGAGGGCGTCAAGATCCCGCTCGGGCTCTGGGAAGGAAGCACGGAGAACGCGACCGTCGCCACCGCGCTGCTGGCCGACCTGGTCGAGCGCGGCCTCGACCCCGAGCAGGGGATCCTGTTCGTGATCGACGGCGCCAAGGCGCTCAGGAAGGCGATCCGCAACGTCTTCGGCGAGGCGCCGGTGCAACGGTGTGTGCGCCACAAGGAGCGCAATGTGCTCGACCACCTGCCCGAGCGTGACCGGCCGGCCGTGAAGCAGCGGCTGCGCCGGGCCTGGGCGCTCGACGATCACGAGCGCGCGCTCACCCAGCTGCGCCTTCTCGCCGGTGAGCTCGAGCGTAGATACCCCGGCGCCGCCGGCTCGCTGCGCGAAGGCATGGACGAAACGCTGACGCTCAGCCGGCTCGGCGTCACTGGCTCGCTGAAGCGAACGCTCGAGAGCACGAACCCGTGCGAATCGATGCTCGAGATCGTCCGCCGCAGCCAGCGCAACGTGAAGCGCTGGTCCTCGGGCGAGATGGCGCTGCGCTGGACTGCCGTCGGCATGCTCGAAGCCGAACGCCAATTTCGGAAGATCATCGGCTACCGCGATCTCGCCACCCTCGTCATCGCGATCGAACGCGACCACGACGGCCGTCGTCACGCCAATGCCGCGCACACCCCGACCAAGGAGACCGCTATCGTCGCAGCAACGTAACGCTCACACCGGGACCGCCGTCGCGAAATTCCACGGCGCGCGGGACATCCTCGAAGAGCTCGATCTGGTTGAGCCAGGAGGCGTGAGTCGGGGTGAAGTGAAAGTGCCAGCGCGGGTGGGCCTCAAGCCAGGCAGACACCTCGGGCGTCTTGTGAACCTGCAGGTTGTCGAGGATCGCATGCACCTGCTTGTCGGTGGGGATCTCGGCCTCGAGCAGTTCGAGGAATTCGAGGAACTCGACGCGGCTGTTGCGCTCGTAGACCGAGCCCTTGACTTCGCCTGTGTGGACGAGCAGC
>JBHEMK010000174.1:0-25444 GCA_046262635.1 Gaiellaceae bacterium
TCTGTCGTGGCAAATTCGCCTAAACGTATGAACATTCAGATGAGTCGGAGCGCTCCGCCGACGCCGAAGTACTGGCACGTCCGCGACGCGGTGGAGCAGATGATCCGCCGCAACGGGTTGCGGCCCGGCGACCGCCTCCCAACCGAATCCGAGCTGGGGAAGCGGTTCGTTGTCAGCCGCGGCACGATTCGGCGCGCTTTCGACGACCTCGAGCGTGAGGGTGTCGTCAGCCGCGAGGCCGGCCGAGGGACGTTCGTCTCGGAGCGGCGGCTGGTTCGTCCACTGTCGGAGCTGACGAGCTTCACCGAGCATCTCCGATCACTCGGTCTTGAGCCGGGCGCGGCGCTTGTCTCGTTCACGAGCGTGGTCGGCGACGGCGGCGCCGACCACTTCCCTGCCGGGACGCCGCTCGTCCGGATCGTGCGCGTGCGGACCGCCGCCGGCGAGCCGGTCGGCATTCACACGCTCTACCTGGCGGCCGACGTCGCCGCCCGCATCGGCTTCACGCGCACCGTGCTACGCAGGATGCCCGAGCTCTCGCTCTACGGGGTGCTCGGCGCAGCCGGCGTCGAGATCGACGTCGCCCGCGAGGACATCACCGCCCGGCTCGCGACAAGCCGGGAGCTCGAGCTCCTTCATCTGTCACCCAACGCGCCGTTGCTCGAGGTCGTCCGGCGCACCTACGACGCCGACAGCCGCCCGGTCGAGCTCGTGCGTGCGGCCTACCGGGCCGATCGCTACGACTACGTCATCTGGCTCCGCCGTGACCTCGCCCGCTCCCAGGAGGAGGTGGCCGCGACCTGACCGACCGCAGTACTGGCTGAGTCTCATCCGAACCTCAGGAGGGTAGAAGTGACCGGAACTAGAACGACTCGGAGGGTCAGGGCCGCAGCGGTTGTCATCGCCGCGGCCGCGCTCGCCATTCTTGCGGCCCAAGCCCACGCAGGGTTGACGGCGAGACATGCGACCTGCCCATCGTCGGTGAACTGCAAGGTCGCGTTGATCATCTCCGATGCCGGACTCGGCGACAAAGGCTTCAACGATCTCGGCAACGCCGGCATGAAGCGAGCGGTGAAGCAGTTCGGTATCACCGGAACCCCCGTTCAAGACCCGCAGATCGACACGCACTGCGCGCAGGATCTGACGGCAGCAGCCCAGGGCGGCTACGGGTTGATCATCAATCTCAACTACGGCTGCGGGACAGCACTCGAGCAGGTTGCGCAGCAGTTCCCGAACGTCGCCTTCGTCATGGCCGACAACGTCGTCAAAGGCGCGAACGTGACGAGCGAGATGTTCAACGTGCAGGACAGCTCGTTCCTCTGTGGTGTCGTCTCGGCGATGCTGAACAAAGACGGCAAGGCGAAGCAGGCGCGAGGGAAGCACATCATCGGCGCGATCGGCGGCGTGAAGTCGCCGGGAATCGACCAGTTCCTTGTCGGCTATCAGCAGGGCGCGCAGTACATCGACAAGAAGCAGAAGGTCTTGATCGCGTACGCGAACAGCTTCGCCGACCCCTCCAAGGGTGCCGCATTGACCAACTCGATGTTCTCGCAGGGCGCGTCAGTGGTCTACCAGGTCGCCGGTGTCACGGGGCTCGGTGGAATCAAGGCCGCCAAGCAGAAGAACCTGTTCGCGATCGGCGTCGACTCGAACCAGGACTACCTCGCCCCGGGGCACGTCCTGACGAGCTCAATCAAGCACATCGACACCGCCGTCTATACGGCGATCGCCCGCTACGTACAGGGGCAGCTGAAGGGGAACACCACCCTGAACTTTGGCCTGAACAACAACGGCGTGGCGATCAGCCCGATGCGGTACACGCGAAACCTGCTGCCCGCCGCCGATCTCAAGCGGCTCGCGCTGATCACACAACAAATCAAGTCGGGGAAGCTCAAGGTCTGGAACGTGCCAACTCAGGGGTATCCGTCCTGGTTTGCCGGAGGCAAGTGAGAGACGAGCAGCACACGCCGGTGGACGCCCGGGGCGCCCACCGGCACACCCTCCCGCAGGGCGGATTCGTGCTCGATGGCATCTGGAAGCAGTTCGGGACGCTGCAGGTGCTGAAGGGCGTCTCGGTCGCAGCCGGCGCCGGCGAGGTGCACGCGCTCGTGGGTGAGAACGGGGCGGGCAAGACGACGCTCGTGCGAATTCTCGCGGGGCTCGAGCATGCCGATTCCGGCTCGATCGAGGTCGGCGGCAGGCAGCTCTCCGCCCGGCCGCTGCCGCGCGAGGCGCAAGAGGCGGGCGTCGGCCTCGTCCCCCAGCACTGCGAGGTCGTCCCGGGGCTCAGCGTGCTCGAGAACCTCGCGCTCGGCTGGGAGCCCTCCCGCCTCGGAGTCCTGCGCAAACAGGAGACGCGCACCTCGGCGGACGAACTCGCACGGCGCCTCGGCTTCTCGTTCGGCTGGAACGCCCCGGCCGAGACCCTGGGGCTCTCCCAGCGCCAGCGGCTGGAGCTGCTGCGCGTCCTCTGGCGCAACTCGGCCGTCCTCGTCTTCGACGAACCGACGACCGTCCTCACCGCCGGTGAGGTGGACGGCCTCTTCGACGTGCTCCGGTCGCTCGCTGCCGAGGGCCGAACGGTGGTGCTGATCACTCACAAGCTCGAAGAGGTACGCCAGATCGCGGACGCCGTCACCGTGCTGCGCGGAGGTACCGTCGTCGGGCGGGTTGACCGTGCCGAGGTCGACCTGCGGGAGATCGCGCGGCTGATGGTCGGCGACCTCGTCGCGCCACCGGCGCGTGAGGGGCCCGCCCGGCCCGGCAAGCCGCGCCTCCGCATCCGCGGGATCGAGACCCGAGCGACAGGCGAGGGCGACCGGCCGCTACACGGGATCGACCTCGAACTTCGAGGCCGCGAAATCGTCGGCATCGCCGGCGTCGAGGGCAACGGGCAGAGCGAGCTCTGCGACATCGTCCTGGGACTGCGCGCGGCGTCGGCAGGAACGGTCGAGCTCGAGGGCCGGCCAGTCGAAGACCTTTCGGTCGCGAAGCGTCGGGCGCGAGGGATCGCGTCGATTCCTGCCGACCGTATGACCGACGGCGTCAACCGAGATGCGGGCTTGTGGGAAAACGTCGCGGCAACTGCGGTTGCAGTCGGGGGCAATTCGCGGCTCGGCACGATTCGCCGCCGTGCGCTCCGCGAGCGAAGTCGGCGCGTCCTCGCCAAGATGGGTGTTCGCGCCGACCTCGACCTCCCGGCACGCGCACTCTCGGGAGGCAACATACAGCGGCTCGTTGTCGGCCGCGAGCTCGAGGATCAGCCTCGCGTGCTCGTTGCGGCGCATCCCACGCGAGGAGTGGACGTTCGCGGAATGGCGTTCATCCACGAGAAGCTGCTCGAGCTGCGCGCAGCCGGCTGCGCAGTCCTCGTCGTCTCCGCCGATCTCGACGAGCTCTCCCAGCTCGCCGACCGCGTCGTCGTGATGTTCGACGGGCGCATCGTCGGCGGCTATGTCCCCGGCGAACTGGACGCGGCCGAGATCGGCATGCTGATGACGGGCGCCGCCGTCGGAGCCGCGTGATGACAGCCGCCACCGCCGACGCGCAGCCAAGGCCGAATCACGGGCTGGAAGTCCTGCTCGCGCGGGGGGCACGAGCGCTCGGCCCTCTCGTCCTGACCCTCGCCGTCGGCGCGGCGGTGCTCGCCGCGACGGGCCGGAATCCCGGCAGCGTCTATCACCTCTACCTCGTCCAGGCGGCAGGCACCTGGCCACGGCTCGCGAACACGCTGGCCGCCGGGACGCCGCTGCTGCTGACCGGGGTCGGGACGGCGCTTGCGTTCCGCGCCGGCTTCTTCAACGTCGGGCTCGAGGGCTCGGTGTACGTGGGCGCGCTGGCGACCGCCTGGGTCGGTGCGGAGTGGTCGGGTGCGAGCGCGCCGTTCGTCACCGCGGGCGCCCTGCTGCTCGGCCTTGCGGTCGGCTTGGCATGGCAGCTGCTACCCGCGCTCCTGCGCGCGTACCTCGCTATCGACGAGGTGGTGACGACACTGATGCTCAACTACGTCGGCATCGCCCTGACGTCGTACTTCGTCCTCTACCACTTCCTGTACCAGACGATCGGGAATGCGCAGACGCCGCCGATCCCGGACTCCGTGCGGCTGCATCCGTTCGTCGCCGGTACGACGCTGACGCTCGCCGCGCCGGTGGCCCTCGGCGTCGCTCTCGTCTACGGCTGGTTCCTGCGCGGTACGCGCCTTGGCGCCGAGGTGCGAATGGTCGGCGACAATCCGCGCTTTGCCGCAGCTGTCGGGTTCTCCGTCCGGCGCAGCGCGCTGCTGACGATGCTCGTCGGCGGCGCACTCGGGGGTCTTGCGGGCGCGTTCATCGTGCTCGGCGTGACCTACAACTTCACCTCCGGCTTCTCGACACAGCCGGGCTACGGCTACTCCGGCATCGCCGTCGCCGTCCTCGGACGCAACTCCTGGGTCGGGTTGCTACTCGCGTCGCTCTTTTTCGGGGGCCTCGCCAGCGCCGGCGGAGTGATCCAGCTGTTCGGCAACGTGCCGATCGCGCTGACGCAGATCCTCCAGGGGACGTTGATGATCTTCGCCGGCGTGCAGTTCGTTCGGGTGCGCCGCCGCCACCGCGCCCGCGCGCAAGAGACGCCCACGCCGCGCGGCGCGCCGCTTGGCGGAGGAGGCGAAGGCTGATGCAGACGGTGCTGACGACCGGCCTGCTTGCGACCACGCCGATCTTGCTCGCTGCGCTCGGCGGCGCGATCAACCGCGAGGCCGGCATCGTCAACATCGGGCTCGACGGGATGATGCTCGCCGGCGCGTTCATCGCCGTCTTCGTCGACTGGAAAGCGCACAACGCCGCCGTCGCCTGCCTCGCGGCGATGGCGGCCGGAGCGCTCGTCGGCTGGTTGTTTGCCCTTCCGATCACGCGGCTGGGCGCGAACGAGATCGTCGCCGGGTTGGGGCTCGCCCTACTCATGCCCGGGCTGTTCGGCTACCTGCTGCCGATCTTTTTCGACCAGGCGAGCACGCTGCAGCCGGACAACATCCCACCCGTGAGCGCTTGGCCGGTCCCGGGCCTCTCGTCGATCCCCTGGGTCGGGCAGGTGGTCTTCTCGCAGGACCCGATCACCTACTTCTCCTGGGCGGCGATCCCCCTCACCTGGTTCCTGCTTCGACGCACCGTCATCGGCATGCGGCTCCGTGCGGCCGGCCACAACCCAGAGGTGGCTGTTGCGGCTGGGCTTTCCCTGGCCCGGCTGCGCGAGCTCTCGACGCTGATCGCAGGCCTCCTCTCGGCGCTCGGCGGCGCGCAACTCGCGCTGGCGACCGTCCAGCTCTTCAACAAGGACATGACGGCCGGACGCGGTTTCATCGCGCTCGCGGCCTTCTATTTCGGCAACTCGCGACCGCTGCTGACGGCGATTGCCGCGTTCACCTTCGGAATCGTCGATGCCGTGAGCATCCGCCTCCAGACGGCGGGGCTGCCCGACCAGATCCCGGAGATGCTGCCGTATCTCGCCGTTGTGGCCGCGCTCGTCGTCGTCGCCCTGCGGCGCCGCGTCGCCGCCGGCCGCTTCGACGAGGCCGTGCCCGCAGACGGATTGAGCGTGGGCTCGTGAGCGAAGCGGCACGACACACGGCTCTCCTCGTGGTGGACGGGATCAACGCCTTTTACGACCCGCAGGGCCCTGACTACTACCCCAAGGTCGACTCGACGGTCGGGCCGATCCTCGCCCTGCTCCGCCGTGCGCGCGAGCGCGGCACGCTGATCGTCCATGCGGTCGAGCGACACCGCGCTGGTCTCGACGACTTCGAATGGCGCGTCCTGCCCGAGCACTCGTTCACCGGCACCTTCGACAGCGAGATCTTTCCGCCCTTCACACCGATGCGCAGCGAGCGCGAGCTCGAGTTGCACAAGCGTCGCTTCAGTGCATTCTTCGCCACCGATCTCGCGCTGATGCTCCACGAGCAGCGCATCGCAACAGTCGTCGTCGCAGGCGTCAAGACGAACGTCTGCATCCGTGCGACAGTGCAGGACGCGTTCGCGAACGGATTCTCGGTCGCCGTCGTCCGCGAGGCGACGAACTCGAACCGTCCGCACCTCGCCGAGGCATCGCTCGAGGACATCGCACGCTACATGGGCCGCGTCGTCGCCCTCGAGGAGGCCATCGAACTGCTGTGAGCCGCGTCACCGTTTTCGGATACGTGAACCTCGAGCACGTCGTCGGCCTCAGCCGCGACGTCGAACGGGGCGTGACATCACTCGTCGAGCGTCGTCACACGCCGCCGGAGGGCCGCGTCGGCGGCTGCGCGTCATACATTGCGACCGGCCTCGCGGAAGCGGGTCTTTCCGTCGACATCGCCTCCTTCGTCGGCGAGGACGACGAAGCCGAACTCGTCGCACGCTCGCTCGTCGCAGCGGGAGTCGGCGTCGAGGCCCTCGAGCGCGGACCGCAGCCGCACACGGGCTCGGTGTGGCTTCCGTACGGGCCGTCCGACGCCAGTTACTGCATCTACGACCCCGGTGGTCCTCTTCCGGAGACACTCACGGAGCGCCAGCGGCGTGTGTGCGCTGGCGCGGCGTGGCTCGTCGCCTCCGTCGGGCCGCCCGGGCCATGCGCCGAGACGCTCGACGCGCTGCCGCCAACGGCGTCGTTGTTCTGGTCAGTAAAGGCCGACCCGGGCTCGCTCCCGCCCTCCCTCACCCGCGCGCTCGCAGCGCGGGCCGGCGTCATCGTCTTCAGCTCCGTCGAAGCGGAGTTCCTCGAGCAGTCCCTCGGAGTCGACTGGCGCGACCACGTCGCCTCCCCCGACGCGCTCATCGTCGAGACACGGGGCCCGCTGGGACTGCGTTACTGGACTTCGGGCCAGGAACACCAAATCGAACCCGGACTACGGCTGGAGATTCTCGACACCATCGGCGCCGGCGACCGTTTCTGTGCCGGACTGCTGGCGGCGCTGATCGGCGGCGCCGACACGGCGGCCGCAGTCACAAACGGCGCCGAGACCGCCGCAACACTGCTCCGGCGCCGTCTCGACGTCGACGCCGGTCGCCGCGATGCTGTTGTTCGTCCACGAGTCTGAAGGGGGATGCGAGTGCAAGATCAGGCTTGGTATCTACGTGCCACACCGTCACAGGTTGCCGACCGGGCGCTCCTAGTCGGCGACCGCGGCCGCATCGCCCGGATCGCTGCACGCCTCGACGAGCCGACGTTTTTGAACGACGACCGAGGCCTTTGGACGGTCAGCGGTCGCTACGAGGGCACGCCGGTCACCGCGGCGGCGTTCGGAATGGGCGCGCCGATCGCGGCGGTCGTGCTCCACGAGCTCTGGAGCATCGGCACGTCGACGTTCCTGCGGCTCGGGACGGCGATGCGGCTACCGCCCGGCAAGCTCGGCGAGTTCCTGCTCGGGGAGGCCGCGATTCGTGGCGAGTCGACCTCGGGCACCTACGTCCCCGAAGGCTATCCCGCCGTCTCCGACTACACCCTGCAGACGATCGTCCGACGCGAACTCGCCGCGGGCGGCGAGTCGTGGCAGGCGGGCGTCTTCGCCTCCTACGACGGCTTCTACACCCAGATGCTCGCCCTGCGCGAATGCGACCGCGCGCCGATCGCCGCCCGCGTCGAGGAGCTCTGCTCGCTCGGTGTGCTTGCGATCGATATGGAGACATCCGCCGTTCTCGCCGTCGCGAGCGCGCTCGGTGCCCGCGCCTCGTCGCTCTGCCTCGCGACCGTCGCCTGGGAAGGCGGACGCAAGATGGACGACGAAGAGCGGGCGCGGGCCGAGGACCGGCTGGTCGAGCTCGGACTGGCTTCGCTGAAGGCACTCGGTGAGGCGCCGGCTGGCGGGGAGCTCGATCGCATGCAGACAAAGGAGACACGATGAGCGCAGCCGACCGGTACCTGGGGACGACGATCGCGCGGCTCGACGAGCTCCGCGAGAGCCAGGGCGACGCGGTCGCCGCCGCCGGTCGCGCCTGCGCGGACAGCATCGCGGCAGGCAAGCTCGTCTTCACGTTCGGGACAGGGCACGGCTCCTTCGCCGCCCTCGAGACGTTTCCCCGCACGGGCACGCCCGTGGGCTTCAGGCCGATCGTCGAGACCCCAATCGCGCTGTTCCATCACGTACTCGGCGACATGGGCTCCTACCAGTACCGCTTTCTGCACACGCGCGAGGGCTACGGCAAAGCGATTCTTCGCGCGCACCGTCTCGACCCCGCCGACACCATGATGCTCTTCTCGCACTCCGGCATCAACGCAGTGATCCTCGACATGGCAGTCGAGGCGAAGCAACTCGGGATGAGGCTGGTCGGCGTGACGTCCGTCCCCCACTCCTCCCAGGTCGAGTCGCGTCACAGCTGCGGCAAGCGTCTCTACGAGCTCGCCAACGTCGTCGTCGACACGCGCGTGCCGCTACGTGACGCCGCCGTCGACATCGAAGGCCTCGACGACCCCGTCGGGCCGACCTCGACAGTCGTCGCAGTCGCAGCCGCACACGCAATCGTCGCCGCGACCGTCGAGGAGCTCGCCGCGCGCGGAACACCACCAAGGATCATGGTCAGCCCGAACGTCCGGGACGCCGCAGCCGCGCACGCCCACAACGACGAGAACTACGAGCAGCTCTGGCAGCTCCTCTCCTCACGCTGACATGACCGACCGCGACCGCCTCCTGTTCATCGACGGCCGCTGGCACCCAGCCGCAAGCGGCACGACTGCGACCGTCATCGACCCCGCAACCGGCGCCGCTGCCGGAACAACAGCGCTCGCGGGAGAGGAGGACCTCGAACAAGCCGTTCGAGCCGCACGCACACACGGACGCGCATGGGAGGAATCCACAGCACAAGAACGCGCACGCACCCTCGCCCGCGCAGCCGAACTGATCGAGGAGCGCGTGGACGAGATCGCCGTGCGGCTCACCACCGAGCAGGGCAAGCCGCTACCCGACGCCGCGAAGGAGATCCGGTTCGCAGCCGAGGTGTTCCGCTACTACGGCGAAGAAGGCAAGCGGATCTGGGGCTCACTCCGGCCGTCAGTCTCGCCCGAGGTCAAGAGCATCGTGTCTTACGCGCCCGTCGGGATCGTCGGCGCCATCGTGCCCTGGAACTACCCCGTCGACCTCTATGCGTGGAAGGTCGCTCCAGCGCTCGCCGCCGGCTGCACCGTGATCGCCAAGCCGCCGGCAGACGCGCCGATCGCGATCGCCGCCGTCGTCGAGGCGCTCGCAGACGCCGGCCTACCCCCAGGTGCACTCGCCGACCTCCCCGGCGGGGCCGACCTCGGCAACGCCCTCGTCGCACACCCCGACCTGGCGGCGATCACCGCCACCGTGTCGACACAGACGGGACGCCTGATCATGGCGGTCGCAGCGCGGACGCTGAAACGGCTCACACTCGAGCTTGGCGGGCAGACGCCGTTCATCGTCCTCGACGACGCCGACCTCGAGGAAGCGGCAGCAGCAGCCGTACGACGGAGCTTCTCGAACATGGGGCAAATCTGCATCGCGGTGAACCGCGTCCTCGTCGCCGAGGCCAGGCGCGAAGAATTCGTCGAAGCCGTCGCCGAACGGACGCGCGCACTGCAAGTCGGGAACGGACTCGAGAGCGGCGTCGAGTACGGCCCCGTGTTCAACGACGCAGTGCTTGAGAAGACGCGCGCGCACATCGACGACGCAATCCGGCGAGGCGCTCGGCTCGTCACCGGCGGCGGCCGACTCAAAGGCGACGGCCACTTCGTTTCGCCCGCGGTGCTGGACGCGGTTCCCACCAACGCCCTCGCAATGACCGAGGAGACCTTCGGCCCGGTGATGCCGGTCGCAGGCGCACGAACAGACGCCGAACTGATCGACCTCGCAAACGCGCTCCCCTACGGGCTCGCCGCGTACATCTATTCGAGGGATCTCGAGCGAGCTTGGGCCTTCGCTGATCAAATCGAGGCAGGCGCCGTCGGTATCAACGTCAACGACGTGACCGAACTGCAAGCCCCGTTCGGCGGCTGGAAGCTCTCCGGATCAGGGCGCGACCTCGGCCCGGAAGGCATGCAGACGTTCCTCAACACACGCCACATTCGCGCGCGCGTCCGCCGACTCGGGTGACCGGACCGAGCTGCCGCTCCTACTCGCAGACGGCCGATCGATGTAGCCCCGGTCCGTAAGGCTTGCGGACCCTGGGTCGGCCAGGGGAGATCGATGCGGGGCCAACGCGACGGTGTGAGCGCGAAGGTTCTTCGCCGACCTGACGAAGGACGGCACGCCGTACATGCAGCTACCGCGGATCGTGGAGGGACTGTTCCTCGGTCCGACCACCACTCGATGCCTGCAATGCGCCGACCTGGTCGTCGCGTGCACAGCGAGCGCCGAACGCGGCAGCGGCCAGGTGCGCGGTTACCTGAAGCAACTGCTGCCGCGGCTCATGGTTCATCCTGCGACGGGCGAGATCGAAGGCGCCGGCTGAAGCGCTTCCCGGATCAGGTGCCACGCGAGCGCGGGCGGCCGCGCTAGCCTCGAGGCGTGACCGGAAGCTCACGCTACTGGTGTCCGCCGACAGGGCGGATCGCCCTCGACGGCGGCGGCTTTCTCGCCGATCCCGGCGACCCTTTCGGCTTCGATCAGACGCTGTCGACCTACGACGAGATCGACCACCATCGATGCCTGTGGGTGCCGGAAACTGGATTCGCCCTCGATCATGCCGCTGCGCTGTACTCGTGAATGAGTCTGCCGAGGATGTCTCCGCGGTGAACACGGTCGAGATCGATGACGGTCCCTGACGCTGGCGGCGGCTGTTCTTCGTTTGGCGGGCGTTGGTGGAGGGAGCGGTGAGGGCGGTGGGAGTTGGCTCGCGGTCACCCGCGCCCAACCGAACTCTCGCAAAGGAGCCGCCACCCGTCCAGCGACTTGACTTCCATCCGTAGTGGCGGATGTAGATCGGGAGGACGCGTTCGAGGTGTCAGCGGTTCACGATCAGGAGTCGATCGGGACACTCCCTTCGAACGGTCTCGATCCAGCGTTCGGCGAAGGCGTTCCCATTCGGCGCCCGGACGGGCGTGCGGATAACCTTGATCTTCTCGCTGCCGAGGAGGGCGTCGAAGGCGCGCGGGAACTTTGCGGCGCGGTCATGAATCAGGAACCGCACCTGCCGCTCTCGGTCGTCGAGATCCATGAGCAGGTTCCGCGCCTGCTGCAGCATCCAGCCGCTGTCGGGCTTGCTCGTGCACGCGAGGTACTCGATACGGCGGGTACGGAGTGAGAGGAAGACCAGCACGTGCAGACGGCGCAGCCAGACCGTGTCGACGGTGAAGAAGTCACAGGCGAGAATCCGACTCGCCGTGGGCTCGTAGGAAGCTGCGCCACGATTGCGAGTCGCGCCGCGGCGCCGGCGACAGCCCAGCCCGGGCGAGATGTTGCGAACAGAGGTCGCCGAGACGGTGACGCCGAGCTTGCGCAGTTCGCCCACGATCCGCAGGTAGCCCCAGCTCGGGTTCTCGCGCGCGAGGCGGAGGACCAGCTCCTGCGCCTCACGCCTGATCGGGGGCGTCCAGAACGGTGCGGGTAGGTCCAGCGGCGAGCGACCAGCCGACGGTGCCAACGCAGCAGCGTCTCCGGTCGCACCAGGAAGATGTCCCAGCTGCGGCGCGGGAGCAG
The DNA here is from genome assembly GCA_046262635.1 of Gaiellaceae bacterium. Taxonomy (GTDB): domain Bacteria; phylum Actinomycetota; class Thermoleophilia; order Gaiellales; family Gaiellaceae; genus JBHEMK01. The sequence continues at coordinate 11,603 of JBHEMK010000174.1, forward strand.
CTGACTCAGCGCCGTAAGCAGCAGCCGGTCGTGCGGCTCGAATCGCGGCCGACTCGCCTGCCGGCGGAGGATCGCCAGCTCGTGCCGGAGGACGAGGATCTCGAGATCCTTCTCACGATCCGCCGGCGACGAGCACGATCAACTCCAGCAGCCGGCCGACGACGACGTACAGCGCTGACACAAGCAAAGGCGATCTCCGACAGACGGAGACGCCGACGCTACCGAGGTGTCACCCGCGTCCGTCCCTTACCCGGCCGAGTTTCTGCACCCCACGGGCGGGGACGATCTAGTAGAAACACATTGCCGGCGCTCGGGTGGTCGGCTGCACCGATGTTCTGCCGATGCCTCACGCGATAATCCGTTCCGCCAGCGCGACCGTCGAGGGTGCCGTAGACGCCCAGTTCATGCGCGCGGTCGTGGAGGCGATGGCTGCGATCGGCTCGAGCCCTCTCGGCTTCCGCGTCGCCGGCACGCCGGAGGACGACGCGACGTGCGCGGTTGTCGCCGAGGCAATGCGTTCGATCGGGCTCGAGGACGTGCGCCTCGAGCCCGTCGCGGCGGACGGCTGGCGTTTCTACGGCGCATCGCTCGTGGCGGACGGCCAAACGTTTCCCTGCGCCTCGTTCGGCGGCGCCCAGCCTACGCCGCGTGGAGGCGTCAGCGGCGACCTCGTCTTCGCCGGACGCGGCTCGCGCACGGAGCTCGCGCGGGCAGACGTGCGCGGCAAGATCGTCGTCTTCGACTGGCCGGGCGACCACCTGTTCTGGCCGTCGCTGACGGCTGCCGAGGCGACACGCGCCGGTGCGGTCGCCGTTGTTTGCACCTGCTTGCCCGGCGGCCGCTTCTATCAGGCCGAGGGCGCGCTCGGCTCGTTCGACGGACTCTGGATCGCCGGCTCGGTTCCGCTCGTCACGATCGCGAAGGAGGACGCGCTGCGGCTGATCGAGCGGGCGCCGCTGCCGGCGCGAGTGACGCTCGAAGCCGACTTACTGCCCGGCGCGATTGCCCACAATGTCGTCGGCACGCTTCCCGGCCGGAGCAAGGGCGCGCCGATCGTCGTCGCCGGCCACCACGACTGCTGGTTCGCTGCCGGGTTCGACGACGCGTCGGGCGTCGCCGCCGGGCTCGGAATCGCGAAAGCGATGGTCGACGCCGGCTACACGCCGGAGCATCCGATCGTCTTCGGCTCGCACACCGGCGAGGAGTACGGCCGCGCCGACTCCGCGTTCGACTGGTTGCTCGGCGCGACCTGGCGGCTCGAGCACACCCACCCGCATTGGGGCCGCACGGTCCCGTTCTACCTCAACATCGAGGGCTCCGGGCTGCCGCTGCCGATGTGGATCGACGCGCCGGCCGAGCTGCGGCGGTTCTCGCGGCGCGTCGCAGCATCGGCGCGGCGCGACGGGCTGCTCCCGCACGGGGTGACGTATGGCCCGCCACGGACGGGAACGGAGCAATGGCCGTATCTCGCGGCCGGCGTCCCATCGCTGAATGTTAACACGTACGCGCAGGACTACTGGCGGGAGCAGTACCACACGCAGTACGACACACCTGGACTCATCGACTACGGCGAGCTCGCGCGCGAGACGCGCTTCTACGCGCGCGTCGTGATGGCCGCCGACGCGGCGGGAAGCGACCTGCTCGACCTGCCCGCGCGCGTCGCGGCGTTGCGGCGCCACGGCCGTCTCGACGTTGCTCGCGCCGCGGGATTCGACGTTCGCACCGTCGAGCGGGCCTTGGCTCTCTACGAGCGAGCCGCTCGCGGTGCGACGAGCGCGAAGGCCAAGCGGGCGGCGTTTGCGAAGGTCGCCCGGACGCTCGAGGCGATCCACGCGCGCGACAAGCAGTCGACGCTCCACCTCCAGGCTCTGGCCGACGTCGAGGCGCTCGACGCGGCGCTCGACGCCCTCCGCCGCGACGACCGCGGCGGAGCGGCCCGAGCCGCGGCTCGAAGCGGGCGCAACCAGCTCGCCCGCCACGTCGGGCGGGAAGTCTTCCGGCTCGACGCCCTGCGCCATACGGCGGCGCACCCGGGCTTCGCCTGGGCTGCGCGCGCGCGAACGACGCCGTCTCCCGACCTCTGGGACGAGCTCGCGAGCCTGCGCGACGAGCGCAGTGCGCGCCCGTTCGGGACCTGGGTGAAGCGGTCGCTTGAGCGGAAGCGCGCGCGCGCGGCGCGAAACCTCCAGCGGCGCCTCGACCATATCGCCGCTGGCTTCGAGCAGGCGGCGTCGCAGCTCAGCGCATCGCGGTGACGAGGTCGCGGAAGAGCTCCAGGTCTTCTCGGAAACCTGCGACCGATGTCTTCGGCTCGCTACGGTCCGAGACGTGCAACGCGCGCCACTCCTCCACGAACGGGTCAGCCCAGGTCGGCTGGAGGGTCCGCTCCTCGACGCCTCCCGTCTCGCTCGCCGCGAGTACTGTCGCACGCAGCGGGACGTTGCGGACGTACGAGCTCTCGAAGCGCACGCGCACCACGTGATCATGGGGTGAACCTCGATGAATGAGCCGACGCGCGCGATCCGGTCGAAGCCCACGACGAATTCGCAGGCATACGAGCCGTAGTCGAGGACGCCCGAGACAAACCACGCGTCGTGCCAGACGGCCGCTTGGAGGACGCCGTGTGGCCTGCCCACCAGCTCGCGCATCGCCGAGAGATCGTGGCTCGCAGGCTGAGCAGGAGCGCGTAACCCTCCTGCACCAGTAGCGGCGCGTCGTTCGTCGCCTCGGCGAGCAGGCGTGCACGCCGCGCACGCCCCGCTTCTCGCGCCGCCTGCGGTATGTCGTCCGCGCTGACGACCCGCGATGTCGGACGCACGATAAGCGAGCTCAACTCGAGCAGGTGCTGCGCGCGTGCTCGCCGGATCTCCCCGACGGTCTCCACCTGCTGCTTCGCGGCGAGGAACGCGGCGCGTACCGGCGCATGTACCGACCTAGGCGACAACGCCGGTGCGGCGCTGGGACTCGTCGATCGCGTCCAGTTCGCGCAGCGTCATGCAGAGCGGCTTCTCGACGAGCACGTGCTTGCCTGCCTCGATTGCGGAGAGGGCGACTTCGGCGTGAAACGCGTCCGGCGTCGCGACGAGCACGGTGTCGACGTCCACTCGGCTCACGAGCAGGTCGGGGTCGTCCACCCGCACAGGGATGTTCCAGTCGTGCCCGACCGTCTCTGCGAAGGTCGGGCTGATGTCGCGGACGGCTGTTACCACGAAGAGGTCCGCGAGGAAGCGGAGGCTTGGCAGATGCATGATCTGCGTCGCCTCGCCGCAGCCGACGATTCCGACACGCAGCGGTGTCATGACGAGAGCTGGATGGTGACCACCGGAACCCCGAGTCTAGGTCGAGCGTGCCGCGAGCGTCGCGAGCATTCCCGCTCGCCTTCCGCTGCGGTCCTGGGCCGCGATGCCGTGCCGACGCGAGCGGCAGACGGCACCGGTTAGGGTATCGATCCGCCGACACGAGGCGCGTGAACGCACGCATTCGACCGATGACGACAGAGCTTCGCCACATCCCGCTGCCAGAGCCCGAGGTCGCGCTGGAGTCGCCGACGGTCTCCGTCGAGGAGTACGACGCGCGAATGGACGCACTCTACGCGCGCTGCGACCACGCGTGGGTGGTCGTGTACGGCGACCGCGAGCACGCCGCGAACCTCAGCTTCCTCTGCAACTTCGATCCCCGCTTCGAGGAGGCGCTCCTCGTGCTCGGTCCCCCTCACCGGCGCGTTCTGCTCGTCGGCAATGAGGGCGTCGATTACGCCTCGAGCACCAGCCCGAACGTCGACGTGATGCTCTGCCAGTCTTTGAGCCTGCTCGGCCAATCGCGCGACAGCGCGCCACGCCTCGACCGAGGCCTGGCGGACATCGGCATCGGGCCGGGCGACGACGTCGGCGTCGTCGGCTGGAAATACTTGACTGCCGAGGAGACGGACGATCCGGGTGAGCCGGCCTTCGTGCCCGCTTTCGTCATCGCGGCGCTGAGGCGGCTGACAGGCGAACCGTTGCGTGATTGCACGCAGGAGCTGATGGACGCCGGCCGCGGCCTGCGCACGCGCAACTCGGCGGCGCAGATCGCATTGTTCGAGTGGGGTGCGACTCGCGCCGCAGCCGCCGTGATGCGGATCGTCGCGGGGGCCGAGCCGGGGATGACGGAGCTCGAGGCTGCGGGGCGGCTCGGCTACCAAGGCGAGCCCTTGACGTGCCACCTGATGCTCTCCGGCGGCAAGGGGACCATCGTCGGCCTGCGCAGCCCCACTGCGCGCCTGCTTGAAGCAGGCGACGCGGTCACGACGGCCGTCGGCTATACCGGCGGCCTCTGCGCACGCGCCGGACTCCTGAGGCGCGAGCCGGACGATGCGTTCTTCGCGGAGATCGTTGCGCCGTACCACAACGCGATCGCCGCCTGGTACGCCGCCGTCGGCGTGGGCGTCGAGGGCGGCGCCGTCTGGCATGCGGTCCTTGACGCGCTCGAGTCCGTCCCGTTCCGTCCCGCGCTCAATCCAGGGCACCTGGTCTCGTTCGAGGAATGGCTGCACTCGCCGATACGCTCCGGCGGCTGCGAGCGGCTTGCGTCGGGAATGGCGTTGCAGTGCGACATCATCCCGGCGCCGCTTCCACGGGGCCGCGCGCTCAACTGCGAGGACACCGTCGCCCTCGCCGACGAGCAGCTCCGCGGCGAGCTCGCCCGCGACTATGCAGACCTCTGGCGGCGAATCGAGCGGCGTCGCGCCTTCATGTGCGACGAGCTCGGAATCGAGCTCGGCGAGGACGTGCTTCCGCTCTCGGAATCGGGTGCCTACTTGCCGCCCTTCTGGCTCGACGAGACGCTCGTCTGCGTGCGCTCCTAGGACCGACGCAGGAGTTTCAGGCCAGCTCCTCCTGGCGCACCTCGATGCGCACGGGCACCTCGTGCTGCAGTACGCGCAACTGCTCGATCGGGATGTGGCACCGCATCATGTGCTCCTCCTCGGCCTCGATCAGCGGTGGCTCCTCCTCTTCGCAGATCCGGCCGATCTTGCGCGGGCAGCGCGTGTGGAACACGCACCCGGAGGGAGGTTCCGCCGCGCTCGGGATGTCGCCCACGAGGCGGATGCGCTCGCGCGGTGTCCCGTCGATCGTCGGAACCGCCGAGAGCAGCGCTTCGGTATACGGATGATGCGGGCCCTTGAAGACCGCCTCGGCGCTGCCGAGCTGCATGAGCCGACCGAGATAGAGGACCGCGATCCGGTCCGAGATGTAGCGCACGACGCCGAGATCATGCGAGATGAAGAGGAAGGCGACGCCGCGCTCGGCTTGCAACTCGACGAGCAGGTTCAGAATCGCCGCCTGCACCGAGACATCGAGCGCCGAAGTCGGCTCGTCGCAGATGACGAGCGAAGGCTCCCCGGCGAACGCGCGCGCGATCGCCACACGTTGCTTCAACCCGCCCGACAGCTGCACCGGCTTCTGCGTCAACGTCCGCTCCGAGAGCCGCACTCGGTCGGCGAGCTCGAGGACGCACTTCTCGGCCTCTGGGCCGCGAACACCGGCGAGCTTCTTCAACGAACGCAGCAGGATCCGCCAGACCGAGTGCCGACGGTTGAGAGCGGAGTCGGGGTTCTGAAAGACGATCTGGAGCGCACGCAGATCGTCCTGCGAGCGCTTTGTGAACCGCGGCGCCAGCTGCCGCCCGCGGAGCTCGATTGCGCCGCTCGTCGGCGCGACGATCCCGAGGATCGCGCGCGCGAGCGTCGTCTTGCCGCTACCGGACTCGCCAACGAGGCCGAGCGTCTCGCCGGGCCAGATCGAGCCCGCGACGCCCGCGAGCGCCTGCACGTCGTGCCCTGCCTGCTTGAAGAACTTCCCCACGTCCTCGAAACGGATGAGCGGCGCGGCGCTTCGGTCGATGCCCGGCAGCGTCATGTCCTCGGCCAGCAGGCGCGGAAGCTCAGGCGCGACAGCGTGGTACCAGCAGCGCGAGATGTGGTCGCCGTTCACGGCGATGAGCGGCGGCTCCTCCTCGACGCACTTCGCCGTCGCGAGCGCGCAACGGTCACCGAAGACGCAGCCGGGCAGCTCTGCGCCGAGCTGCGGCAGGAACCCCGGAATCGTGTCGAGTCGCCCGTGATCCTTGCGGGCGCCGCCGCGCGGGATGCAGCGCAGCAGCCCGACGGTGTAGGGATGTCGCGGATCGTTCAGGACCGTCGCGACCGGCCCTTCCTCGACGAGGCGACCGGCGTACAGCACGCCGACGCGCTTGCACATCTTCGCGATCACCCCGAGGTTGTGGCTGATGAAGAGGACAGAGGTTTGCAGCTCCGCTTGTAACTGCGAGACGAGATCCAGCACCTCCGCCTCCACCGTCGCGTCGAGCCCTGTCGTCGGCTCATCGAGGATCAGAAGCGACGGGTCCTTGGCGAGCGCCATCGCGATGATCGCGCGCTGCTGCATCCCACCCGAGAGCTGGTGCGGATATCTGTTCATGACGGACAATGGATCCGCGATCTGGACACGCCGCAGGGCCTCGACCGCTCGTTCGTGGACCTCGCGACGCGCGAATCCCCGCGCGAAAAAGGACTCGCGCACCTGCACACCCACCTTCAGCGAGGGATTCAGCGAGGCGCCTGGGTTCTGGTACACCATCGCGACGTCGTTCGCACGCAAACGCCGCAGCCCACTTGCGTTGAGCGCGAGCACGTCCTTGCCGGCGATGCGGATCTCGCCCGAGCGGACGCGGCCGTTACGCGGGAGGTAGCGCACGGCGGCGAGCGCCGCGGTCGACTTCCCGCAACCCGACTCGCCGACGAGACCGAATGACTCGCCGCGCGCAACAGTCAGGTCCACGCCCCGCAGCACCTGCCGGTCCTTACCACGGACGCGGTACGCAACGTCGAGCTCGGCGAACTCGAGCGCGGGGGAGAGCGTCTCAGCCGCGCTCATCGCTCATAGACCTCGCGGACGCCGTCGGCAACGAGATTGACTGCAATCACGAGCGATGCGATCGCGAGAGCCGGGAAAAGCGTCGCCCACCAGTACGGATCGATCGCGGAGTAGTACTCGAACACCTGCACCGCCCAATCCGGCGAAGGCGGCTGCAGGCCAAGCCCGATGAACGTCAGACCGGCGACAGCGAAGATCGCGTAGCCGAGCCGAACGGTGAACTCGACGACGATCGGCGGCATGACGTTGGGGAGGATCTCCTTGAACATCACGTAAACGGCGTTCTCACCGCGCAATTGGGCCGCCTGGACGTAGTCGAGCTCGCTCTCGGCGAGCACAGCGGCTCGGACGGTGCGCGCGACCAGCGGGGCAAAGACGAACCCGATCAGCAGTGTCACGATGAATGCCGATCGGCTGCCGAGCGACGTAATCACGACGACGCCGGTGACGATCACGGGCAGGACCAGAACGGCGTCGATCACCCGGCTGGCGACGTCGTCGACGAGGCCGCGGAAGTAGCCGATCGCCAGCCCGATCGCAGTCCCGATCAGCGTTCCGAGCAGCGTCGCTGCCGGCGCAACGAGCAGAATGTCGCGCGACCCGGCGAGCACGCGCGAGAAAACGTCGCGGCCGAGCCGGTCGGTGCCGAACAGGTGGTGCCACGACGGGCTGGCGAGGACCTTTGGCGACTGGCCGAAGATCGGGTCGTACGGCGTGATCCGCCCGCCAAAGATCGCGCAGGTGACCCAGAAAGCGAGGATCAGGAGCCCGACCAGCACCGTCGGCGTACGCAGGAGCAGCCGCAGCCGCTCCGAACGCGCTGTCCGCGCCTCGCTGCGCGTCGGGGCCTGCGGGATCGCGGACTTGGCGGCGCTCATTCCGCAACCGCGCCCAAGCGGATGCGCGGATTGAGGAAGCCGTAAATGATGTCAGCGACGAGGGTGACGATGAGCACCACGATCCCGAGCGTGAGCACCGCCGACGTCAGCACGGTGAAGTCCTTCTGCTGCGCGGCGAGGTAGATCTGCTGCCCGATGCCCTCGTAGTTGAAGAGGCCCTCGACGATGAGCAGGCCGCCGACCATGTAGCTGGTCTGCGTGGCGACGACGGCGATCGTCGGCAGCAACGCGTTCCGCAAGACGTGCCGCCGAATGACAACCCACGTCGGCAGTCCCTTCAGGTACGCGGCGCGGGTGTAGTCGGCGTCGGCGGCTTCGATCACACCTGCGCGAGTGATGCGCGAGATGTATCCGAAGAGGACGAGAGCCAGGCACATCGACGGCAGGAACAGGTGACGGATCTGCGTTAGCGGTCCGGCACCGGGATCGGACTGTGCCGTGACCGGGAACAGGGGCAGCCAGATCACGAACACGAGGATGAGGATGATGCCGGTCACGAACTCCGGCATCGCGGACATCGAGAGCCCGAAGATCGTAATCGTGCGGTCGGTGCCGCTGTCGGCACGGAGACCCGCCACGATCCCGCCGAGGATGCTGAGCGGCACGACGATGACGAACGCGAACGCGGCAAGCTTGAGAGAGTTGACGAGCGCAGGATGGAGGATCGACCAGACGGGCACCTGCGTAGCAAGCGATTTGCCGAGGTCGCCGTGGACGAACCCCTTCATGTAGTCGAGGTATTGGACCACAGCCGGACGGTCGACACCGATCTCGTGGTTCATCGCATCGACAGAGTCCTGCGTTGCGAACTGCCCCAGCACGGCCCGCGCGACGTTACCCGGGAGCAGCTGCGAAAGCGCGAAGACGATGACGCTGAGCAGGAACAGCGTGATGATGCCAAGAGCGATCCGTTTCAGGATGTAGCGGAGCATCGAGGCGCTGGGTCGGAGGTGCGACTCGGCATCCTCATGGGGCGCCGGGTCGCGATGACTTGCCGCTACCTGACCGGCCTAGACGAAGTGGGTGTGTTGCAGTAGGACGTGGCTGAGCCCTGCGGGCTGGTAGCCCCTGATTTTCGCGTTGGTCGGGAAGATCGCAGAGAAGTGGTAGGCGATCACGGTTGGCGTGTCCCGGAGCAGGATCCCCGAGATCTGCTTCGAGTACTTACGCTGCGTCTTGATGTCCACGGCCGCCAGGTACGACGTGATCGCCGAATCGAGCTGCGGGTTCTTGTAGTGCGGTGCGTTCCAAATACCGTCTGACGCGAACGCGGCCGTCAGATAGACGTTCGGCACCGGTCGAGCACCCCACTCGGTGATCGTAGCCGGCTTGTTGAGCCACGGCGTCGTGTTCTGGTAATCGGCTCCGCCGCCGTAGTACTCGGCGTCCGACTGCAACTCGATGCCGATGTTCATCCCGGCCTCCCGGCCATACCGCTGGATCGCGGCGGCGTAGTCCGGAATCTCCTGCAGGCGGTGCGTCGTGATCGTGAAGCTCAAGTTCTGCTGGCCTGCGGCGGCAAGAAGCGCCTTCGCCAGTGACGTTTTCTGCTTGCGCTGCTGCACCGAGCGATCGGAGGACGGATAGCCCTTCCAGAACGGCGTGTCGTTGCCGACCGTCCCCCCGCCGCCGAGCAGACCGGCAATGATCTCCGGCCTGTTCAGCGTGAGTGCGACGGCGCGGCGGACGCGGGGATCCTTCAGCGCCGGGTTGTCGACGCGCATCGTGAACTCGCGGTGCGCCGGTCCGTTCTGGTGGAGAATCTGGAAGCGCTTGTCGTGTAGGAAAGGCTGCGCCTCCAGCGTCGAGATCGCGCCGACGATGTCGAGCTGTCCCGCGCGAAGCGCGAGAGCCTGCGCCGTCGAGGTCTCGTACGTCGTCACCTTGACGCCGTCGAGCGCCGGCACACCGCCCCAATACGCGGGATGGCGGACGAAGTTGTACTCACGTTTATCGCTGGAGCCGTGCAGCTTGTACGGACCGGTGCTGATCATCCCTCGCTGTACCCAATCGTCCTTCGGTATCGATCGCGGGACGATGATCGTCTGGTAGGCCGCCTCGGATACAAGGTAAGGGAATGCGCCCGTTGGTGCCTCGAGGTGGAACTGGACGGTGTACCTGCCCTTCTTGACCACGCCGTCGGGGCTCAGCACGCCCTTGAAGTTCGACAGCGCCTGCGACTGCTTGTCGCCGGTGTAGAGCTTGAAGTTGGCAACGACATCGTCGGCCGTCATCTCCTGGCCATTGTGGAACTTGACGCCCTTGCGGAGCTGGAACGTCCAAACAGTCGCATCGCCGTTGGCCTTCCAGCTCTTGGCGAGCAGCGGCCTGAGCCGGAGCTTGTTGTCGGTCAGTGTCAGGAACTCGCCCGGGATCGCGGCCACCGCGAGCGAGCCGGCCTCCGCGAGCTTGTAGGGCTCGAGCGAGCCGCCCCACTTGGCCACGCCGACGCGGACGATGCCGCCCTTCTTTCGCGCGACGAGCTGGGCGCTCGGCGCCGCCACGGCTTCGCCTGCGAGCCCGAGCGCACTCGACATCGCCGTGATAGAGAGGCCGAACATCGCCCCCCGCCGCAGGAACTCGGAGCGGTCGATCTCGCCCGAGACAATTTCGTCGATCAGGTTGTTCTCGATCGACGTCGCCTCGTTTCGACGAAACTCCTCGAGAAACCGCCGTTCGTCGCGATTCATACGACTGCTCCCTTCCCTACTCGGTTGGATGCGTCGAAGATTCGCCCGAGGGGTGGTGCTGGCAACTCGTCTAGCCGCCCCGCAGAGCCCGATCCGGTGATCCCGGAAGCCCCTTCTACTACCGGATGCGGCATAAGTCAAGGGATCTGCCAAAGCTGGTCAAGTCGATTGGCCACCGAGGAAGCCTGCTCAGCGCCGGGACAGCAGGAACTCCGGCACGCGACGCAGCCGGACGCGGCCGGTCTCGTCCTCCCAGATCCGCTCCAAGTAGCTGAGATGCTCATCCATCGCCGTCTCGATCTGTTCGGGATCGCCGCTCATGATCGCGCGCAGCGTCTGCTCATGGATCGCCACCTCCAGGGCGGGGTCGTCCGGCCCGCGCGGTGTCATGTCGCGCGCGATCTCGAGCCGCTGCAACAGGAGGTGCATCATAGAGGCGATCGTCGAGTTCCGGGTCGCACGAGCGATCAAGAGATGGAAGCGGTGGTCGAGCTGCAGCATCCGGTTGCGATCCGCAAGAGCCTCGCGCTGCTGGTCGATCGTCTTCTGCAGCGCGTCGAAGTCGTCATCGGTCGCGTACAGCGCCGCCAGTCGCGCGACCCGCGGCTCGATCAGACGCCGAGCCTCGAGCACGCCGGCGACCTCGTTCAGACGCAGGGCCGCGCCAAGCTCCAGCAGTTCGCGCGGGATCAGCTCCGAGCGCACGAACATTCCCCCACCCGGACCGCGTCTGACCTCGACGACGCCGGCGTCGGCAAGCACACGGATCGCCTCCCTGAGCGTCGGCCGGCTGATTTGCATCTGGGTCGCCAGCGCGCGCTCCGAGGCGAGCCGGTCGCCGGCGCGTAGATCACCGGCCCGGATTGCGCCGACGATCTGCTCGAGTGCCTCCTCGAACGTGCGTCGCGTTGTTACCGGTTTGAACATCATCACACTCTCACCGCCTCGCCTTCGGCATACAACTCCTCCAGCGCGAGCCAGCTCCACTCGTGGGGCGTCAGCTCGATGTCGACTGCGGCGGCGCTGTCGCGCAGCTCCCCCACGGTACGCGGCCCGATCACCGCATAGCTCGGAAACGGCTGATGCAAGACCCAGGCGAGCGCGATGTGATTCGCGCTGCACCCCTTGGTGCGTGCGAGCTCGGTCGCGCGCCGGAATCGCTCGCGGTTGTCGTCGCTTTCGTACACGCGCGTAAGGTCCGGGTTGGCCACGTTCGTGAAATAGCCACCGGCCTGCGACGACCACGCGAATACCGGCAGCTGCTCACTTTCGTACCAGGCGCGAGAAGCCGGGTCTGATGCGGAGACGCAGTCTGGCCACGGCGGCTCGTTTTGCTGGGCAAGGCTGAGCGCGGGGCTGCTGCACGAGAAGCTGGTCAATCCATGCGCGGCCGCATATGCGTTCGCCTCCTCGAGCCGCTCGGTCGTCCAGTTCGACGCCCCGAAGCTGCGGATCCGCGCGGCCTCGCGGTGCTCGTTCAGACATTCGAGGAGTGGACCGACAGGCTGTGTCGGGTCGTCGCGGTGCAGCAGGTAGAGGTCGATCGTCGCGAGCCCGAGGACAGCGCGGCTCTCGTTCAGGTCGGCCGCGACGTCCCTCGGTGTGACGCGCCTGCGCTGCTCGTCGTGATGCCCACCTTTCGTCAACACCGTCACCTGGTCGTGCACGCCGCGCGCATCGAGCCAGCGCGCAATGACCGACTCGGCGTTGCCGTATTCGCGGCCGGTGTCGACGAGCGTTCCGCCGACCTCGAGCCATGCGTCGAGCAGGTCGAGCGACTCATCATCGCCGGCATTCCGGTAGACGCTCGTGCCCAGCGCGAGCAGCGACAGGTCGCGGCCGAGCGGCTCGAAGCGTCGATGTCTCATCGCGAGATTCGCATGGTATGGTTCCCTGACCATACGGTGTCCGGCGACGGCACCACAACTGCCTTGCCCGACGGAGGCCGGCCGATGGCGCAGACGCAAGGCGCTCCGCGCCCGGGGTGCTTCGATTCGAGGCCGCGCGGCGCGACGTGACGCTCCGAGTCGTGAAGGGCGCCAAAATTGGCGTCGCCCCCGCGTTGGCGCGCGGGCTGCGAGGATCGGCGGCATGGCCTTCTCGTTCCTCTACCTCACCGTGCGGGCTCTGCTTGGCGCGCTTGTTCGTAGCCGCCGCGGCCTACACGTGAAAGACATCGAACTGCTGGTGCTGCGCCACGAGCTCGAGATCCTGCGCCGGCAGGTCGCGCGGCCGACGCTCGGCACACCTGATCGGGCCCTGTTGGCAGCCGCTGCCTGCCACCTACCGCGGTCGTCGCGGAGCGTGCTCTTGGTAACGCCGCGGACGCTTCTGCGCTGGCATCAAGCGCTCGTTCGCTGGAAGTGGCGGCAGGCGCCCGGCCAGCGTGGACGACCGAAGCTGCCGGCTGAGGTGCGGGAGTTTGGCGTTGCGGCTCGCCCGGGAGAATCCGCGCTGGGGCCACCGGCGGATCTGTGGTGAGTTGGCCAAGCTGGGCTTGCAGGCGTCGCCGACAAGCATCCGCCGGCTGCTGGCTCACGCGCAGCTGGAGCCGGCGCCGCGCCGGTCCGGGCCAAGTTGGCGCGAGTTCCTGCGAGTGCAGGCGGCGAGCATCGTCGGTTGCGATTTCTTCATTGTCGAGAGCGTGTTCTTGCGCCGCTACTACGTGTTGTTCTTCATCGCGCACGCGAGCCGGCGCGTCTGGCTTCCCCGCTGCACCGCCAATCCGACCGGCGCCTGGGTGACTCAGCAGGCGCGCAACCTCGGCCTCGACTTCTCAGACGAGGGGGTCCGGGTCCTGATCCGCGACCGCGACAGTAAGTACAGCGGTTCCTTCGACGAGGTCTTGCGCAGCGAGGGCATCCGGACGGTGAAGACTCCCGTGCGTGCGCCGAAGGCAAACGCGATCGCGGAGCGCTTCGTCCGGACCGTCCGTGCCGAGTGCCTCGACTTGCTGCTGATCCTCAACCGCCGTCACCTCGAACGCGTGCTTCGCGTCTACGTCGACCATTACAACCGCGAGAGGCCGCATCGTGCCCTCGAGCTCCGCCCACCCGAAGCCGACGAGCGACGCCAGAGATCATGCCTCTCGATGCCGGGGGTTGGCGGCAGAGCGGCCTCTTGGCTGCGCAATCAGCCGGATCGGGGCGGGCGAGCTCGAGCGGCTCGTTCCTGAGGCCCTGGTAAAGCTCGCCAAAACCGCGACCGGGCCGCGCAGCTCCTTCTAGGTGTTCAAGCCTGCTTCGAGCGAAGCTGCTTTCGTCGACGTGGCCTGAACTCCGGATGCGCCTGGGCCAGGTGGCGGTCGACGATCTCGCGTGACCTCGCCAAGGGCACGCC
>JBHEMK010000175.1:0-16472 GCA_046262635.1 Gaiellaceae bacterium
GCATACGCGAGCTCGGCGGGCGTTCGCGATCGAAGGCAGCGGTTCGTTCGCTGCCGGTCTCAGACGCTTCCTGACCGTCCGTGCTGAGCGGGTGCTCGAGGTCGGCCGCTTGCGCCGGGAACGCCGTACGGGTGGCAAGACTGACGCGCTCGACGCGATCCCTGCCGCCCGCAGCGTGCTCAGGAGCGAGCGGCCAGCGACGCCACGCGCCGGCGGTGAACGCCAGGCATTGCAAGCACTTGTGGCTGCTCGGGAGGGAGCGGTCAAGGCAAAACGCGCCGGGCTCTGCCAGCTCCGCGACCTGCTAATCACGACTGCGGAGCCGCTCCGCAGCGAGCTGAGGCCACTGACACGAGCACGGCTTTTGCACCGCCTCGCGACGAGGCGACCCGCCGGCCGCCACGATCCCGAGTTGCGCGGCAGCCTGCTCGCGCTCCGCTCGATCGCCCGACGCGTCCTTGCCCTGACCGCCGAGGAACGCGAGCTCGCGCGCGAGATCGACACGATCACGCGCAAGCTCGCACCACAGCTGCTCGATCAGCCCGGCGTCGGACCGCACGCCGCCGCGCAGCTCGTCCTCTCCTGGTCACACCGCGGCAGGATCGAATCGGAAGCCGCGTTCGCGAGGCTCGCCGGCGCCGCGCCGATCCCCGCCTCCTCCGGCCAGACGATCCGCTACCGACTCGACCGATCAGGCGACCGCAAACTCAACCGTGCACTTCAGATGATCCTCGTCACACGCAAACGCACACACCCCGCCACGATCGCCTAGATCGAACGACGTCTGCAAGAAGGCAAGACACGACGCGAAGCAAACCGCTGCTTCAAGCGCATACCTCGCCCGCAGCCTCTATCGCCTGCTCGAACACGGACAGCCAATGACCGCTTGACTTTTATAGAAGCATCACTGTGAGTGTGTTGGTGGTCCCGTCTGGGGCTGTCGTCAGGGTGGTGCCGGTGCTGCTGGCTCGTGACTCATCGCGAACATGACTTCGCTTTCGCGGATGTCTTTCGCCAGATATGTCCGGGTGAGGAGACCGGTGCCGGCCTGGCGCCCGCTCGCTGGCCTGATCAGAAGCCTGTCCGCCTTTCGAGGCGTGACCCGTCACAGTGTTGTTGCCGTTCGCGGTTCCATCCCCAGACCGACTCGGCTGGAGGTCAATCGGATGCTTGCAGATCAACTGGACTACGTTATTGGCGTCGACCCGCACTGCGACCGGCATGCGCTCGCGATCGTCGAGGTGCGAAGCGGCGGCGTGCTCCTCGAGACGAGCGTTGAGGCTGACGGCGCCGGTTACCAGGCGGCGCTGCTGCTCGCGGATCGGTACGCGCCCGGGCGGCGCTCGTTCGCGGTCGAGGGCGCCGGATCGTACGGGGCGGGACTCGCACGCTTCCTCGCCGACCACGGCGAAACGGTCTTCGAGGTTGGCCGTGTCCAGCGCGAACGTCGCTCCGCTGGCAAGACAGACGCGCTCGACGCCGTGTGCGCCGCTCGGAGCGTGCTCGGAGACAAGCGGCCGGCGCAGCCGCGAGCTAAGGGCGAACGCGAGGCGCTGAGAGCCTTGATGGCAGCCCGTGATGGAGCGGTGACCGCGAAGACGGCAGCGCTCTCCCAGCTACGCGATCTGGTCGTCACCGCGCCCGAGTCTCTCCGCGCCGATCTCCGCCCGCTCAGCCGTGCTCGGCTGCTCGCATACCTCGCAACGTCCCGGCCCGATCGCCGCCAAGACCCCGAGCTTCGCGGCACCCACCTCGCTCTCAAAGCCGTGGCGCGACGGAGCGGCGACCGCCAACTCAACCGCGCGCTCCACCAGATCATCGTCACGCGACGACGCATGCACGCACCGACCATCCAGTACTCGAACGGAGAACCAGCGAAGGAAAGACCCGCCGCGAGGCAACCAGCTGCCTCAAGCGCTACCTCGCCCGGAACCTCTACCGCCGACTCGAACACGGGAGGTTGTTGCACACTTGACAGACATAGAAGCATCTGTCGCAGGCCGCGGTTGATGTGCCCCCCTTAAGGAACCAGGTGGTCGAGCGGAAGGAAGGCAGCGGGGTCTACCAGGGGTCTACGCGTCTGTCGCGGGAGGTCTTGGGTCGCCAGCCCGGCGGACCGGATTCCTCGGAGCCGTGCGGCCTGGCAGACTAGGAGCGTCTCGGGGCGACCGTAGATCATCGCTCGTAAAGATGTCCGTCCACTCGTACAGAAAGGCCGACTCGGGACCCTGCGCTCGCATCCGCCCGGCCGTGCCATAGCGTCGCGGATCGCCGTCGGCGCCGCGATCGCGCCCATTCAACGCTCCGCGCCGTCGTGAGCGAGCCCGCGGTTCCCCGATCAAGCCAGCGCCGTAGACTGATTTCGCGATGGCGCAAACGAGAACTTCTGAACTCGGCCCCCGCGATGCGCCCGGTGGCCGTGCCGGACGACCTCGGCTCGTCGATGTCAAAGGCGAGCGGTCGTGTCGAGCTTCCAAGTCATATTCGCTGGAGCGGCCCGGCCGTCAGCTACGACCTCGACGACCGCGGTGACCGAGCTCGCGTGTACGAGCAGGTCCTGCGCGAGGGGACGGAAAGCGATGTGCGCTTCTACGTCGAGGCTGGTCAGCTGCTCGAGCTCTGGGACGAGCTCGTGCTGCCGCTCACCGTTCGGCAGGCGTGGACAGCCTGGTTCGAGCGTCATCGCGACGAGTAGGTGCTCAGCCTGCTGCAAGAGCAGGTTTCGGAGATCATCGGCGGTCTCGATGAGGCGGAGGGCTTTGCGCTCGCCGGCGGCGCCGCGCTGATCGCGCGAGGCGACGTTCGCCGACAGACGCGTGACCTCGATTTCTTCGGCCTGACGGCTGAAGCCGTCGACCGGCTCGTCTCGGTGGCCGAGCGCGCGCTGTGTGCTGCTGGGCTCGTCGTCCGCCAGGTCCAGATCAATCCCGGCTTCGCCCGTTTGGCCGTCGAGAGCGGGGACGACCGCACCGAACTTGACCTCGGTGCTGACGCGCGGCTCTTTCCGGCGGAGCCTGGGCGCCTCGTGCCGACGCTGAGGGCCGAGGAACTGGCGGCCGACAAGGTACTCGCAGTGTTCGGCCGCGCCGAGGCACGAGACTTCGTCGATCTGATGGCGCTCGAGCCGCGTTTCGGGCTCGAGCAGCTCTGTGCGCTCGCGGTGGAGAAAGACCGGGCTTCACGCCCGCGCTATTCGGCGAGATGCTCGGCCGGCTCGACCGACTGCGGCGAGACGAGTTCGAGCTCGACGACGCCCAATACAGGCACCTCCGTCGCGACGTCGCGCGTTGGCGTGAACGCACGATCGAGCTCGAGCTACCGCAGGAACGCGGCCAACATCCTCGAGGCCCGGACCACGGGCTCGAACGCTGAACGGACGCGCGCGGGGACGCCCATATTCGTCAGACGTGACGGTCGAGCGCCCAGCGTGCCCTCCCCGCTGCCCCCTAGCCTAGCCGCGAACATATGGCGACTAGCATGGAGGTTCGATCCCTTCAGGCCCAATAGGCTCTGGTTCCGCCGCGTGAGTTCCCAATGGCTATGCGGTAGGTGTTTCGCAGATGTCCGTGCTTCGGGTAGCGAGCCCCTACCGGCGACCCCACGGAGGTGTTGCCTACGGAGGCATCTTTGACCGAGCTCGAGCCCCGAGAGACTGCTCGACCAGCGCGGCTCCCTGAGCCCGACGTCACTCCATCCCTGCCCCTTCGTCCCAGGCCGCGAGGCTGCCGGAGGGTGGTTTCAGGCGCGACCTGCCCGTCACATCCGAAGGCGACGGCCGTGCCACCTTGCACGCGCCACCAGAGTACGAGGCGCGGGTACACGTCTACTTCCGGTGCTCGAGCTCCTGTACCGCCTCCTCGCGGGCCGAGACCCATTTCGCGTGCTCCTGCGATATCAGCCCTTCGATGCGGTCGGCGAGTAACGTCTGCGGTGCTGCCGCTCCGACGTATGGGCCCGCGAGACCGAGAAACAGGTACTTCTCGTGCTTCAGCGCCTCGCACGTCGAGCGGTACGACGTCCAGTTCTGCTGGTACTGGTTCAACTGCTGGAGCCCTTCGAGCACGACGATCGTTGCTCCGAGCGCCGCCGGCACCACCGCCCTGACGCCGATGGTCGCGACGACGGGAATGGCTGCGGCGAGGATCAGCTGCGCCGCCTTGACCATCTTGAAGAGGCGCTGGTTCTGCGCGCTCTTACGGTCGTACCAACGAATCTGGTCGTCAAGGCGCTCGAGCGTCGGGTCGTCTTGGGAGGCCACCGCGAGCGGATTCTCCCAGAGCGGCTTGCAACGGGCGCGTGCGGGCGCTTGACTCCCGGCTGATCTCGATGCCGATTCACATCGTGGTGGATCAGCCGCGCCGCCGCTCCGCCGCCTGGCTGCGCCGCGGGATCGGCCGTCTGCTCGGGACGCTGCTGATCCTGGTCGGCCTCGCCGTCGTCCCGCTTTCCCTCTTCGCGGCCTTTCTCGGACGCGCAAACTGGAGGAAATCCGCCGCGTTCGGCAACGGAACGGTCGTCCTCGTCCTGACGATCGCCGCTGCGGTCACGATCCTCGTGCCGCTCGCGGGGATCCGGCTGCTCCGCGGCAGGCGCAATCTCGTGCTGTTCCTCCGACGGTTCGGCTACAGCGACGCCACGGTTGCGATCACGTTCGCGGTGGCGCAGACGATCGGGCGATCGTGGCGCCTCGTCACGCTCGACGACGCCGCGATCGTGCCTGTCGGCGTGTCCACCCCGGTGAAGCGCGCGTTCGACGCGGGTCGGGTCGGGACCGCCTTCCTCGCCAAGACGTGGCAGGCGATTCTTGGTGCGGCCATCCGGGCACTGACGGCCTCGGTGGCCGGAATGCTCGTCGTCGTCGGCTTCATCGTCCTGCACCACCGAAGCCTGGCCACACTCGCCACCAACGCTCTCGACACCAAGCACGCGACGGAGTGGGACGCGCCCGGCGTGCTGCGCGTGCTGTTCGTCGTTACGGTGGTCGCGGCAGCCGCCGGCGTCGGCGCCTCGGTCCTCGTCCTGCCGGCGCTCGCCTTCCTCAACGTCTCCCTCTTCCTCAGCATCTCGGGGCGCGCCGTGCGCGACGCCGAGCAGGCGAAGGTCGGAACGATCCGGTCGGCCGAGGGCGGCGAGCAGATGGCGCAGGCGCTGCGACGCCAGGCGCGGAAGATCTTCAGCCCGAGGCTCGTCGTGCTCACCGTCGCCTCCGAGGTCTGGCAAGCGGCCGTCCGCAGCCTCACCTCAGACGCAGCGGTCGTCCTCATTGACGTCTCCGAGCCGACGGAGAACCTCCTCTGGGAGATCGAGGAGGTCGCCGCGGACCCGACCGTGCGCTTTGTCCTCGTCGGCAGCCTCGACCGGCTGCGCCGAATGGCCGACGTGAACGCGCCGCCTGCACCCGGGAGCCTCGCCGGCCGGCTCGCCGCGCTCCTCGACGGCAGGGAAGTTCTGGCGTACGCGGCCGACCGGCGCAGCATGAAACGGTTCGCGCGCACCTTGCGCGCGAGTCTCGAAGCCGCGGCCGCCGCCGGCTGAGGTTCGTTGGCCCACGGATACTCTTCCCTTGAGCCCTCGAATAACCTGCTGGGGAGGTCGGGTATGGCTTCGGTGAGCGAGGCGACGTGCTTGTCCCGGCGCCAATCGCTTCCTGCTCACACCTCTTTTCTGAGGCTAAGCCGCGGGCCGGTCAGCCTGCCTCAGGAGCTTCACGGACGGCGGGACCGCGAAGCCTGCGGCGCCGGTGTCGTTGGGGTGCGGTGCAGTCACCGCGCTTTGCCCGGCGATCCGGGATAAGGTCGGTTGACCCCGAGCATGGAGGATTTCGTGAGCCTGGTAATCCGCTTTCCCCCCGTCTTTGACGGCACAGCAATACGACGAGGTCGTCCGTCAGCTGACGGAGGCTGGCGTTTTTCCCGCAGACGGCCTTGACTACGAGCTTTGTTTCGGCTCGGACGGCAACCTCAAGGTCAGCCAGGTCTGGGATTCGCAGGAGCAGCTCGAGGCGTTCGGCGAGCGCCTCAGGCCGGTGCTGGCCGATATGGGAATAGACCCGGGCGAGCCGGAAGTGCTAGAGGTACATAACATCATCAAGCGCTAGTAGTCGGCGCGTCCCGCCAATCCTCGCCGAGCGGTACGTCGGGGCGAAGGCCCGCGCGCGCCCCGACGGGAAACCTCGGCATTGGGCCCTCTTTTTGACCCGGGGTAGCGCCCGGCGACAACATGGTGGGCGCGTACAACTCGGTGAGCTGTTGGCGTCTGCCCGTGACTGCAGCAGCGGCCGGGGCTGCGGCGAGTCAGTTCATCGTGGTCGAGGGCGCGGCCGACCGCCTGTGCAGCACGCCAGCGAATCAACGCGTGGCGCGCCCGGCGCGTGGAGACCGCGACGACGGCGCGCCGGGATGGCCGGGGCCTCGGCCCGTTCTTGGGACTCTTCCCACCACGCGTGCGGCCGAATCGAGGAGGCCGGAGCCTCGCGCTACCGCTCGCAGGTCAGATGCTCAGGGCAGGCGCAGGCTCGGCACTGTAGTGGGCACGCGCCACCGCGAGTACGCGTTCGGCCAGTACAGGCATATTCGCGCTGACCCACATCATGGCGAGCTGCGAGACCGGAACCCGCTCCTGGCGCGCCTGCTCGCCGATCAGCAGGTAGACCTGGCCTGCCTGCGCCTGACCGAGGACGTCTTCGAGCGCCCGGCCGACCGCCCGTCCCAAACGTGCGTCGTCGGGGGCGATCAGCACGTGGGAGTGCAGACGGCAGACGGCGGGCAAGGGCCCGACCTGCGAGGCGTGGTCGAAGACGTTCAGGCGATAGCCGCAGAGGAGTGAGAAGAGCCGGCGCTGCGCGAGGTCGTTCCAGAACTCCTCCAGCTCGATCGCCGCATCCGTCTGCCCTCGCTCGCAGAGCAGACTGACCATTTCGCCGAAGACGCGCGTCCGGCGGCCGGGGAAACGCCAGGCCAGCTGATCGAGAATCGTCCCCACGACCGCCTCGAATGCGATCTGGGAAGGGCGGTTCTTCCGCATGATGGTTTGCAGGGTCGAGCCGGCGTCGGCGACCACGAGCAACCCTTGCTCGTCGAGATCCCGGACGTTCCATCCCGACGCCACGAGCCGCGTCGCAAGAAGACTGAAATTCTCGCGAGTCGCAACGACGATCGCAGGCTCGCCGATGTGGAACCCCGAGGAGAGATAGCTCACAACCGAATCCGCGAGCTCCTCACGGTCCTCGTAGACCTGAGCCGCGTGGCCCGACAGCTCCGAGCCCCGCAGGAAATCCACCCACCCACGCCGCATCCGACGAACTATAGACCCGATCTCCGGATCCCGAAGCCGCCGAGCGTGCGCCGGCGCCCAAACGTAGGAGGCTGCGCAACCCACGCCGAGAAAGTACTGTTCGAAACTGCCGATTCCTTTCCTGCCGCTTGCTGACCTGTGAACGACTCACCACGAGAGCGCGAACATCAAGCCCCGGACGCCAGGTCAATGGTCTTGAACACGCTGCTCGGTGAAAGCGCCGACAACGTCGAGCTGGGCATCTTCGTCTACGACGACCAGGGCAAGTACGTCGCCGTCAACCGCCACGCCGCCGACATGTTGGGATACCCCCGGGACGAGCTCCTCACCCACCGTGCTGGCGACTTCACGGAGAGCGGAATCGAAGATGAGATCCTGCTGCGGTCGGAACGGCGAGAGGGCGCGCGCGTGATCCGGCGCAAGGACGGCTCGAAAACCATCGTCGCATTCATCGTCGCCCCCACCCGCGTAGCCACGATCCCTTTCTACGTCGGAGTGGTCTGGGAACTGGAAGCCGGAGACCCCCGAGCCAAGAACGCCCGCAGCTAGCTGGACCGACTACGGCCTGAGAGACGGGCTGATTGCGTCCTGCGGCGAGTTTGGGGTTGCGCGGCAACAGCCGGAGTCGTGGCCCCACCCAAGCCTCTCTTCGGACGCGCGGTGTGCTCCGGCGACCGGATTCTCGGTCCGAGCGACCGGGAGCGCTCCATGGGGCGAGTGGGCGCGCCCGATCCGCGGCGGGCGGGCCGGCGCAGACAACCGGATCCGCCCAACCTGGAGCTGGCGAACGAAGCCGGCACGGGATACGCCGCTGCGGGCACACCGCTTCGTGCAAACTTCGCCGGCCAGCTCGAACGGAGGGGGAATCGGTGTCCGGCGAGACGGGCTCATTCGAATCGCTCTCGCTCGACGTCCTCGGAGAGGCAGACGGGCTTCACCGACTGATCGTCGAGCGCTCGCACGACCTGATCACCGTGCTCGACCTGCAGGGTCGGATCGTCCACGCCTCGTCCTCGTACGCCAGCCTGCTGGGCTACGAACCCGGCGAGCTCGCCGGGACTGAGATCCTCGGCATCGTCCACCCCGACGACACGGAGGCGGCCACCCATGTGATCTCGGACGTCGCCGCCGGAGACGCGCGGGAGGGGATCCTCGTTCGCCTCCGCCACCGGGACGGCCGCTGGATAACCGTCGAATCGACCGGCTCGGCGATCCTCGGCGCCGACAGGCTTCCGGTCCTGCTCCTCGGCACCGCCCGAGACGTGACGGAGCGCGAGGAGCTGCGGAGCCGCCTCGCCGAGCTCAGCGCTGTGTACCGCCTCGCCGACGCGGTCGCCCGGGCCGGCTCGCTGGGCGAGCTGCTCGACGAGACGGTCGCCGCGCTGCTCGACGCCCTCACCGCCGACCGCGCGGCGGTGCTCCTCACCGATACCGACGGCGTGATGCGCTTCTTCGCCTGGCGCGGCGTCTCCGCCGCCTCTCGGAAGGCCTTCGAGGGCCACTCCCCCTGGCAGGCTGACGAGCCCAACGCGCAGCCGGTGCTCGTGGCCGATACCGCGGCGGCCGGGTTCGACCCGCCCGTCTCGGAGGCGCTGCGCACGGAGGGCATCCGCGCGCTCGCGTTTGTCCCCCTTGTCCACCGCAGCCGGCTCGTCGGCACGATCGTGCTCTACCACGACCGGCCCCATGAGTTCGCCGACGGGGAGATCCGACTCTGCCGGACGATGGCCAGCCACCTCGCCTCGTCGACCGTCCGGAGCCGGGCGCAGGAGGCGCTGCAGGCCTCGAGCGACCAGCTTCGAATCATCCTTCGCACCGTCGATGACGGCATCACGGTGCAGGCACAGGACGGACGGCTGCTCTACGCAAACGACGCCGCGGCGCGACTCATCGGCCTCGAGGACGCGGCTGCGCTCCTCGCAACGCCGGTCGGGGAGCTGATGGGCGGCTTCGAGATCCTGGACGAGGAGCGCCGCCCGATCGCGCCCGCCGAGCTGCCCGGCAGGATCGCGCTCACCGGCCAAAGCGCCGAGCGGACGCTCTGCTACCGGTCCCGCACCGGCGGCTCCGAGCGCTGGTCGATCGTGCGAGCCAGCCCGGTCGCCGGCTCCGACGGAGCGGTGCAGCTGGCCGTGAACGTGTTCCGCGACATCACCGAGAGCAGACTCGCGGACGAGCGAGCCCTCTTCCTTGCGCGCGCGACCGAGCTGCTCTCGGCGTCACTCGACTACGAGGAGACTCTGCAAGCACTCGCCGCCCTGACCGTCCCAACCCTGGCGGGCCAGTGCATCGTCGACCTCGTCGGAGACGACGGCTCGATCCGTGCGGTCGCAATCGCCCACGTCGACTCGAGCAAGACCGAGCTCCTCCGCGAGCTGCGCGCCCGCTACCCGCCGACGGCGCCGGGCCATCCGGTCCAGGCTGCGCTCGCCGAGGGCGCCACACAATTCCTGTCCGATCTCGACGCCCGCGCAGTCGCCGCGATGGCACACGACGAGAAGCACGCCGAAGCGATCCGCGCCCTCGGCAATACCTCAGGACTCGTCGTGCCGCTGCGTGCGCGGGGCCGCACGCTCGGCGCAATCACCCTCGGCACCGTCCCGCCGCAGCCACGTTTCGGCACCTCCGACGTGACACTCGCCGAGGAGGTCGCGCGCCGCGCCGCCGTGGCGATTGACAACGCGCGCCTGTATCGCGACGCCGAGGAGGCGGGGACCGTCCTATCGATCGTCACCGACAACGCCGCCTCGGCGCTCTTCATGGTTGACGAGCACGGCCACCCGACCTACATGAACGCGTCGGCGGAGGCGATGACCGGGTATCGCCTCCACGAGATCGCCGGCAGGCCGCTGCACGACGCCGTCCACCACACTCGCCCCGACGGCAGCTGCTACCCGATCGAGGAATGCCCGCTCGACCGCGCGATGCCCCTGCTGCGGACGCTCGAGCCCTACCAGGACATCTTCGTCCGCAAGGACGGCGGCTTCTTCCCGGGACTGGCCGCGGCCAGCCCGATCGTCAGGGACGGCGTCCCGATCGGAACGGTGATCGAGGTGCGCGACCTCTCGGCGCAGAAACTGCTCGAAGCCGAGAGGGACGCGCGGGTCCACGCGGCCGAGGCGCTCGAGTTCATCGACGACGGCGTGTTCCTCGTCGACCAAGGCGACATCGTCCGCCTCTGGAACCCGGCCGCCGAGGCGATCACCGGGATCGGCACGCCCGCCGCCCTCGGCCGGTCGGTCGGTGAGCTCCTCCCCGGTTGGGAAGCGCTGCTCGGGCGGATCCCGGTCGCGCCGCAGCCGAGCCCGGGCGGTTCGCGCGCCGAGACCCTGCCGCTCGAGCTGAACGGCTTCGAACTCTGGCTCGCGATCTCCGGCGTCCGCTTCCCCGGCGGTACGGTCTACGCCTTCAGGGACGTGACGGAGGAACACGTCGTCGAGCGGCTGAAGACCGACTTCGTCTCGACGATCTCGCACGAGCTGCGCACTCCGCTCGCTGCGATCTACGGCGCCGCACTCACGCTCCGCAGGACCGACGTGCAGCTCGAGGAGACGCAGCGGAAGGGCCTGCTCGAGGTGGTGGCGAACGAGGCCGACCGCCTCGCGCGCATCGTCAACGACATCCTCTGGGCGAGCCGGCTCGAATCCGGAGCGCTGAGAGTCGCGATCGAGAGCTGCGACCCGCTCGAGCTCGCACAGCAGATCTTCGACGCGGCCGGGTCATATGCGCCCGCGCAGATCACGCTCGCCCTCGACGCCCGGGTGGAGGTGGCGCGCGTGGCCGCTGATCCGGACAAGATCCGCCAGGTCCTGACGAACCTGATGGAGAACGCGGTCAAATACTCGCCCGACGGCGGCCGGGTGGAGCTCGGGATCGAGCGCCAAGGCGAGCGTGTTCGCTTCCGCGTCTCCGACGAGGGCCTCGGCATCCCCCCGGCCGAACAGGAAAGGATCTGGGAGAAATTCTACCGCCTCGACCCGCAGCTGACCCGAGGCGTTGGCGGCACCGGCCTCGGTCTGTACATCAGCCGCGAGCTCGTCCACCGCATGGGCGGCTGGATCTGGGTCGAGTCAGACGGCCGGCGCGGATCGACGTTCCTGGTCGAGCTCCCGATCGCCGAGTGGTAGGCCCTCGGGCACGAAGCGCGCGCTGTGGGGCTCGGCGGGCTCGTAGTGGAGAGTGCCCCCGATCCTCTCGGCGAATGAGCGGGCGATCGAGAGGCCGAGCCGGCTCCGAGCCGATTCTGCAGGCGCGACGTCTCGCTGCGCGTGAACCGCCCGAACAGGTCGGGGACGAACTCCGCTGGGACACCGTCACCCCGGTCCTCGACGACCAGGCAGAAGCCATGGCCCTGGCGGCAGCGGATCTGCACCGGCGGCCGCCCCTACCGACAGGCATTCGAGACGAGGTTGCCCACGACGCGCTCGAAGGCATCCGGGTCGGTCTCGATGTCGAGCTCGGGCGGTACGTCGACGTGGACGTCGCCGACCCGGCCCGGGACGACCCGCGGCAGCAGCGCGTCGATCCGCTCGCGCGGGCTGAAGCGCCGTCCGTGCACCCGGATCGCGCCGGATTCGAGGCGCAAGAGGTCGAGGAGCTGGTCGACCAGGTCGCGGAGGCGCGCGCTCTGCTCCAAGAGCGGTCCGCAGGCCGTCAACCTGATCCGGAGCAAGCTCTGAGCCGCGCAGCTGCAGCGTCGCCGTGATCCCGTGGATGACGGCGGCCGGCCTCCGTAGCTCGTGCCCGCGATCGCGATGAACTCGCTCTTCAGTCGGTCAAGGCGCCGCAGGTCGGCCACCGCCCGCTCGGGCTCGCCATCGCGCTGCGCCTTCTCGCCAAAGACCCGGCAAGCAGTCCCAGCGCGGTGAGCAGCTCGAGCTCGTACTCGGTCGGGGGCCGTCCCCTGGGCAACGAGGCAGTCGAGTGGCTGGCCGTCGACGAAGGGGGGCACCGTCGCCCGGCTCCCCTCGGCGAACGCCCGGCTGCCGCGATCGCCCGGCGAGCATTCGGGTCAGTCGCCTTCCGGGAACCGGACGCGCTGGAACCCGTAGAGGTCGCTGATCTTCCCGCAGACGCGGTCGGCGAGATCATGGGCGTCGTGCGGGCCCGTCGAACGGCGTGCGCACACTCGCATAGCGCCATCAGCTTTCTGGGCGGGCGTCAAACATCGTCCTCCAGGTCGGCCTTGGCGCGACGCCTTTGATCCAAACGCGGAAAGCGGCCCGGAGGCCGCCTTCGCCGTTCGAGCGCCTGTCGGCGAACTTAGTAGCCCGGGCCCTCGTCGACGTACGTGGTGCGGCGACGTGTCGACCAGTAGCCGGGGCCGGCCCACGTCGACCAGAAGATCATCGACAGCAGAATCCCTGCGGCACCGACGGCCATCAGGATCCAGCCGATCGTGTCGAGGTTGACACCGTTAGTGTGAGCATTCACGGCGAACGTGAGGATCGCGCCGACCGCGATCAGGAAGATTCCTACGCCAAGACCCATCAGGTCCTCCTTGGTTTCAGGTGGTCGTCGGAACAACGGAGAAGTAGCTCCTTCGGATGCGCGCCGACCGGCGGATTTCAGTAGGCTCGGCGACGCCGTATGCGCCGGGGTGCTCTCGCCCAGATGGTCCTGATCGCGCTCGTCGCCGCCGCCGGTGGCGTGGCGCTCGCCCTCCTCGTCCCGTGGCTGCCGCAGTCCGCGGGCCGGGAGCGCGACCGGATCGACTTCATCTTCTGGTTCGTGGTCGGCATCTGCATCTTCGTCTTCGCCCTCGTTGCCTCGGCGATGACCTACTCGATCCTCCACTTTCGCGCGGCGCCCGACGACGACTCGGACGGCCCCCCGATCCACGGCCACACGGGGCTCGAGATCGCCTGGACGGCCATCCCGACGGTACTCGTGACCGCGATCGGCATCGCCAGTGCGATCGTCCTGGCGAGGAACGACCGGCTCGGCGCCCATCCGTTCCGGATCGACGTCACCGCGCAGCAGTTCGCCTGGTCGTTCTCCTATCCCGAGGCGAAAGGAATGACGACCGCGATCCTGCGCCTACCGATCAACCGTTCCGTCCAGCTGCGCTTCACCGCCAAGGACGTGATCCATTCGTTCTGGGTGCCACAGTTCGGCCAGAAGCAGGACACGGTGCCGGGACTGCACCCGACGCTGCACATCACCCCGACCAAGGCGGGCATCTACCCGGTGATCTGCACTGAGCTCTGCGGACTCGGTCACGCGCTGATGCGGACGACCGCGATCGTGATGCCCCGGGCCCAATTCGACCGGTGGCTTGCCGCCCAGACGAAGACCGCGACGTCAGCCCCTTCCGGCGCCCTCGGCAAGACCGTGTTCATCAACAACCAGTGCGGCTCCTGCCACACGCTCGCCGCGGCCGGAGCAGGTGGGAAGGTCGGGCCGGACCTCGATAGGCTGCCGCAATGGGCCCGCCAGGCCGGCAAGCCGCTCGACGCCTTCGTCCGCGAGTCGATCGTCAAACCGAGCGCCTACGTCCAGAAAGGGTTCCCCGATAACGTGATGCCGAAGATGTACGGGAGCGCGCTCTCGAAGCAGCAGCTCGACGCGCTGGTGCAGTACCTGGTCAGCTCGAGCAAGAAGAAATGAGGCCGACACGGTGACCGCAGCGACGCTGGAGCCGCACGCTCCGCCGGCGAATCCGACCGGCGGCGTGAGGCGCTACCTGCTCGGCGCCGGCTGGATCCGCGGCGCCTGGATGGCGGCGCTCTTCGGGGGAATCGGGTTCGGGCTCGTGGTCGTCTTCCGCTGGTGGGGAAACTGGCGGCCGATTCTCGACGGCCAGCCGCTCGTCCTCGTCGCCCTGCTCGTGATGGCGCCGCTCGGGTTCCTCGCGGGAATCGGCAACTTCGACTACTGGGCGCGTTATGCGATCGGGTCGCCGACGAGAGCCGAGGATCATTCGAGCCACGGCGCGCGCAGCTGGCGCGACTACTTCCGCGTCAACACAGACCACAAGGTGATCGGGGTGCAGTACCTCGTCACGACGATCTTCTTCATGCTCGCCGGCGGCATGCTCGCGCTCCTCGTCCGCGCCGAGCTGGCGCGGCCTGGGATGCAGTTCTTCGACAACCAGACCTTCAACGGGCTCTTCTCGGTTCACGCCTCGCTGATGATCTTCCTGTTCGTGATCCCGGCCTTCGCCGGGCTCGCGAACTTCGTCGTGCCTCTGATGCTCGGCGCGCCGGATATGGCCTTCCCGCGCCTGAACGCACTCTCGTTCTGGCTGCTGCCGATCGCCGGCTTCATGATGCTCGGCTCGTTCCTCGTCCCAGGCGGCGCCTTCGCCTGCGGCTGGACGGGCTACGTGCCGCTCTGTTCGACGCACCAGCCGCTCGGCGCCGTCTTCTTCAACCAGGGCGTCCAGTGGGCCGGAGCGTCATCGATCATGACCGCGCTCAACTTCCTCGTCACGATCATCACGATGCGGGCCCCGGGAATGACCTTCTGGCGGATGCCGCTGCTCGTCTGGGCGAACTTCACCACGTCACTGCTCGTCGTGATCGCGACGCCGTTCATCGCCGGCTCGCAGTTCTTCTCGATGTTCGACCATGTGATGCACACCGACTTCTTCAACTTCCAAGGGGGCGGCTACCCACTCGGTTACCAGCACATCTTCTGGTTCTACTCGCATCCCGCGGTCTACATCATGATGCTGCCCGGCTTCGGGATCGTCTCCGAGGTGATCTCCGTGTTCTCGCGGAAACCGATCTTCGGCTACCGGCTGATGGCCCTGTCGCTGATGGCGATCCTCGTGCTCGGCTTCTCCGTCTGGGCGCATCACATGTTCGTCTCGGGCATGGCGCCGTGGCTGCGCGTTCCGATGATGGTCACCACGCTGCTGATCGCCGTCCCGACCGGGATCAAGATCTTCTCGTGGCTCGCGACGATGTGGGAGGGGCGACTCCACTTCAACACGCCCATGCTGTTCGCGCTCGGCTTCATCTCGATGTTCGTGATCGGCGGCCTCTCCGGCGTCATGCTCGGCGCCGTCCCGATCGACATCCACGTCAGCGACACCTACTTCATCGTCGCCCACATCCACTACGTCCTCTTCGGCGGCTCGCTGTTCACGATCATGGCCGGGATCTACTACTGGTTCCCGAAGATGACCGGACGGATGTACAACGAAAAGCTGGGCAAGCTCCACTTCTGGCTGACGTTCGTCGGCTTCAACGCGACCTTCTTCCCGATGCACATCCTCGGGGTCCAGGGAATGCCGCGGCGTGTCTCCGACTATGCGCCCAAGTTCGCCGATCTGAACATGTTCATCTCGATCGCGTCGTTCGGGCTCGGGGCCTCGATGCTCGTGTTCCTCTACAACATGATCACGAGCTGGCGCACCGGCCCGCCGGCGGGCGATAATCCGTGGCGGGCGATGACGCTCGAGTGGCAGGTCACCTCACCGCCGCCGATCTTCAACTTCGACGAGATCCCTCAGGTGGTCGGCAGCCCCTACGAGTACGGGGTACCCGGCGCCCGGCACGCGGTGCTGAACGGGACGGGGAAGCAGGCCGAGCTCGAGGAGGTGAAGATGTAGTGGTGGCGGCGAAGCACGTTCTCGTGATCGCCAACGAGACCGTGGTCGGCGCGGGTCTGATCGCGGCGCTCAAGCGCCGCGGTGCCGAGGGGCCGATCCGGGTGACCGTGCTCGCTCCGGTGAACCAGCCGACCCAGGGCTACGTGGTCTACGCCGATACGCGCCGCGCCGCGGCCGGACGCCGGCTCGACAAGACGCTGGCGAAGCTTCGCGACGCCGACATCCCGGCGGACGGCCTCGTCGTCGAGGGAGATCCGGTCGGCGTCGTGCGGGACGGGATCGCGCAGCTCGAGCCCGACGAGGTGATCGTCTCGACGCACCCGCACCAGAAGTCGGGCTGGCTGCGGAAGAACGCCGTCGACCAGATGCGCGGGGTCGCAGGCGAGCTGCCCTTCGAGCACGTCATCGTCGACCTGCACGCCGAGCACGGCAGTGAGAACGTGGTCGTGGTCGCGAACGAGACGGTGCTCGGCGAGCCGCTGCTCGCGAAGATCCGCGAGCGCGCGACCAGGGATCCGGCCAGCTTCCTGATCATCTCCCCGCAGGGCGAGGACGATTCGAGCTACGAGGCGGCCGAGCGGCGGCTGCGACAGGCAGTCTCACTGCTCCGCAGCGAGGG
>JBHEMK010000176.1:0-7506 GCA_046262635.1 Gaiellaceae bacterium
TCGGCGATCTCGTACGCGGCGTGCGTGGCGGACGTCGAGGTGGACGACGAGACCGGCGAGGTCGTCGTTCTGAGGATGGTGCAGGTCTACGATGTCGGCCGCGCGATCAACCCGATGCTCGTCGAGGGTCAGATCGAGGGCGGCGCGATCATGGGCCTCGGCCTCGGATTGCTCGAGAACAGCTACCCGAACTACCCGTCGGTCGAGCACCGCGGAAACGAGTTTGGCGCCTATCTCGGCCCGGCTCTCCGGGACCTGCCGGAACTCGACAACGTGATCCTCGAGAACCCTTCCGCGGATGGACCGTTCGGCGCGAAGGCGATCGGCGAGATGGCGAACAACGCACAGCCGCCTGCGATCGTAAACGCTATCCACGATGCGGTCGGCGTCTGGGTGACAGAGATGCCGGCCACGCCGGAGCGGGTACTCGCTGCGATCGAGGACAAGCGGCAGCCGCGTACCGACGGCAAGCGGGTGATCTTCGACGAGCATCTCTCGACCAGGACCGTTTCGTCGAACGACGGCGCGGGATTCCTGGACACCGATGACTGAGTCGAGACCGTTCCGCACCTGGACCGGGCGTGACTCGTGGGAGTTCGTCGACGGTGTCCGCCTGCACGCGATCGGCGGGGAGCAGGTGCTCCTCTGCCGCGTGAGCTACGAACCGGGCAAGCGCGTCCCGTGGCACGCGCACGAGCAAACCGAGCAAGTGATGTTCGTGCTCGACGGTGCTGTCGAGATGACGATCGAGGACGACACACAGAACCTCAACCCCGGCGACGTCGTAGTCGTCAACCGCGGCCTCCGCCACAAGCTCTATTCCGAGGGTGGCGTCACCTTCATCGAGGCGCTCGCGCCGGTGCCCCTCGACCACGTCCCGGACAGGGAGCGCGACCTGGTGCTCGCCGCCGGCGGCGGCGCGCTGCACGTGGAGAAATAATGCCGCTCCTTCGTGTGGAGCTGTTCGAGCGCCGCCTGACGCCCGAGCTCGAGTCGCGCCTGATCGAGCGCCTGACCGAGACGCTGCTCGAGGTGCTCGAGGCGCCGGAGCTGAAGGAGCACACCTGGGTGATCGTCGAGGGCCACGATGCCCACCGGTGGGGGCGCAATGCCAGGCCCTGGGACGAGGGAGGAAGCTGAAGATGCCGATCATCGAAGTCAAGCTCTACGACAGCCGGGTCACCGAGGAGTCGGTTCCGAGGATCATCGAGGCGATGACCGAGGCGCTTGCGGAGTCGTCCGGGGCCGCGAGGGAGCACATCCAGGTGCTGGTCGAAGGCGTGTCCCCGAAAAACTGGGGCGTCGCCGGCAAGCCGCAGGGCTAGGTCGCCGCTCCGACGGGCGCCTCGACGAGGACGAGCTCGGTCGCCGGTGCACCGCGGACGATCGCTGCCGTCTCCCGCGCGTGGAGCAGCGTCGTCAGAACGATCAGCTTCGCTCGCGCGTAGTTGTCGAGCACCGTCGGGACAGGCGCGACCGGGCGGCCGCACGCGTAGCCCGCAGCGTTCCGGCCGATCTGGCGGTACGAGTCCAGGGTCAGCGACGGCGCCATCCCGAACAGCTCAAGGCAATCGAGCGGCTCGAGGTCCGCGCGGTGGATCAGGGCGGTGCCCTTCGACTGGAGGCCGACGGCGACCGCCGATCCTGAGAGCTGGGCGCCGTCGTGGCCGATGAAGGCGACGTCCGAGGAACGGCGGACGCGTACGAGCCGGGGCTGCGCGCCCTCCTCCCGGACGCCGTCGAGCAGCGCCGCGAGCACGTCACGGTGCGGCAGGCCGTTGATCGTCTCGGACAGGGCGTCGCCGAACGCCGGCCCGACGGCGATCACGACCTCGTCGGCTCTGTCGCCAGATCTGGCTACATGGACTTCCTCGACCACTTTCCCGACAGCCTGCCCACCGCCCAGCAGGCGAGCATCGATCGAGTGCGGCAACTGCTGCAGGCGCCGCCAGCGTTCTCCCTCGAGGCGGTACCCGGTCCCGGGGCCGGCGTAGTGATTTTCGTCGTTCACAGCCGAGACGACCGTTCCGTCGGGCGTGATGATCGCCGAGGTCTGGAGGTAATCGGCGGCGACCTTCTGGCGCTGCATTCCGAAGACCGCTCCGGCGATCTCGGGGAAGCCGGCCGACTCGAGCGCGCGCGCGACGTCGAGCCCGCTGATCCGCTCGAGCAGCACGCGGTCGCCTGCGCGAACGTCGGCGGCGCGGTCGCGGTTCGGCAGGTCGCGCGAATCGAGGCAGGTCGTCGCGAGCCGAACCTCGTCGTCGGTGATCGGCGGGAATCCAAACGCGCCGAAGACGGCCTGCACGGCACGCGCGGCGCGCTCGCGGACCGCCAGTGCGTCCTCTTCCGCGAGCGGGTCGATCCCGGCATCCACCTGCCAGTCGCGCTGGATCGTCAACCACTCGTCGAGGTCGTGCGAGTCGAAGTTGCCGCCCCCGAACATGTTGTCGTAGCGCGGGATCGCAGAGTAGCCCGAGGTGACGAAGTCGCTTCCAGGCAGGAACTGGCCCATCAACTTTGCCGTCTTGCGGATTTCCGAGTGACTCGCGATCGCGTCGTTTCCGGACGCGACTTCGAGGTCGAGCCAGGCCGCGAGCACGTTCTCTGCCAGCACCTCCCTCGTCCCACCGGGGACGGAGAGCACGAGCGCGACGCACGAGATCGATCCGTTCTGCACGCCCTGCGAGCCGGCGGCGCGTACGAGCGAGAGGCAGCGGGCCTCGAGGTAAAGCATCGACTTACCCTGCGACTCGCCCATCAGCGCCTCTGAGCCTCCGCCCGAGGTGAAGCGCACCTTGATTCCGCGCGATGCATAGGCCGACGCCAGGAACGCCTTCGACCACGGCGTGTCGTCGCCGTCGACGAATACGGGCTCGGTGCCGTAGACCGAAAGCGTCTCCGCGTAGGTGACGAGGCCCTGGATCGCGAGGCGCAGGTTCAGCCGCTCCTCGACCGCGCACTGGGTGAGGACGCCGGGCCGGCCGGTCTGCGAGCCGACGAGGATCGCGATCGCGTTCAGCGGCGCGTAGCGAGAGACGCCGACGGTGGTCTCGATCTCGGCAAATCCGCGCGCAGCAGCCTCGGCCGCGTCGGCGGCGAGCAACGCCGGATTCTCCTTCAGGTTGGTGACATGCGCCTGATTGGCGGGCGCGCGTCGCGCGCGCAGCTTCTTGAGGGCGAACATCAGCTCGACCGGGTCGAGGATCGCCATGATCCGCGCGAGCCGCCCCGGTGTCAGGCCGCGCGACAGGCGGACGAGCTCCGCGCGCGGGACGTCGACGTCGACGAGCCGGCGGGCGATCTCCAGGTCGTCGAGCGCCTCCGTCTCGAGCGCGACCTCGACGTCGAGGCCCGAGCGGGCTATGAAGTGGTCGATGGCGTCCCACGCCTGCTCGGGACAGCCGTCGATCTCGACGATACGACCGTCCTCGATCACGAGCGACGGCTCCGGGTCGTTCGGGCCGTTCATGGCGACGAGCCCGAGCTCAGCCAGCGGCTCGATCAGCAGCTCGCGCCGCAGCTCGCGCTGCTCGCGGGCGGCGAAGCGCGCGGAGCGGTCCTCAGGCGGCAAGGAGGCCTCGGCTCGCATAGACCTGCATGGCGTGGCGGACGAACGCGGCGGTCAGCGGCGCGCTCCACTCCTCGAGCCGTGTGGCCCACTCCTCGAGCTCCCCCGCCGACGAGCGGCCGGGGCGTAGGGCCGTATAGATCTCGAGAATCGCCTCGTCCGGGAGCGGGGCGAGCTCCGCGGCGCGCAGCAGGTTGTCGGCGAGCTGCGGCCGGCCGGCCGCAGCGGCCACCTCGGCTTGCAGCCGGAGCGTTCCCGAGGTCGCCCGAAGCTCCGCCGCCTCAACGCCGTACAGCGCGAGGTCGCCGAGCGGGATGCCGCCCGGTGTCGTGACCAGGTCAGGTCGCCGTGCCCCCAGCGGATAGTCCGTGCTCGGATCGAACTCCATCTCGAAAACCGTATAGAAATGCCCTGTGAGCAACCACTACGACTTCGAGGGACGTGTCGCGCTCGTCACTGGCGGGGCGAGCGGCATCGGCGCGGCAACGGTCGAGCGGTTGCGTGCCGGCGGGGCGGAGGTGCACGTCTTCGACCTCGAGCACGGCGACGACGTGCGCGAATCGGTGCAGTTGAACGCGGCCGTCGGGCGGTTGCCGAGGCTCGACATCCTCGTCTGCTCGGCGGGTGTCGGCGGCGACTCGCTCCACACCGAGGACGTTTCCGACGCAGAGTGGGAGCGTGTTCACGCAATCAACCTGAACGGCGTCTTCTACGCGAACCGCGCCTCGATCCCGAAGATGAAGTCGCGTGGATACGGACGGATCGTCAACGTTGCCTCGATTGCCGGCAAGGAAGGGAACCCGATGGCGGGTGCCTACTCCTCGTCGAAGGGAGCGGTGATCGCGATCACGAAGGCGATCGGCAAGGATCTCGCGGGCAGCGGGATCCTCGTCAACTGCATCGCCCCGGCTGTGATCAACACGCCGATCCTCGGTCAGATCTCGCAGGAACACATCGACTACATGACCTCGCGCATCCCGCTCGGGCGCGTCGGCCAGCCGGACGAGGTGGCCGCGCTCGTCTGCTGGCTCGCGAGCGAGGATCTGTCGTTCTCCACGGGAGCCTGCTACGACGTCTCCGGCGGCCGCGCGACCTACTGATCCGGGTCGGTCGAAGCCGGCGGCACCCGCGGACGGATCATTGCTTGCTGGCGGTTTTGGCAACTCGGCGCAGTAGTTCTTCCCGCCTGAGGGGACTGGATCGATTCTGACTCGGGTAGTAGCTGATGAACCGGTCGAGCTTGGCTGCCGCTATCCCGAAGAGGTCGACGCACTGCGACCAGTCGGCAGCGGTCCGCCGACGCGATGAGCAAGTGCTCAATGACCAGGGGTCATCGATCGGCGCCTTTGGGCGGTCGGGGGGTTTGAGCTGCGCGTCTTGTGGCTAGGACTCGAAAAACCAGCCTCGGCTCCGCCTCATGCTGGGGAGATTCGTCAATGACGGAGGGAAAGATGCGGAATCCTGTGGTCCTCGCGGTTGCGGCTGCCGTGGCGCTGGGGGTTGTTGCGGTCGCGGGCGCGACGAACCCGGACACGCTTGTGTCCGTCGGTAGTCCGCCCTCACCGTTCTCGCAGAACAAGCAGAACGAGCCTACGTTGGCGGTCGATGCGCATCAGCCGAACACACTTGTTGCTGGTGCCAACGAGGAAGTTGATATGGAGGCGTGTAACGCCGGTGCTGACACGAACTGTCCGTTCACCCCGGGCGTCGGCGTCTCGGGCCTCTACTTCTCGTTTGACTCGGGAACGACGTGGACGCAACCGACCTATACCGGGTGGACGGCCCGTGATTGCCTTGGCGCCGTCGGCGACGATCCCGGCTGTACGCCCCACTTTGGTCCGATCGGGACGTTACCGTGGTATTACGAGAACGGGCTTGTCTCTGATGGAGATCCTGCTGTTGCATTTGGTCCGCGGCCCGGCGCAGGTGGCTTCAGCTGGTCAAACGGCTCGCGCCTCTACTACGCCAACCTGACGTCGAACTTCGGTGCAACCCGGTCGGAGGAGGCCTTCAAGGGCTTCGAGGCGATCGCGGTTTCGCGCACTGACGATGTGCAGGCGGCTGCTGCGGGTGACAAGAACGCGTGGTGCATCGGCGCTCGGCCGAGCGGCTGTGCGCCGGTGATCGTCAGCAAGCAGTCATCGACGACGTTCTCCGACAAGGAGCAGGTCTGGGCCGACAACGCCGCCTCGAGCCGGTTCTTCGGCACGGTCTATCTCTGTTGGGCGTCCTTCCGCGGGCAGGAGAAAGGCAATGCCGCCCCAGCCCCGCTGAACGTGGCGGTCTCGCACGACGGCGGTCAGACGTGGACGCAGCGGCAGATCACGGCCGCAGCAAACAACAGCCAGCGGAACCCCCTCGACGGCTGCACGATCCGTACCGACAGTGACGGCAACGCGTATGTGTTCGGTCTCGGAACCGCCTCGTCGGCAGGGCACCAGACGTTCGAGTTCGTGTCGATCTCTCGCGATGGTGGCTCCAGCTGGTCGAGGCCAGCACCGGTCGCCGGGCCGGTTACTCAACCGGGAATCTTTGACCCAGCGCTCGGCCGGCCGACGATCGACGGGCTCGCCGGAGCGCGCAGCGACCTTGCTCCTGCTCCGAGCGCAGACATCGCCAACGGGGCTCCCACGGGAGCGGACGCGACGAACCGGATCGTGATGACCTACGTCAGCGGCACGATCGAGGCGCCGCACGTGTACTTCACCGAGTCGACCGACCACGCCTCCACCTGGTCGGCGCCGACGCCGATCGAGACCGTCGGCGACCGCGGCTTGTACACGGCACCGGCAATTTCTCCGAACGGCACCGACGTCTACGTCGTCTACAACGCGTTCACGACGCCTTACCGTCCCACTACGACTGATCCGCGATCACTCGTGGGGGTCGTGATGCACGCCAACTCCTCCACGAACCCCGGCACGCCGACCGCGTACTTCACAGAGCTCCACCGCGGCGCGCCGGGTGACCCGCGCGGCACCAGCCAGAACGGCTTGACGGCTGAGTTTCTCGGCGACTACGTGTACGCGGTCGCAACACGCGGGTACGGCGCCGCTGTCTGGAACGACGCCCGCAACGCTGCTGACTGCCCCGCAATCGACGCGTGGCGGATGGCACTGGAAACCGGCGACACCACCGTGCCAAAGCCGGCACCACAGCAGGACTGCCCCGCCACCTTCGGCAACTCCGACATCTACGGCGGCAGCTACCTGGACCCGACTCCCTAGGAACAACCTGTGCGGCCCGGGCAGCTCGTCTACCCGGGCCGCACAATGCTTCGGGCCTCCACATCTTCCGAGCTCGGGCGAAGCGCCATGGAGCCCGAGACATCCGCTCGGGCGACGTGTGACAAAGAGCATCCGCTCGGGCGACGTGTGACAAAGAGCATCCGGTCGGGACGCTGAGCCCCGCTGCGTCCGACGGCCAGAAACATCGCTGTCCGCGGCACGTTCCGGACCGCTCATAGGGCGGCGGCCCGCGCGGCTCAGAACCGCCGGGGTTGCCGGCAGACGGCGTCGTCGAGTCAGACGGTGCCCCGGGCTAAGCGTCCATGTCCACTCCCGCAGTACCGGCGACGGCGTCCGCAGCGTCCAGGAGGAGTTTCAGTTCCGCAACCTCTCGGGCAATCCGCACCAGGGTCTGCAGATCGACGGGGGCTGTTCGGGCTCCAAACCCAGGGGGCGGTGCTCGACTTTCAGCAGGCGCTTGGCGTCGCACCGGACGACATCGTCGGCCCAATCATGTTGCGCACGCTTCCGAATGCGAACAAGGTCCCCTGGGGAACCGGCGTGGATCCTAGACAGGATGGAGCTGTAGCCCGCGAGGGTGCGGCGTCCGGTTGTCGGCAGAGAGTGGTCGGCGCCTACGCATCTGTCGTGGGTTGCCGGGGTGTGCCCGGTAGAGCCACATACGGAGGTCGCCGACCATGTACGACT
>JBHEMK010000177.1:0-2874 GCA_046262635.1 Gaiellaceae bacterium
GAGCTGCGGGCCGTCTTGACGACCATCCCGTCCTGCGCCGTCAGCGTGCAGCCGGCCTGCAGCTTCGGCATGCCCTCGATCTCGACGAGGCACATCCGGCAGGCTCCGACCGGCGCGCCGAGCCGGGGCTCGTAGCAGAAGACCGGGATCTCGATCCCGGCGGCGAGGGCCGTCTCGATCAGCCCCGTCCCCTTCGGGATGTGGACGTCCGTGCCGTCGATGGAGACGCGAATGAGCTCGGCGCTCATGTGCGGTCTCCGCCGCTACCCGGGATCTGGGAACTCCCCCCGGCGCGAGGCCCGTGCCCCGCGGCGTGACGAGAGGGGTGGCGCGAGAGCAAGGGGGTGCCCGCTCCACCCGCGGGCGGTACTGACCCACCCTCGTGGCCGGAGCAGGATGGAAGGATCATGTCGTCGCCTCCTGCGGGACGGTCGTGTGGCGGTGCTGGTCGACCGGGGCGAAGACGTGGTCGAGGGACGACTCGCCGCCGAACGGGCAGCTGCCGCCGTCGAGGTGAGCCTGGAACTCGTCGCGGAAGCGGTTGACGTAGCTCGCGACCGGCATCGCGGCCGCGTCGCCGAGGGGGCAGAGGCACTTGCCGAGGATCCGGTCGCAGACGTCGAGCAGCAGGTCGAGCTCGCCCTGCTCGGCCTCGCCGGCCTCGATCTTGCGGAGGATCTGCACCATCCAGCGCGTCCCCTCACGGCAGGGCGTGCACTTGCCGCACGACTCGTGCATGTAGAACTGTGCGACCCGCAGGCCGAGCTGCACCATGCAGGCGCGGTCGTCGATCACGATCACGGCACCGGAGCCGAGCATCGTGCCCGCCTGCGCCATTGAGTCGAAGTCGAGACTGGTGTCGACCTCGTCCACGGTCAGCACCGGCACCGACGAGCCGCCCGGAATCACCGCCTTGAGCTTCCGCCCGTCTGGGACGCCGCCGCCGATGTCGTAGATCAGCGCGCGCAGCGACGTGCCGAGCTCGAGCTCGTAGTTGCCGCCGTTGACGACGTTGCCCGACAGCGAGAAGACGCGCGAGCCGGCCGAGTTCTCGACGCCGAGCTTCGCGTACTCGGCGCCGCCCAGCTCGATGATCTTCGGGACGGTCGCGACCGTCTCGACGTTGTTGATCAGCGTCGGCGAGGCATAGAGGCCGGAGATCGCCGGGAACGGCGGCTTCGCGCGCGGCTGGCCACGCTTGCCTTCCAGGGACTCGAGCAGAGCCGTCTCCTCGCCGCAGATGTATGCGCCCGCACCGCGGTGCAGGACGATCGTGACGCCGCCGAGCAGGTCGGCCGCGCGTGCTTCGTCGAGCGAGGCGCGCACGATCTCGAACTCGGTCAGGTACTCGCCGCGGATGTAGATGAAGACGTGCTGCGACTGGATCGCGTGCGCGGTGATCAGGCAGCCCTCGATCAACCGGTGCGGAACGCGCAGCATGATCTCCCGGTCCTTGAACGTGCCCGGCTCGGACTCGTCGGCGTTGACGGTCAGGTAAATCGGTTTCTGCGTCTGCTCGGGCTTGGGGATGAAGCTCGCCTTGCGGCCCATCGGGAAGCCGGCGCCGCCGCGGCCGCGCACGCCGGCGGCGAGCAGCTCGTCGATCACCGCCGCCGGCTCGAGCTCGCGCGCGCGCGCGAGCGACCGGTAGCCGCCGATCTGGCGATAGGCGTCGATCCCCGTCAGGTCGCGGCCCGCGGCCCCGGCAAGGACGATCGCACCCGGGACGACCGGCTCGTTCATGATCGGGTCGCTCAACCGTCGCCCCCGGCGGGCCGGCCGCCCAGGATCTCCGCGACGAGCGCCGGGACATCCTCCGGCCTGACCGGCTCGCGGTAGCGGTGGTCGATCGTGACGACCGTCCCCCAGCCGCAGCCGCCGGCGCACTCGATCGTCCGCAGCGTGACCTCGCCGTCCCCGGTCGTCTCGCCGGGCGCGACGCCGAGCTCGGCCTCGAACGCCTCCAGCACCTGCTGCGCGCCGACGAGCGCGCACGAGATGTTGGTGCAGACCTCGACGACGTGGCGGCCGACGGGCTCCAGGTGGAACATGTCGTAAAAGGACGCGACCGACCTGCAGTAGGCCGGGGTCAGGTCGAGCGCCGCCGCGACCTCGCGAAAGGCCTCGGGCGGGAGCCAGCCGCCATGCCGCTCCTGCGCGAGCTGCAGTGCAGGCATCACGGCCGATCGCGGGGAGGGGTACCGCCCGGCGATCTGCCGGAGCTCGTCGATCACCGGTCGACCTCGCCCATGACGGTGTCCAGCGAACCGACGATCGCGATCATGTCGGCCACGAGCGCGTCGCGCATGCAGGTCGCCGTCGCCTCGAGCGCGACGAACGACGGCGCGCGGAACTTGACCCGCCACGGCCGGGGGCCGCCGTCGGAGACGACGTAGCAGCCGTTCTCCCCGCGAGGCGACTCGACGGTGACGTACACCTCCCCCTCGGGGACGCGGTAGCCCTCGGTGACGATCTTGAAGTGGTGGATCAGCGACTCCATCGATGTGTGCAGCTCGTGGCGGGGGGGCAGGACGACCTTGCGGTCGTCCGCGATCCACGGCTTTCCCTCCATCCGGTCGAGCTGGCTCAGGCACTGGCTCGCGATTCGCACCGACTCGCGCATCTCGTCCATGTGCACGCGGTAGCGGTCATAGACGTCGCCGCCGCCGTAGACCGGAACGCGGAAATCGACCTGGTCGTACACGAGGTACGGCTGATCGCGGCGGAGATCCCAGTCGACGCCGGAGGCGCGCAGGACCGGGCCGGACTGGCCGAGCGCGATCGCGTCCTCGGCCGAGAGCAGTCCGATCCCGCGTGTTCGCTCGAGCCAGATCTGGTTGTGCGAGAGCAGGGACTCGTAGTCGTCGATCGCCT
>JBHEMK010000178.1:0-9305 GCA_046262635.1 Gaiellaceae bacterium
CGCTCGCCGACGAGCGGCTTCGGGTCGATCACGAGCCAGGGCTCGCGCTCGGCGGCGAGCACGTCGCCGTCTTGCGGGAGAAGGACGATGAGCTGCCCTCGGGATCGAAAGACGAGGCTCGTAGTCGAACACTTCTCGTGACCATCACGGCGTCTGTGGTCGAGCCCCCGATGAGCGTGATGCCGAGCGTGCGCGCCCAGCCGGCCATCGCGCCGACGGACTCACCGCCTTCGAGCGGCTCGGCACCAGCGCGGTTGGTCTTCGGGCCGCCGATCAGATTCCACGCCTCCGCGAGCACGACGACACGGCACCGCCCGACGCGGCCCGAGCCACGAGCCGCCCGGCCTGCTCCAGGTCTGGCATGGCCAGAGGATACGCCGCGGACGGTACGCTCGCCGCATGCGCACCGCCGCCGAGATCCTGCGTGAGGCCCGGACGATCGCGATCGTCGGCGCGTCGCCCCGCCCAGACCGGCCGAGCTACGGGGTCATGTCCTACCTCCTGCGCGCCGGCTACCGCTGCATCCCGGTGCGGCCGCGCGACTGCGACGAGGTGCTCGGCATCCCGTGCGCGAGCACGCTCGCCGAGATCGAGGAGCCGGTCGACCTCGTCGACGTCTTCCGCCGCCCGGAGTTCTGCCCGGACGTCGCGCGCGAAGCGGCTGCGATCGGGGCGTCGGGTGTGTGGCTCCAGCTCGGCATCATCTCGCCCGAGGCGCGCATCGTCGCGCGCCGGAGCGGAATGGATTACGTCGAGAACGCCTGCACGGCGATCGTCCACCGACGGGAGCTGCAGTGAAGCCAGTCTACTGGAAGCCGAGCTATCCGACCCGGTCGATGCGGGAGCGCGCGTGGGCCAAACGTTCGCTCGCGCGGGAGCAGGATCTTGCCCGCGCCCGCAAACCGGGCCCCTTCGCGCGAGTCCGTGCGCGGCTCCGCGGCGAATAGTTGATCCAGGCAATCTTGGTTCGAGGCGGCACTGCCGGTTCCACCGGGAACGGCCTGGGGCGACCCCGCCGTGACCCGCCGGCCGCCGCCCCTGACCCGAAGATGTTCGAGGGCGGCGGGCACCTCCCGCCGCCCCGCCATCGGGGTGCCCAGATTCGAACTGGGGACCTCTCCGACCCGAACGGAGCGCGCTACCAGGCTGCGCTACACCCCGAGCCGAGGGAAGGTTAGCGGCTCCGTCACGCTTCCGGCGCTCGTCGGCACGGTCCCCTGACACTTCTCCGGCTACGTTGTCTTGTACGGCAACGAAGGAGGACACGGTGAACGTGGTGACACTGATCGGCAATCTCGCGACGGATGTCGAACTGAAGGAGATCGGCAGCGACAAGAAGGTTGCGAGCTTCCTGCTCGCGGTGCAGCGGGCGACCAGGGACTCGGAGGCTGACTTCGTCTGGGTCTCGGCGTGGGACAGGCAGGCAGAAACGTGCGCGGCGTACCTGGTCAAGGGCAGGCAGGTCGCCGTCGACGGGCGCCTCAAGAGTCGATCGTGGGAAGAAGAGGGGCGTCGGCGCGACGCGATCGAGGTCGTGGCGAACCGGGTCCAGTTCCTCTCGCCGCCGCCGGGCGAGCTCGCTGACGTGGTCCCATTCGCGGCGACAGCTGACTAACGAGGCCCACAGGGTTCTCGCGCGCGCCACCACTTGCGCTTCCCCGACGGCCCTCTCAGAGCTGCCGCTCGGTGAGGAACCACTGAATCGCTTCCAGGCACGCGTCCGGACGCTCGCCGATCAGCAGGTGGCCGCAGTCTGGGATCACCCGCAGGGGCGCACCAAGGCGGCGGGCGTAGTCGAACGCGTCCGCGAGGGGGAGCTGGGTATCCTCGGAGCCCCAGAGCACGAGGGTGGGACACCGGATCCCTGCGAGCTCCTTGCGTGGGTCATCCCGGACGAGCGCGCGCCAGGCGGTGCCGATATCGGTGTGGAGCGTATGACCGACCAGGAAGCCATCCACTGCGCGCGGTGAGAGCTGGCCCGGGTCGGCGGCAAGCCAATAGCCGAAGGCGAGCGTGCGCAGGAGGCGGCTCCGCCCGATCGTCCCGCGGCGGGCAGCGACGCGCCGCCCGGGCTTCAGCATTCCGACGATCATCAGGGCGCGGCGGGCCTGTTCGGACGTCGACGAGATCCCGGCCGCGGACGCGATCACGAGGCCCGAGACTGCCTCGGGCCGGCGCAGCGCGAGCCGAACGGCGACCGTGCCCCCGAGGGAGTGCCCCACAACCGGTGCTGGCAGCGCCTCCTCCTGGTCGAGTACCGCCGCGACCGTGTCCGCAAAAGGCGCAAGCGTCGGGGCGGCCGCCGCGGGCGCCGACCCGCCGTGCCCCGGCAACTCGGGAACGAGCAGCCTGCGCGTCCGCGCCAGCTCGGGCGCGAGCTCGCTCCAGTTCGCGGCTGAGCCGCCGAGCCCGTGGACGAGGGTGAGCGGCGGACCCTCCCCTCCGACGAAGTAGCGGATGGGCACACCACGGTGATCGGCCCAACGCTCCTCGAATCCTTCGAGCGGCAGTTTTGCGTCCGTCCTCATCTGGCACTATTCTTCGGTGCGATGAATGCTTTGGAGGGACAGGCGCTCTGATGCCTGTCGACACCACGACCGAGGGACGCTCTTCGCCTGCCCGTGCGCTTTTCGTCGGCGGGCTTTTTTGTATCCCATTTCAAGGAGGACCGGCATGCCGAATCACCTGACGCCTGAAGAGCTCTCGAAGGAACTCGGTATCGACCAGCAGGAAGTGATCCGCGTCTGTCTCGAGGAAGGCGTACCGATCTACCACGGGAAGATCGACAAGTACCTGTTCCAGGCTCAGCTCCAGGCGCTGGGCGCACTGCCGCAGCGACACTAGGCAGCCGCTAGGCCGACTTGCGGCCCGCCGCGCGCTTGCGCGACGGAGCCTTTGGAGCCCGCGGCGCAGGAGTCGGCTTCCTGCGGTCCTGGGCGTCGGCGACGCTGCGACGCAGCGCCTCCATCAGATCGACTACGGGCGTCTCGGGCGCAGGCTCCGGCCGCTTGATCTCCTCGCCTGACAGCTTGGCCTCGAGCATCGCCCTGAGGTCGCGGCGGTACTCGTTCTCGAATTGGGTCGGATCCCATGCGCCGGCGAGGCTCGCAATCACCTGGCCGGCCAGCTCGAGCTCCGGCGCCTTCACGTCAGTTTCGGTGACGGCCTCCTCAATCTCGGCCTTCGAGCGGACATCCTCGGCGAAGTAGAGCGTCTCGAGTACAAGCGCCTTCTCCTGCGCCCGGACGAGACAGAGATTCTCCTTGCCCCAGAGCACGAACTTACCGATCGCGGCCGTTCCGGACTCCTCCATCGCGCGGAGCAGCAGCACGTACGGACGGCGCTGTGCCACGGCGCTCGACGGGGCGAGGTAATAGGTGCGGTCGAAATAGACCGGGTCGACTTCGTCGAGCTTGACAAAGCGGATGATCTCGATCGACTGCGAGCGCTGAAGGGCGACCGATTCGAGGTCCGACTCCTCGACGAGCACGAACTCGCCCTTGGCGACCTCCCAACCCTTGACGAGCTCCTCCGGCTCGACGTCGCGCTCGTGGAACGGGCACCACCGCTTCTGCTTGATCGGTGTTCCGCACTCGCGGTGGAGCGTGCGGAAGGCGATGTCGGACCGCTGCGTGGCCAGGGCCAGCCCGATCGGGATGTTGACCAAGCCGAAGCTGATGGATCCGTTCCAGATCGTCCGCATGCCGCCTCCGGATTGTAGTCGCGGACGGCTCGTTTCTCTTTCTCTTCGACTTTCCCTCCCCGAGTACGATTTGCGGCAGATGACGTCCGCCTCCCGCTCGGTGCCCCCGGGGACTCCAACCGCGGGCGCCAGAACCGCACCGGTGCTCTGGCGCTACGCCGTCGCCGAGCACCGGAGCACGCCGGCCTTTGCCGCCGAAGGGCCCGGCGGCTGGAGCGAGGTGAGCTGGTTGGAAGCCGGTCGCCGGGTCGAGGCACTGGCGAACGGATTGCTCGCACACGGCATCGGCCGCGGCGAGGCCGTCGCGATCCTGGCGCGGACGTCGCTCGAATGGGCGCTGCTCGACTGGGCCTCGATGTCGGTCGGAGCGGTCATCGTCGGCCTTTATCCGACGAGCTCG
Organism: Gaiellaceae bacterium; assembly: GCA_046262635.1. GTDB lineage: Bacteria > Actinomycetota > Thermoleophilia > Gaiellales > Gaiellaceae > JBHEMK01. Next base: position 4,104 of record JBHEMK010000178.1, read on the forward strand.
GCGGAGGAATGCGCCTACATCCTGGCCCACGCGGACGCGGTGCTCGCCTTCGTCGAGGATGACGACCAGCTGGCGAAGATCCGGCGATTCCACGGCGACCTGCCGAAGCTGCGGGAGCTGATCCCGTTGGGGGGGCTCGACCGCCTCGAAGCCGAGGGACGTGAATATGCTGACGCGAACCAGGGCGCGCTCGCGGCGGCTGTGGCGGCGGTCCGCGAGGACGATCTCGCCACCTTGATCTACACGTCCGGCACGACCGGATCGCCAAAGGGATGCATGCTCACCCACCGGAATCTCTTCGCCGCAGCCACACGCGTCGAGCGGGGGTTGACACGCGCGGACGACGTCGTGCTCCTCTTCCTTCCGCTCGCGCACAGCTTCGGCCGGCTCGTCCACCAGTCTGCCGCCTTCCACGGCTACACCATCGCCTTCTGCGCCGACCCGAGCCGGACGGCCGACGCGTTGACGGCTGTCCGGCCGACCGTCCTACCGGCCGTGCCGCGCGTCTTCGAGAAGATCCACGCGGGCGTCGTCGCGCAGATCGAGCAGTCCGGCGGGGCGAAGCGCGCGATCGGCCGCTGGGGACTCCGGATCGGCGCCCGCGCAAGCAGCCTCCGGCTCACGGGCAACCCCGAAGGCCTTCGGCTTCGAGTGCAGGAGCGGATCGCCGACCGGCTGGTCTTCTCACAGGTGAGGCGGAGACTCGGGGGACGGATGCGGCTCGGCGTCTCCGGCGCGGCGCCGCTCGCAACCGACGTGCTCCAGTTCTTCCACGCGCTCGGCCTCCTCGTGGTCGAGGGCTACGGCCTGACGGAGACGTCAAGCTCCACAACGGCGAACCACCCAGATGCTTTCCGGTTCGGCACGGTGGGCCAGCCGGTCGAAGGCTGCGAGGTGAGGCTCGCCGAGGACGGCGAGATCCTCGTCCGCAGCGACACAGTCTTCGCCGGCTACCACAAGGATCCCGATGCGACGCGGGTCGCGCTCAGCGACGAGGGCTGGCTGCGCACCGGCGATGTCGGGGAGATCGACGTTGACGGCTTTCTCAAGATCACCGACCGCAAGAAGGACCTGATCATCACCGCTGGCGGCAAGAACGTCGCGCCGCAGACCCTCGAGAATGCGCTCAAAGCCTCGCGCTTCGTTTCGCAGGCACTCGTCGTCGGCGACCGGCGGCCTTACATCGCGGCGCTCGTCACGCTCGAGGAGGCCGAGGTCGCGACAGCCGGGCGCGACCCACGGGAGCTCGTCCAGGAGCATGTCGACGGCGTCAACCGCGGCCGGGGCCGCGTCGAGCAGATCAAGCGCTTCGCCATCCTGCCGCGCGACTTCACGCAGGAAGACGGCGAGCTGACGCCGACTCTGAAGCTGAAGCGCCGTGTCATCATCGAGCGCTTCTCCGCCGAGATCGAAGCGCTTTACCGCTAGAAAGGGATTCGTGAGCGCCACCTTCCTCGTCCTCTCGGCCTTCCTCGCCAGTGCAGTCGAGATGGTCGAGGCGTTGACGATCGTGCTCGCGTCCGGACTCACCCGTGGCTGGCGCTCGTCGTTGGCCGGCGTCGCGGCGGCGACCGTGGCCCTGGCGGCGATCGTCGCCGCGCTCGGACCGGCGTTGACGCTCGTTCCGCTCAACGCGCTGCGGCTTGTCGTCGGCGCCCTGCTGCTCGTGTTTGGACTGCAGTGGCTGCGCAAGGCGATCCTGCGCGCTGGCGGCTTCAAGGCGCTCCACGACGAGCAGGCGATCTTCGCCCGCGAGCTGGAGGAGGCCCGCGGCGCCGGCGTCGACATCCGAGCCGGCATCGACTGGTACGGCTTCACCCTCTCCTTCAAGGGCGTGCTCCTCGAGGGGCTGGAGGTCGCATTCATCGTGCTGACGTTCGGAAGCACGCAGGGCAGTATCCCCCTCGCCGCCCTCGGAGCCGCCGTCGCCGTCGTGCTCGTCGGGATCGTCGGCGTGCTGGTTCGCGCACCGCTCGCCCGGGTGCCCGAGAACACGATGAAGTTCGCCGTGGGAGTCATGCTCACCACGTTCGGCACCTTCTGGGCGGTGGAGGGGGCGGGAGCCGACTGGCCCGGTGGGGACGCGGCGCTGCCGGTCATCCTCGCATTCGTGATCGCGTCCTCGGCAGCGCTCGTCGCGCTCCTGCGGCGCCGGCGCGTCCTCGTTGCGCCCCTCGGAGCCGAGACGTGAGCCGACTCGCGGCCTTCGGCCGCTTCTGGTGGGACTTCGTCGTCGGAGACGACTGGCGCGCGGCTGCGGGCGTTGCTTTCGCAATCGGCGCGACGGCCGCACTCGCGACTGCCGACGTCCCCGCCTGGTGGCTCCTCCCCCTGGCGGTGGTGCTCGTGCTCTACCTGTCGCTGCGCCGGGCTAGCCGGTGACCCTGCGTGCGCCGTCGTAGGTCGACGCGTACCAGGATTCGGACAGGCTGGAGATCTTCACCACGTCACCCGTATGAGGCGCGTGGACGAACTGGCCGCCGCCGATGTAAATGCCGACGTGGCCGAGCCCGTTGAAGAAGACGAGGTCGCCGGGCTGGAGATCGCCGCGTGAGACGGGGACGCCGACGTTCCACTGCGCCCCCGTGTAGTGCGGCAACGAGACACCCACCTGTGCGTAGACGTACGCGACCAGGCCGGAGCAATCGAAGCCCGATGGCGAGGAGCCGCCCCAGGCGTACGGCACGCCGAGGTAGCTCATCGCAATGGCGGCCACGCCGCCGTACTGCGACGGGGGTGCGACCGAGGCCTCCGGGGTGGCGGCCGAGATGCCGACCACGGCGCCACCGGAGTCGACAGGCGGCTGGGTCTCGACGCGGACACGGGCCTGCGCGGCGAGCTGAAGCTGGCGCGCATGCTCGGCCGCCTGGATGTGCGCGATCTGACCCCTGATCGTTGAGAGCAGCGCCTTGCGCTCGCTGAGCTGCCGCTCGATCCGGGCGCGCTCGGCAACACGGGCGGCGACTGCCCGGGCCTGCTCAACGCGTGCGCGCTCGAGCCGCCCTTGACGCGTCTGCACCTCGCGCTTGAACGACGTGACCTGGCCGATCACCTCGGAGTCCTGCTGCGTGACACGCTGAACCGTCTCGAGCCGGTTGATCATGTCGTCGAGGCTGGACGAACCGAGCATGACGGAGAGGGTTGACTGCTCGTCGCCAGTCGCGTAGAGCGACACCATTCGCTGCGCCAGTGTCGCCTGGGAGCGCGTCAGGTTTGAGCGGGCGACGCGCAGCGCAAGGGTGTTGAGCCGAAGGGCGCGCCTCGTCGCGTTCAGCTTCGCCGTCGCCGCGTCGTAGGCCTCGACGGCGTGCTCCATGCTCCCGTCGATCTGCTGAATCTCAGCCAGCACCTGCCGCGCCTGCGCCTGCTTTGAGGCTACCGAGGGATCAGCCGTGGCAGCGGTCGCTGCCAGAAGACTCGCTGCAAAAGCCAGAACGTACGGCGGCGCCTGTCGCTTCAGTGACCTAATGATGCGTCCACAGATTGCTTGCAGCAGGCGCACCGGAGGGGGCCCGGTACGTCACAAGCTCAGCAACCTAGCAGCGGTAACGGACGACTGCAAGCAAAAGATCAAGCCACAATCACGACAAACCACCCCAAACCTCGTCCGCACAAACTGGAGAACGTTCGACCTCCTGCGCGACGGCCAGGGCCCGCGGGCGGGCGGCGGCTCGGCTTCTGCGCCCGCGACGCGGCCGCCTCGCTGGTCGCTTTTAGCTCGCGCGCTCCGCCTCGACCGGCAGCGGAGCTGCCCCAGCCTTGAGGACGGAGACGCAGCGCAGGCGGCCGCTCGCGGCTCGCAAGCCCGGGGAGGAGGACCGTGCGGATCGGCCGCCGGGCAGCTCTCGCCCGGCGCCAGGTTCAGACTCGCGCGCCACGCGTTCACAGGTCGCAGAAGCAGCTCGCCGACGGCTCCGCCTCCTCGACCCGTGGGCCGGCCGGACTGGCTCGCGATCATCCTCGGCGCGAGCTCATCGACGCGCTCACGAATCTGATCTGTGGTGCCCCGCCTCGAGATCGCACGCGCCGAGCGAACGGGCCTCTGGGCGTTGCTGCCCGGCAAGAACCGGCCGAGCCACAGCACCATCGGCTCGCTCCAGGCCGCCGCACAGGCCGCCTGGGTGGTGTTGCAAGCGCTGACCGTCGAGCAGCTCCGAACTCGACCGGCCGGCTCTCCCCCCCGCGGAGTCCACGACCTCGCCGACTGCCGCGGGGCTCCGTGACGCTGGCCCTCCTTTAGTATTCGTTCCCCGGAGGTGGAGGACGGTTGAGCGAGGTGCTCGAGAAAGGCGGCGACCGACAGGTTGAGTCGCTCCGTGTGTTGATCGTCGACGATCACGATCTCTTCCGCACCGGCCTGCGCAACCTGCTCGAGGAGCAGGGCGTCCAGGTGATCGGGGAAGCCGCCGGCGGCGCCGAGGCGGTCAAGATCGTCCGCGAGCTCGCCCCGGACGTCGTCATCATGGACCTGAACATGCCTGGGATGGGCGGTGTCGAGGCGACGCGGAACATCTGCTCATCTGCGCCCCTCACGCGCGTCGTGATGCTCACGATCTCCGACCAGGACACCGATGTGATGGACGCCATCCTCTCGGGCGCCTGCGGCTACCTGCTGAAGGACTCCTCCATCCAGGATCTGCTCACCGGAATCGAAGCGGCTGCGCGCGGCGAATCGCTGATTTCGCCGACCATCGCTGCGAAGGTCCTACAGCGCGTGCGAGCGACGAGCACGCAGCCCGAGATCGCGAACACGATCCGGTCCGAGCTCTCGGACCGCGAGATCGAGGTGCTGAAGCTGATCGCCAACGGCAAGGACAACGCGGTCATCGCCGGCGAGCTCCACATCAGCCCAAAGACGGTCAAGAACCATATCTCGAACATCCTGATGAAGCTGCAGATCGAAAACCGCATCCAGGCTGCCGTCTACGCCGTCCGCAGCGGAATCGTCTAGTTCGGTTTCCACGGCCGCAGGCGATCTAGGTGTAGGACCCAAGAGCGTTGTTCCATCCGGCTCTCCCTGGAGGCGGGGGGTGTCGAAGCCACCAGTCCCAAGGAGGACGCCGGATGAAGCTGCACGCTAACGCCCGCACCTGTCTGCAGAGCTGCTCGCTGATCGTGCGGCGCGTTCTCGAGGAGGGTTGGACGCTCACGCGGGCGGCCGAGGCCGCCGGTGTGAGCGTGCGCACGGTCTCGAAGTGGCTT
>JBHEMK010000179.1:0-2781 GCA_046262635.1 Gaiellaceae bacterium
GAGCTCCCGGTAGGTCGGCAGTGCCTGCTCGTAGAGCGCGACGGCCTCCGCGTAGCGGGCCTGCATCCCGGCGGCGTCGCCGAGCGCCGTGAGGGTGTTGGCCTCGCCGAGGCGGTCGCCGAGCTCCCGGTAGGTCGGCAGTGCCTGCTCGTAGAGCGCGACGGCCTCCGCGTAGCGGGCCTGCATCCCGGCGGCGTCGCCGAGCGCCTTGAGGGTGTTGGCCTCGCCGAGGCGGTCGCCGAGCTCCCGGTAGGTCGGCAGTGCCTGCTCGTAGAGCGCGACGGCCTCCGCGTGGCGGGCCTGCATCCCGGCGGCGTTCCCGAGCGAGACGGCGACGTCCGCGCGCGCGGGGGCGTCCTCGCCGGATTCTTCGAGCTCGTCAAGCACGTCCCGCAGCAGGGCCTCCCGCTCGCGCCGTTCCTCGGGCGTCAGCGACCAGTCGAATCCCCGGGCGGCGGCGTCGGAGGTCGCCGCGGGGTCTCCCGGCTCGGGCTCGAAGCGGTAGAGCCCGGAGCGGCCCGACCAGAGGTCGGCGGCCTGTCGGGCGAAGGCGCGGATCGCGTAATCGGGGGCCCAGCAGACGATCGGCATCGGCACCGTGCCGCGCAGGTGGTCGCGGTTGAGGTTCAGCTCGGCGAACCCGGGTGCGTCATCCAGCGGCGCGAGCGTCTGGAGCCCATGGACGAACAGCGCATCGGCCCCGTGAGAGGCCTGCTCGATCGCGCGCACGACGCCGCCGGAGGCGGCCGGATCGAGCTCGAGCTCGGCGATCCGCTGATCGGGGAGGTCCGCCCGGACCGCTTCGACCAAGCGGTCTCGCAGGGTCGGATGGTTGACCACCGCGAAGGCGATGCTGAACCCGCCGGCGCGAGCGAGCAGCCGCTCGAGCGCCGCGAGCTCGATCAGGTTCTCGCTGCTTGAGACCGTGGGCTCGGAGACCGGACGGCGGCGCCAGCGCTCCAACCACCCTCGCGCCGGAGACGTCGGCGCGGTCGTCACGGCGCGATCTCCCCGAGCAACGGGTTGAGCCCGTACCAGTACTCCTCGCCCTCGTAGGCGAACACGTACTGATTGCGCAGCAGATCGAAGAAGCGGCTGTCCTCCGTGGCCTCCTTGGTAGCTGCCACCTGGCGCAGGATCTCCCTGTCCGCGGCGAACAGAGCGCGGCCGAGATCCTTGCCGGTGCGGCCCACATACCGGTCCACCGTCGCCGCCCCGATCGGGAGCTCGTCGACCATGTTGAGGAGACCTCGCATCATCACCAGGAGGCCGCGGACGTGGCCGCCCGAGAGGCGCACCACGCGCAGCAGCAGCTCGCGGCCGTCGAAGAGGGTCCCAGCGCAGGTGGCCGGATCGGCGGGTGCGTCGGCCAGGGCCCGCTGGACGCGGCGGCCGAGGATCTCGATCAGCGCGGCCTCGCCGGCCTCGATCGGGCGGCCGTCGCGCTGCGCGATCGGAACCAGCGGGACGGTGAAGAGGCTCGCGCCGTAGTCGTCGCGTAGACGGCCCTGGGCCGGGCTGTACGCGAGTTCGATCGGGACCGTCAACAGCTTGCTGCAGCTGATCGCGCGGAGCGTCGCGGCATTGTCGAGAAACAGGTTCTCGTGGTTCGTCAGCCGTGCCCCGGCGACCACCTTCTGGGGGATCTTGTCGAGGTCGTCGACGATCAGCAACACGTCCTCGTAGCCGTGGCTCTCGCGGAGCTGCCGTCGTGCCGCCGGCAGCAGCTCGCCGTTGACGAGATCGAAGACGGTCGGCAGACGTCCACGAAGCACCTCGCGAAACTCCTTGCGGGCCGTCGGGAAGCTCTCCAGCGCAAAGCTGAACTTCAGCGGGTCGAGCCCGACATCCACCTTGTCGAGTTGCGTCCCCTTCAGCCGATCCCAGATCGAGCCGAGGAAGGTCTTCAGCTGTTGGCGCCCGAGATCGATGCCGGTGTCGGAGAGGTCGGCGACGAGCTGGCGGACGGTCTGGAGCACGAGATCCTCCGGCTGGATGTCCTCGAGATCCAGCCAGTTCTGCGCGAAGAGCGTCGAGACGAAGATCTTCCGGCCTGCGCCTCCGGACCGCAGCCGGGCGCTCACGCGGTTCAGCTCGGTCGTCTTGCCACTGCCCTTGTGCCCGGTCAGCAGCCGGACGATCGGGCGCTCCGGCGACGCGTCGCGGACGAACTCGCGGACGAGCAGCGACTTCACGTCGCCGCCGACGGGATCGAGCTGTCGCTGCCAGTCGACGTAGACCAATTGGTCGTCGGCGGCGACCGGCTCGAGCGGATCCAACTCCCGGTAGAGGGCCTGAAAATCCGTCACGACGCCAGCGTCTGCACCTTCGTCGCGACCTCCTGGAACTCGGTCTGCAGCGGGTCGAATGCCTGGTTAGTCGTGGTCGTGGCCATGGCCCGATCTTCGCAGGTCGGCCTGACAAGATGAACGGGCTCCAGTCGGCACGACAGTAGGCGTTTGCGCTCGACCCTTCCGCAGTACGGCTGCCACTGGCCGCAACGTCGTCAGGGCGCTCGCCCCCGACGGCAGACGGAGATCAGAACAGCAGGTGCTCGAGCCCGACCGTCGGCGACTCCGGCAGGTCGGCCACCCGGCGGACGGCGAGCAGCACCCCGGGCATGAACGACTCCCGGTTCAGCGAGTCGTGGCGGATCGTCAGCGTCTGCCCCTCGCCGCCGAAGATGACCTCCTGATGGGCGACGAGGCCGGGCAGGCGGACCGAGTGGACGCCGTTGACATGGCCCCCGGCTTCGGCGATCTGCTGGGCGGAGTGCTTGGC
>JBHEMK010000180.1:0-4840 GCA_046262635.1 Gaiellaceae bacterium
ACTCGGTCAGAAGCTTCTCGTCCTTCTTGCGCTCCGCCGCCCAGTCCGCGAACTTCGGTAGCCGCTTCAGCTTCCGCGCGACCGCGACGCCTTGCTCGATCGCCCGCTCGAGCCGTTCCTCCCCCACCGGGACGTCGAAGCCGGCCTCCCGCAAGGCGTTCGTCAGCGAACCGAACGTGTGCCAATAGAGAGATTTCGAGGGCATCGCGCCCTTGCGCGCATCGATGTCCTTCGCCGTCGGCGGCCGGCCAAGCTCGAGGCCGAGCTCGTTCAAGAGCTGCAGCAGCTCCTGCCGCGTGGCGAACCGGCGCGGCACGAGCCCCGCCTCACGTTTCGCGTTGTTCCAGCTGCCGAAATGCTCGATCACGGTCTGCGGGTGGACACCCGTCTGCTCGTCCGCGGCGAACTCCCGCATTGTCGGCGAGCGGCCCAGCCGTTCGGCGCACGCCCGAAGCTCGTCGACGATCTGCTCGTTCGAGTAGCGCTTTCGGATCCCCGCCTGAAACGCCGCGAGCCGCTCGGGATCGATGTCCGCAACCGTCCGGTACCGCTCTTTGCGCGGCATGCCAAGTATTATAGAGCATTTTCGCTCTAGCGCAAAGACGTCCGATCAGGCGGCCGGTGCTCGCACGCACGACTTCGGAGCAGACGGTGCCCCCCGGCTTCGACCCGCCGCACCTCGACGGTGATCGACTCGAGCAGCAGCCCGACGGCCGATCGAGAGCGAATCTCGCCCAGCGCGGCAGCACCGGCGTTTCACCCGTTGGGGAAAGGCCGCGGTTAAGGTGACGCCGTGCCCCGCGTCCCACTGAGCGCCGAGATCATGGCCGCGAGGGCTGCCGCGCACCTCTCGCGGCTCGTCGGTGCCGGCGGCGGCACGACGGTGCCCGGCAAGCTCCTCTGGAAGCTCGATCCAGGTGCAATCGACCGCCTCGCCGCTCGGCTTTCCCGCGGCTCGGCCCTGCTCTCGGCCACGAACGGCAAGACGACGACGGCGGCGATGGTGGCGGAGATCCTGCGCGGCCGGGTCCGCCTGGCCAACAACCGATCGGGCGCGAATCTCGTCTCCGGGGTCGCCTCGACATTACTCGCCGCCGAGGACGCCGAGCTGGGACTGTTCGAGGTCGACGAAGCCGCCCTGCCCGAGGTGGTGCGCCGCCTGCGCCCCGTCGCGGTCTGCCTCGGCAATCTCTTCCGCGACCAGCTCGACCGCTACGGCGAGCTCGAGCTCGTCGCTGCGCGCTGGCGCGAGGCCCTCTCGCAGCTCGATCCGGGCTCCTCGGTCGTCGTCAACGGGGACGACCCGCAGGTCGGGGACATGGCGCGTTTCCACGAGCGCCCGGTCGTCTTCGGCGTCGATGACCCTCGCCACGCCAGGTCGGCACTCCAGCACGCAGCCGATTCGAAATACTGCATCCGCTGCGGCACGCCCTACGAGTACGCGGCTGCCTATGTCGGACATCTCGGCGACTACCGCTGTCCGGCGTGCGGGCATGCCCGCCCGGCGCTCGACGTGGCGGCGAGGGAGATCGCGCTTCGGGGGCTCGACGGCCTGGAATTCACCCTCGTCGCGCCGGAGGGTGAGCGCCGGATCGAGCTCCCGCTGCCGGGGCTCTACAACGTCTACAACGCGCTGGCCGCCGCTGCGCTCGCGCGCGAGCTCGGCGCGGATCTGGATGCCGTCGCAGCCGGCTTGGGACGCTTCGACGCCGCGTTCGGGCGATTCGAGCGGATCGACGCCCACCGCAAGGTGCTGCTGATCCTCCTGATCAAGAACCCTGCCGGCGCGAACGAGGCGATCCGCACGCTGGTCGACGGCGGCGCTCCCCGAGTGGCGGTGATCGCGCTGAACGACGCGATCGCCGACGGTCAGGACGTCTCCTGGATCTGGGACGTGGACTTCGAGCCGCTGCTCGAAGGGCTCGAGCGGCTCGTCGCCAGCGGCGGTCGCGCCGCCGAGCTCGCGCTGCGGTTCAAGTATGGCGGCCTCGAGGAGGGAGCGATCGAGATCGTCCCCGAGCTCGAGCGAGCGCTCGACCGCGGCCTCGAACTGACGCCGCAGGGAGGCCAGCTGGTGCTGCTCCCCACCTATACCGCCATGCTCGCGCTGCGGAAGATCCTCGCCGGGCGCGGGCTCGTGCAGAACTACTGGGAGCTCCCGCCCGAAGGCGATTCGGCGGTTCGGCCGAACGGCGGCGGGGGCAAGAGGCTCGCCCCGTGAGAATCAGCGTCGGCCACCTCTATCCCGAGTACCTGAACATCTATGCCGACCGCGGCAACATCGCGGTGCTCGCCCGCCGCGCTGCCTGGCGCGGGCACGAGCTCGAGGTGCATGCGCTCGGACTGGACGATCCCGTCCTGCCCGGTCAGCACGACCTGCTCTATATCGGCGGCGGCCAGGACCGGGAGCAGGCTCTCGTCGCGCAGGATCTTGCAGCCAAGGCCGAGCAGGTGAAAGACGCGGTCGAGCGCGGCGCCGCCCTGCTCGCCGTCTGCGGCGGCTACCAGCTGCTGGGCCGAGGCTACCGCGGCTTCCATGGCGAGGACATGCCCGGAGTGGGCCTCTTCCCGCACGAGACGCTCGCGGGCGAGCGGCGGATGATCGGTGACGTCCTGCTCGAGTGCGAGCTCGAACCTGGCCAACCAAAGACGCTCGCCGGGTTCGAGAACCATGCCGGACGCACCCGGCTCGACCCCGGCGCTACCCCCCTCGGGCGCGTGGTCTGCGGCTTCGGCAACGATGGCCAGAGCGGGCAGGAGGGATGTCGAGTCGGGCGTGCGCTCGGCACCTATCTCCACGGTCCCCTGCTGCCTCGTAACCCGTGGCTCGCCGACTGGCTCCTCGCGCAGGCGCTGGCGCACCGCGTCGGCGCCCCCCCGGATCTGGAGCCGCTGGCCGACGAACTCGAGTCGAACGCCCACGCCGTTTCGGCGGAGCGGGCCCGCACGCGCGGCGGCCGGTTTTAGGGCACCCAGAGCGCCCCGAGATAGACAGCCGGGTCGCCCGGCTCCCAACGCCGCAGAAAGCGCTGGATCGGCGGATGCACGATGACGCCGTCGAGGTCGCTCGTCGAGAAGAGTCGGTGGCCGCGCACGGCCGCATCCTGGGAGGTCACGGCCTCAAGTGAGCGGCCGCTCAGGTCTCCGGCAAAGATGATGTGCACAACGTGCTTCTGCGCAGAGCTCCGCTCGGGAGGGATCGAGTCGACGATCGCGACCGGTCCCTCGAGCGGCAGTTCGTCGTCGATCCCGACCTCCTCGCTCAGCTCACGGTGCAGGGCGTCGATCAGACTCTCGCCGGAATTGACGCCACCGCCCGGCAGCAACCAGTTTTCACGGCTGTCCTTCTCGTGCCGGCAGAGCAGCACCCGCCCTTCCCAGCGGAGGATCGCCGAGACGCGGATGCGCGGCTCGACGCCCATCACACCGAGGAGGAGCCGAAGCCGCGCACGCCGCGCTCGGTGTCCGGCAGCTCGTCGACGACGACCGGCTCCAGGTCGGGAATCGATAGGACGACGAGCTGGGCGATCCGCATTCCCGGTTCGACCGTGAAGGTCTCCCGGACGTCGGTGTTGAGGAGCACGACTTTCAGCTCGCCGCGGTAGCCGCTGTCGATGAGCCCCGGCGTATTCACGATCGTGATCCCGTGCCGCACCGCGAGGCCCGAGCGCGGCTGGACGAACCCGGCATAGCCGCTCGGGATCGCGACCGCCAGGCCGGTCGGTACGCTCGCCCGCTCGCCCGGGCGCAGCTCGATCCACTCGCAGGCCGCCAGGTCGAGGCCGGCGTCACCCGCGTACGCCCGCGCGGGCATGACCGCGTCCGCCCGGAGGCGCCGGATCGGGAGTTCGATCACCGCTGGACCGTTGCGGTCTTCGCCTCGGCGACGAGGTACTTGGCGAACCGCCTGATCTCACGCCGCGGCAGCCGGGCACGGACCATGACGCCGTCCGGGCCGTCCGTGCGCTCCTCGATCGGTGGGCCGAGCGCGTAGAGCTCCGCCAGCTTCGCGCCGTCCTCGTAGGGGACGAGCAGCTCGACGAGGTCATAGCGGTCGGCGAAGAGCTCGGCGACCCGTGCGCGCAGCTCCCCCAGGCCCTCGCCGGTCAGGGCCGACACCTGGAGAGCAGCGGGGAAGCGGTTCGCGAGCCGGCGGCGGGCAAGCGGATGGACCGCGTCGATCTTGTTCACGACGATCTCGACCGGAAGTGCGCCAGCGCCGATCTCGCTCAGGACGGCCTCGACGGCGTGCGCCATCTCGTCCAGTCGCTGCTCCGGTACCGAGCCGTCGACGACGTGGAGGACGAGGTCGGCGACGAGCGTCTCCTCGAGCGTCGCAGCGAAGCCCTCGACGAGTTGATGCGGCAGTCGCCGGATGAAGCCGACGGTGTCGGTGACGAGATAGCGGCGGCCGTCGTAGTCGAACCCGCGCGTCGTCGGGTCGAGCGTCTCGAACAGCCGGTTCCTGACCGTGACCTCGGCCTGGGTGAGGACGTTCAGCAGGGTCGACTTGCCGACGTTCGTATAGCCCGCAAGCGCGACTGTCGGCGTCTCGGTGCGGCGCCGCTCCTTGCGCCGGATATCACGCTGGCGTGAGAGCTCCGCGAGGCGCCGTTTCAGAAGAGACACGCGGCGGCGGGCGATTCGCCGGTCGGTCTCGAGCTGCGTCTCGCCCGGCCCGCGCGTGCCGACGCCGCCGCCGAGGCGCTCGAGGTGTTGCCACATTCCGCGCATGCGGGGCAGGTTGTACTCGAGCTGGGCGAGCTCGACCTGGAGCTTGCCCTCGGCGCTCCCGGCGTGGGCGGCGAAGATGTCGAGGATGACCGTCGTGCGGTCGACG
>JBHEMK010000181.1:0-21611 GCA_046262635.1 Gaiellaceae bacterium
GTCTTCGCCTGCGCGCGTTCATCGGCTAGGAACGCGAAAACCCCGCCTGAGCGGGGCTTCTGCTGAGAGCGGATGGCGGGACTCGAACCCGCGACCTTCTGCATGGCAAGCAGACGCTCTAGCCAACTGAGCTACATCCGCGAGCAGCGCGCAGTATAGCCACGCTCATCCCGCATCGAGAGCCTCGTTGACCAGCTTGTCGGCCAACTCGTTGTGCTCCCGGCGAACAGCCTTGTAGGCCACATCGTTCAGTCTCCGTGCGAGCCTCGTCGCCTTGACGTGCAGATCCCGCAGGGCGTCATTTTTGACGCGGTACTCGCCCTGCATCTGCTTCACCATCAGCTCCGAGTCGGAGACGACCTCGAGCTGGCCGATCTGCAGCTCGAGCGCCTTCTCGAGTCCCGCGATCAGTGCGGTGTACTCCGCGACATTGTTCGTCGCGATACCGATCTTCTCGCCATGTGCCGCGAGCACCGTGCCGTCCTCCGCCTCGAGGACGTAGCCGTATGCCGCCGGGCCCGGGTTGCCGCGGGCACCGCCGTCGGTCGAAAGCTTTGCCCTCACCCCTCGAGCTCGAGGAGCGGGTAGAGCTCGAAGGCGACCTCCTCGTAGGGGTGCGCCTCTTTCAGCGCGCCGACGATCTGTCCGGCACGCTCGGCCGGAACGACCGTCTCGACGCGCAGCTCCGCGACGCGCTCTTCGCGCCCGACTTCCCCGATTGAAGGTTCGGCGCCCGGCCCGGCGAGGAACGTTCCCGTGCCAGCGGTATACCAAGAGCAACGCGTGTAGTCGCCTATCCGCCCAGCTCCGGCTTCGAAGACGGCGTTACGGGTCGCATCGAGCGCCTCGCGCGGGACGAACCAGACGAGCTTGTGGAGGGCCACCGGGGCACCTTTACACACCGCGGCGACCTCAGCGGTCGCGCCCCGCCCTCGGCAACCGTCCGCACAGGAGGTCGCGCGTTACGTCTCCGCCACACGACCGACGGCGGCGTCGATCTGCGCAAGCGTCTCCTCGTCGAGCTCGATCCCGGAGGCGGCGGCATTGTCTTCGACCTGGTCAGGTCGGGAGGCACCGACGATCGCCGACGCGACGTTCGGCTCGCGCAGAACCCAGGCAAGCGCAAGCTGCGCCATCGAGATGCCGAGCCTCTCAGCGGCGGGGCGAAGTCTCTGGACCGCCTCGAGCAACTCATCGTTACGCCAGCGGTTCATCATCGAGCCCATCGACTCGGACGCCGCCCGGCTGTCGGCCGGTGGCGCGTGGCCCGGTTTGTACTTCCCGGCCAGCACGCCCTGCGCGAGCGGCGACCAGACGATCTGCGAGATTCCGTTGGCAGCGCAGAGCGGGATCACCTGCGCTTCGGGCATCCGCCAGAGCAGCGAGTACTGCGGCTGGCTCGAGACGAACTTCTCGACGCCCGGTAGGTCGAGGGCGACCTGGATCTGTGCGACCGTCCATTCACTGAAACCGAGGTAGCGCGCCTTGCCTTGCCGGACGACCTCGCTCAGCGCCTCCATCGTCTCCTCGAGCGGCGTGCCCTCGTCGTAGCGATGGCACTGGTAGAGATCGACGTAATCGGTTTGAAGCCGGGCAAGTGACGCGTCGATCTGCTTGTGCACCTGCTCGCGCGAGAGCCCGCGGTCACCTTCGGGCATGGGAAAATAGAGCTTGGTGGCGAGGATGTACGAGTCGCGCGGCCTCCCGGCCAGCACCTCCCCGAGGAACGTCTCGGCCCGGCCGCCCCCGTAGACGTTCGCCGTGTCGATCAAGTTGATCCCGACGTCGAACGCCTTGGCGACACAGGACTCAGCACGGTCGCGCTCGACCCCGCCGCCGTAGGTCAGCCAGGAGCCGAGGCCGATTTCCGAGACAGCGAGATCGCTCGAGCCGAGTTGCCGATACCTCACGCGTCGGGCTTCACGTTGTCGATCTGCGCCTTCTGCAGCTTTCCGGAGTAGTCCACGTAGATCGACTTCCACTCAGTGAAGACGTCGAGCGCCGCCTGCCCTGCCTCGCGGTGCCCGTTGCCCGTGTCCTTCGTGCCGCCGAACGGGAGGTGCACCTCTGCGCCGATCGTGCCCGCGTTGATGTACGTGATCCCGGCGACCAGGTCGCGCATCGCGCGGAAGGCCCGATTGACGTCCTGTGTGTAGATCGAGGACGAGAGCCCAAACCGGATCCCGTTGGCGACACGGATCGCCTCGTCGAAATCGCGCACCTTGATGATGGCGGTCGTCGGGCCGAAGATCTCCTCCTGTGCGATGCGCATCTGGGGCTCGACGTCGCCGAAGACGGTAGGCCGGTAGAAGAAGCCTTTCTCCAGGTCGCCGCCTGCCGCGATCTCGCCGCCCGTCAGGAGCCGCGCCCCCTCACCCTGGCCGATCTCGGTGTAGGAGTGGATCTTCTCGATCGCGGCCCTGTTGATCACCGGCCCGACGTCAGTGTCGTCCTCCCAGCCCGGCCCGAGCCGCAGAGCTTCAGCCCGTGCGACGAGCTTCGACTGAAGCGCGTCGTAGACGTGCCTGTGGGCGATCACCCTGCTCGCGGCGGTGCAGCGCTGGCCGGAGGTGCCGAAAGCCGACCAGACGATGCCCTCGACCGCGAGATCGACGTCGGCGTCGTCCATGACGATGATCGCATTCTTGCCACCGAGCTCGAGGTGAACGTGCTTGAGCCGGTCGGCGGCTGCCTTCGTGACCGCGACCCCGGTCTCGCGCGAGCCCGTGAAGGTGATCACTGGGATGTCGGGGTGCTCCACGAGGGCAACGCCCGCCTCCTCGCCGAGGCCGTGGACGATGTTCACCACGCCGGCCGGCACGCCCGCCTCGTCGAGTAGCTCGACGAAACGCTCGGCAAGTGCTGGCGTGTCCTCCGCCGGCTTCAGCACGATCGTGTTCCCGCAGACGAGCGCGGGCGCGAGCTTCCACGAGGGTATTGCGATCGGGAAGTTCCACGGGGTGATCGCGCCGACGACCCCGATCGGAACGCGCACCGACATGTTGAACTTGTCCCGCAGCTCCGAGGGCGTCGTCTGGCCCCAGAGGCGGCGGCCCTCTCCGGCCATGTAGTAGCTCATGTCGATCGCTTCCTGCACGTCGCCGCCGGCCTCGGCCCTGACTTTGCCCATCTCGCGCGTCATCAATTCGGTCAGGTCGGCCTTCTCCCGCTTGAGGATCTCAGCGAACCGGTAGAGCATCTCGCCGCGCTCGGGCGCGGGCACGAGGCGCCACTCCTCGAACGTCGCCTTCGCCGCGGCCGCCGCGCGGTCGACATCCTCCTTGCCCGACTTCGGAAAGGTGCCGATGACGTCGCCGGTCGCGGGGCTGAGGCTCTCGAAGGTCTCACCACTCGCGGCGTCTAGCCATGCCCCGCCGATGAAGTTCTGGAAGGTCTTCGTCCCCGTCGCTGCCATCCAGCGGATTCTACGGACACGCCGTTAGCCGGGCGCGCCGGTGTCCGGGAACGTCCCGGGCACCCGCGCCCGTCGGCGGTCGCGCAGCAGGCGCTTACCACCGTACTCCTTGCCGTCGCGCCGATTCGGCCCGTCGCGGCGGTCGACGATGACGGTCACGTGGGGGTTGTCCTTGTAGTAGTCGACCATCTTGTCGAACAGGTCGGCCTCGAGATCGCGGGGGATCACGCAATAGATCATCGTCGTCTGATTCTAGGGAGGAATGTCGATTCCGCTAGAGCCGGGCGATGTTCGGTACAAGGCGACCGTCGTCCTCGACGTGCGCGTTCCACGTCTGAAACGTGCTCTCGAGTTCGGCTAGCTCGTGGCCCCGCCGCTCCAGGCGAACGGGCTGAGCTGACCCGGGCGAGACACGGTACTGGTACCAGGAGATATCCCAGGCGACGGTGACCGCGAGCTCCCCGCTCGCACCCGAGAGCTGAACAATGCCCGAGCGCGGCTCGCCGAGGCTCTTCTTGATCCCGCCGACCGTGCGCCGGTAGGCGCTCGCATTGAAGAGGTCGGCGGCTTCGACCATTGCCAGCTCCTCCTCGGAGAGACGGCGCAGGATCGGCTCCGTCGCGACCGTTTCCTCGCTCGCGGCCGCCTGGAAGCCCAGGAACCCACCGAGACCGCGGCGCCTGCGCCGGCGCTCGGTCCGGACGGTCGGCGTCGTCGGCGTTCCCTCCTTGATCCACCCGTGCTCGACGGCGACGTCCTGGCAGAGCGGGCAGACGTCGACGAGGACCTCGCCCTCGCCGGGCGCAAACCGGATCGCACGCTCGCCCATCAGCAAAGTCCGCTCGCAGACCGCGCACCTCCGGGTGACCGCTGCTCGCGTCACGCGCTGCACCCTGCCGACTATAGCGGCGCCTAGCGGCGAGCCGGCCTGCTACTGTGTTCTTACATGTGTATTTTACACCTAAGAGATTCGTGAGGCCTCGCCACCACCACGGGCGCGCCCGGGCGCGGCGGATGCACGGCGCGGGCTGGCGCGTGCACGCCCGCGTCGAGCGCTTCACGGAGCCCGCCCTCCTCCTCCTGCTCCGCGAGCGCCCGGCGCACGGGTACGACCTGCTCGAGCGAATGCCCGGATTGACCGGTGAGGAGCGGGTCGAGATGGGAAATCTCTACCGCCTGCTGCGCGGGCTCGAGGAGGAGGGCATCGTCACCTCCGAGTGGGAGGCCGAGACTCCAGGTCCGGCCAAGCGGCGCTACGCCCTCACCGATGCCGGCGAACGCCTGCTCGGCCAGTGGGCGGAGGCGCTCCGACTCACCCAGGAGCGCACCTCCGTCTTTCTCAGTCGCTACGAGCGAGGAAAGGAGGTGAAAGATGCACCACGGACACCATAGGCACGGGCGGCTCCATTTCCGCCGCCCCTTCCCGAACCGCCAGGAGCTACTGCAGCGGCTCGAGTCATACCAGCGGGACCTCGAGCAAGAGCTCGCTGATATCGATGACCTGCTCCGGCACCTGCGCGACGAGACCGACGCACACCCCGAGCCGGCCGCGCACGTCTGAGGCGAGGCGAGAGGCGAGGGTCAGACCTTCGCCTCTTCGCGCTCCTTCTTCGTCTGCTCGATCAGCTTCTGCGCGATGTGCGAGGGCACTTCCTCGTAGCGGCGGAACTGCATGTGGTAGTCGCCGCGGCCGCCGGTCATCGAGGTCAGCGCCTGCGAGTACGTGAGGATCTCGGACATCGGCACCTCGGCCTTGATCGCCGTCATGCCGCCCTGCGGCTCCATCCCGTGGAGGCGGCCGCGCCGGGAGTTGAGGTCGCCGTTGACGGCACCGACCGACTCGTCCGGAACGGTGATCTCGATCTCCATGATCGGCTCGAGCAGTACGGGGTCGGCGTTTTCGTAGGCGTGCTTGAACGCCATCGAGCCGGCGATCTTGAACGCCATCTCGGACGAGTCGACGTTGTGGTAAGAGCCGTCGACGAGGCGCACGCGGACGCCTTGTACGGGCGCCCCCGCCAGCTCGCCGTGGGCCATCGCCTCCTGGATCCCCTTGTCGACGGCGGGCCGGAAGCTCTGCGGGATCACGCCGCCCACGATCTTGTCGACGAACTCGTAGCCGACGCGGCCCTCCAACGGCTCGAGCACGATCGTGCAGTCGCCGTACTGTCCCCGTCCGCCGGTCTGCTTCTTGTACTTGCCCTGCGCGCGGGACTCGCTGCGGATCGTCTCGAGGTAGGGGACACGCGGCGGCTGCAGGTCGACGTCGACGTTGAAGCGGCTGTGCAGGCGACCGACAGCCACCTCGACATGCATCTGGCTCATCCCGGAGAGCAGCTGCTCGCCGGTCTGCTGGTCGCGCCGCAGGTGGAGCGTCGGGTCCTCCTCCTGCAGCCGGCGGAGACCGGTCGCCATCTTCTCCTCGTCGCCCTTCGCCTTCGGGTTGACCGCGAAGCTCATCACCGGCTCCGGAAAGTCGATGTGCGGCGGCTCGACCGGAACCTCGTGGTCGACGAGGACGTCACCCGTGACGACGTCCTTGAGCTTCGCGACTGCGCCGAGGTCACCGACACTCAGCTGCTCCGCAGGCTCGTTCTCCTTGCCCTGCAGGAGCAGGATCTGCCCGAGGCGCTCCTTCGAGTGCGTGCGGGGGTCGACGAGCGTCGTGTCGCCCGTGATCGGCCCGGCCAGCACGCGGAAGCAGCTGATCCGGCCGGCAAAGGGGTCGGCGATCGTCTTGTAGACGAAGATCGCCTGCTTCGCGCCGCCGAAGTCGATGGTCGTCCCCTTCTTCGCCGGCGACGGGACGCCTTCCACCAGCAGGTCGAGGAGCGCCGTCGTGCCGAGGTTCTTCGTCGCCACCCCGCACGCGACCGGGTAGAGGTCGTCGCGGGTAACGGCGTCTTTCAGCGCGTGGGCGACGTCCTCGGCCGGGAGCTCCTCGCCGTCGAGGTAGCGCGCCATCAGCGCCTCATCGGTCTCCACGACCGCGTCGAGGAGCTTCTCTCGGTACTCCTGCACCTGCTCTGCCAGGTCGTCCGGGATCGGCGCGGGACCGCCCTCGCGCCCGCCGGACGGATCCAAATAGGCGCACATGTGCAGAAGGTCCACGACGCCCGTGAGCTCATGCTCGGTGCCGATCGGCAGGTGGATCGCAACACAGCGGTCCGAGAGCTGCTCGCGCGCGGCATTGAGGGCGCGGAAGAAGTCCGCGCGCTCGCGGTCGAGCATGTTCACGAAGACGACGCGGGAGAGCTCGTACTCCTCGGCCCGCGACCAGACGCGCGACGTGTTGACCTCGACGCCCATGACGCCGCTGAGGACGACGAGCGCGCCCTCGGCGATCCGCAACGAGGCATAGGTGTCGGCCTGGAAGCCGGCATCCCCGGGCGTGTCGAGGAGATTGATCTTCCTTTGCTGCCACGCGAGGTGCGCAAGCGAGCCGGAGAGCGACATCTGCCGCTTGTGCTCCTCCTCGTCGTAGTCGGCGACGGTCGAGCCCTGCTCCACCGAGCCCAGGCGATTCGTCTTTCCCGCCTGGAAGAGCATCGCCTCGACGAGCGAGGTCTTGCCCGTCCCGCGGTGGCCGACGACGGCAACGTTGCGAATCTTGCCGGGCTCGGTCGGTGGCATCGGGTCGCTTCCTCCTGACGTGGTGGGCCTCGTCGTCATCGTAACCCTCCTGCAGCCCGGCGACGCCCGCCTGACGGCAGACGAGCCGCACGACCTTCGCGCTCGGGGCCACAGACGTCGGAGAGGGCTCAGGTCTCGAGCGCGCTGCGGGCAGGCGAGCCCGAGAGGCGGGCCTTCAGCCGCAGGACCGCCTTGGTGTGCAGCTGCGAGACGCGCGACTCGGTGACGCCGAGCACCTCGCCGATTTCGCGGAGGGTTAGCTCCTCGTAGTAGTAGAGCGTGACCACGAGCTTCTCCCGCTCGGGCAGGCGCGCGATCGCCTCCCCGATCGCCTCCTTCGTCTCCGTCTGTGACAGGGCGCCCTGCGGATCGGGTGCCTCGACGTCCTCAATCGTGTCGATCAGGGCAATCTGGTCGCCGCCGGACGAGGAGACGGTCCAGAGCTCGTCGAGCGCCGCGATCGAGGATCGGGAGATGTCACTCAGGCTCTCCTCGAGCTCGTCGGTGGAGATCCCGACCTTCCCGGCGATCTCCTCATCGGTGGGCGCACGGCGCAGCTGTCGCTCGAGCTCGCCGATCGCGCGCTCGATCTCCCGGGCGCGCGAGCGCACCGAGCGCGGCACCCAGTCGAGCGCGCGCAGCTCGTCGATGATCGCCCCCTTGATCCGCTGAATCGCGTAGGTCTCGAACTTGACGTCGCGATCGGGGTTGTAGCGCTCGATCGCCCCGATCAGGCCGAGCAGGCCGTACGAGACGAGGTCGCCCTCGTCGACGTGCGCCGGCAGACCGCTACCGAGGCGCCCGGCCACGTACTTCACGAGCGGCGCGTAGGTGAGGATGAGCCGATCGCGCAGCGCCTGGTCGAGGGAGCTTTTATACGCCCGCCAGAGGGCCTGGGTGTCATCGCGGTTGGGCACGGCTAGAGAATACGGGCCCGAGGGGCGTTTTCCTCAGCGGCGCCGGAGCTGATGTCGGGCGAGGCCGGCAAACCAGGTCGAAATCGCGGCCGCCGAAAGAGCCACGACCCACCGCCGCGCCGAGCCGTCTGCCCCCACCGCGGACAGCGCCGAGAGCGCGGCGAACGCGACAGTCAGGACGACGAAGAGTGCACACAGGGCGCTTTTCTGGCTCGGAGGCGACACGCAGCGACTCTACTGCTCCGGCAGTGACTCCTCCCGCTCTCCTTCGTCCTCGCCGTACCCCTTGCCTTCCTGCTCCTCGAGGAGGTCGTCCTGCTCGGACTCCCGATCCTCCTGGGGCCGATCCAGCTGTTCCAGCGGATTGTCGGTCATGGAGACGGAATGCCCGAAGGCGGCCGATACAATCCTCCCTCAGCCCAGGGGCGTAGCTCAGTTGGTAGAGCGGCGGTCTCCAAAACCGTAGGTCGGGGGTTCGAGTCCCTCCGCCCCTGCTACTCGGGCGCGGCGCTGGAGCGCGGGAGGCCAGGTCCGGGGGCGCCGGGTGGCGGGAACCCAAGGCGCCTCGGATCAGCGAGGAAACTCCGGGCCCGAGGGAACTGGATCACCGGGCCTGCGGGCCCTCGGCGCGGCGCCGTCAGGCGGGCGGCAGCCCCGTCCGGAGCGCGGCCGCCCGCGCGGCTCGGGGATCGTCGGCGCCCGCGAGGTTCAGCTCGACGAGCATCGAGGCGACGCGCACCGCTGCACGCCCGAGCTCGGCGGCGGCCAGGGAGTCTCCGGCGACGCTCTGCTTGCCCTCCTTCGCGAGGCGGCCTCCGAGCACCGCCACCTCGGCCGAGGCCTCGGCGATCTCCAGCGGAACGTCAACGGTCCGGCTGCGGGCCTCGTCGCTTCGAGTCGCCATGAACGCCGCGTACGCCTCGGCGTCCTCATCGGCGAGCCCAGTCAACCGTGCGCGGAGCGCACGCGCCCTTCGAGCCGCCCCAGCTTCCCCCGAGACGCCGGCCGCAAGCTCGGCGAGGCCGGCCGCCAGCGCGCCCGCGAGCGCAGCCGCCGATCCGCTCGCGGGCGCGGGCGTCGCCGCCCCCAGGCGGTCGAGGAGCTCCGCGACTGAGAGGGACGTGTACGTCACGGGTCGTGGCGGTAGAACGTGGCCGCCGCCGGTTCGAGCGGCGTGTCCCCGAGGACGAGGTCAGCCGCCTTCTCGGCCACCATCATCACCGGCGCGTAGATGTTTCCGTTCGTGACGTAGGGCACCACAGAGGCGTCCACCACGCGCAGGCCCTCGAGGCCGCGCACTCTCATCGTCGCGGGATCGACCACCGAGAGCCCGTCGGTGCCCATGCGGCACGTGCAGGAGGGATGCAGTGCGGTCTCGGCATCACGGGCCACCCAGTCGAGGATCTGCTCGTCTGTCTCCACCGACGGCCCCGGGGAAGTCTCGCCGGCGTTGAACTCGTCGAATGCCGGCTGGTTCAGGATCCGGCGTGCGCAGCGGACCGCCTCAACCCATTCCCGCCGGTCCTGGTCGGTGGACAGGTAGTTGAAGCGGAGCGCCGGGTGCGTCCAGGGGTCCGCGGAGGTGATCTTGACCGAGCCGCGGGCGTCGGAGTACATCGGGCCGACGTGCACCTGGTAGCCGTGCCCACCGCCTGGCGAGGAGCCGTCGTAGCGGATCGCGACCGGCAGGAAGTGGAACATCAGGTTCGGATAGGCGACGTCCCCGTTGCTGCGGATGAACCCGCCCGCCTCGAAGTGGTTCGAGGCCCCCGGCCCCGAGCGGAAGACGAGCCAGCGGAAGCCGACCGAAGGGCGGTTGCGCCATTTGAGCGCGGGCGCGACCGAAACCGGCAGCTTCGAGGCGTACTGGATGTAGACCTCGAGGTGGTCCTGGAGGTGCTCGCCGACGCCTGGCAGATCGTGGACGACGTCGATGCCGAGGGCGCCGAGCTCCTCGGCGTTGCCCACACCCGAGAGCTGAAGCAGCTGGGGGGAGTTGATCGCACCGCCGCAGAGGATCACCTCGCCGGCGCGCTCCGTCCGGGCCTTCCCGTGCTGGACCACCTCCACTCCGACAGCGCGGGTGCCCTCGAAGAGAATCCGCCTTACGAACGCGCGCGTGCGCACCTCGAGGTTCGGGCGGTCCAGGACCGGGTGGAGGTAGGCGCGCGCCGCGCTGAGACGACGGCCGCGGTGGATGTTCCGGTCGAAGGCCGCGAACCCCTCCTGCCGGTAGCCGTTGACGTCATCCGTGAGCGGATAGCCGGCCTGCTGGACCGCCTCGAAGAAGGCCCTGAAGAGCGGGCTCGTCGCCGGACCGCGCTCGAGAACGAGTGGGCCGCGGTTGCCGCGATACTCGTCGGCGCCGGCCAGGCAGTTCTCCATCCGCTTGAAGTAGGGCAGGCAGTGGGCGTAGTCCCACGCCTCCATGCCGGGATCGGCAGCCCAGCGCTCGTAGTCCATCGGGTTGCCCCGCTGGAAGATCATCCCGTTGATGCTGCTCGAGCCGCCCAGCACCTTGCCGCGCGCGTGGTAGACGCGCCGGCCGTTCAGGTGCCGCTCGGGCTCGGACTCGTACTTCCAGTCGTAGAAGCGGTTTCCGATCGGGAAGGCGAGCCCGGCCGGCATGTGGATGAAGACGTCCCAGCTGGAGTCGGGCCGCCCCGCTTCGAGCACGAGTACGCGGTTCGACGGATCTCCGCTGAGCCGGTTCGCGAGCGCGCAACCCGCCGAGCCGCCGCCGATGATCAGGAAGTCGTGCACCGGGCGATGCTAGAAGATGCGGTGCCCGGGGCGAAAGCTGACCCCGACCGCACGGGCCTCCTCGGACGGCCGGCGCGGGGCGCTTACGCCGAGGGCGCCCTGGCGTCGTCGCGGGGTGCGCGGTCGTCCGGGAAGGTCTCCGAAGCGCCGCGTCGGCGACGAATGAGCGGTACTGCGGCCGGATCCCGGGTCGCCGTCGAGCGTGCCGAACCGGATCGATACCTCCGGGCCGCCCGGCCACGTGCCGCCGAAGAGGCTCGAACCGCAGCGGGTGCAGAAGGCCTTTGCGGCGCCGCCGCCCGGCTTCCCGCTGCCGACGAGCTCCTGTCCGTGCAGCAGCGGAGCCGCACAGATAGCCGCCGCCATCGTCGTCACGGCGCCGGCGCCGCCGTCAGCACCGCGGCCGTCACCGAGGTGCCGCAGCCGGCGCGGGGCCGACCGTGTCCGCCTGCGTTTGTCGAGGTCCCCTGGGCGGCCCCCGGCCGAGGCGGCTGCGGCCACGGAGCCCGCCGACGCATCAGTCGCCGAGCTCCGTCCGGCGACGGTCGACGTACCCCTTCAGCTCCTGCTTCAGGCCATCGTCCAGCGGCGGCTGCTCGTACTCCTCGACGGTCTTGCGCCAGATATCCGTCGCGCGCGCCGCGGCGTCCTTGCCGCCGTTTCGGTTCCAGCGCTCGTAATTTTCGGTGGAGGAGAGGAGCGGCCGGTAGAAGCATTCCCGGAACCGCTCGAGCGTATGCACCGCGCCGAGGAAGTGGCCGCCCGCCCCGACCTCCTCGTGCGCGGAGAACGCGAGCGTCTCGTCGGTGACCTCGAGCGGCGTGAACTCGTGGTAGAGCATGCGCAGGATCTCGACGTCCACGATGAACTTCTCGTAGCACGACGCGAGGCCCGACTCGAGCCAGCCCGCCGAGTGCATGACGAAGTTCGCGCCCGCGAGCATCGTCGGCAGCATCGTCATCATCGCCTCGTAGGCCGCCTGCGCATCGACGGTCTGGCTGGACGTCAGCCCGCCGCCGGAGCGCCACGGCAGCCCGTAGCGGCGCGCGATCTGCCCGGTGCAGAGGAGGCCGATCGCCGACTCGGGCGTCCCGAAGCTCGGCGAGCCTGACTGCATGTCCGTATTCGAGAGGAACGAGCCGAAGACGACCGGCGTGCCCGGGTTGAGCAGCTGCGTCAGGGCGATCCCTGCAAAGGCCTCGGCCATCTGCTGCGCGAGCGTGGCCGCGACCGAGACGGGTGACATCGCGCCCATCAGCAGGAACGGGGTGATCACCACGGCCTGGCGCGCCTTCACGTACTCGAGCAGCGCCGCGAGCATGCGGTCGTCGTAGCGGAGCGGCGAGTTGATGTTGATCAGCGAGATGATCGCCGGCGTCTGCTCCAGGCTCTCGCGCCCGAAGACCATCTCCGCCATCGCGATCGTGTCGGCCGCGTTCGGGCCGGAGGTGACCGAGCCCATGAACGGCTTGTCCGAGAGCGTCAGGAGGGCATAGACCATGTCGAGGTGGCGCGAGTCGAGAGGCTTGTCGTTCGGCTCGACGACGGTGCCGCCGGCCGAGTCGAGCTGGGGGAACGACTGGCCGAGCTTCACGAACTGCTCGAAGTCGTTCATCGTCGCCTCGCGCCGCTCGAGCCCGTCGCGGACGAACGGGCAGCCGTAGACCGTCGAGAAGACCATCGAGTCGCCGCCGACGTGAACGCTGTGCTCCGGGTTGCGCGCCTGCAGCTCGAACTCGTGCGGCGCCTTGGCGACCTGCTCCATGATGAAGTCGGGGTCGAACTTGACGTTCTGCCCCTCGACCGGCATCCCCGACTTCCTGAAGGCGTCGAGCACCTCGTCGCTCAGGAACTCGATCCCGAGCTCGCTCACGATCCGCCGCCAGCCGCGGTCGAGCGTCTCCATCGCCTCCTCCGACAGGACCTCGTAACGCGGCATCGTGTTCTTCAGCACGGAGCCTCCTCTTCGACGAGTCGTTCGAGGGCACGTTCGAGTCCGGCGTCCCCGACCTCGCGCACCTCGAGCGGCAGGCCGAGGATGCCCGCGGCCCGCTCGGCCCGCGCGTGCAGCGCCGGCGTGGGCGCCTGTGCGAGCCAGACGACGCGCGTGTAGTGGCGGAAGTAGTCGTCGCGCAGCTCCGGATACCGGTCGAGCCCGAGGCCCCGGACGATCGTCCGGTCGAAGGTGCGCACGAGGAAGTCAGTCAGAAAGTAGCTGCCGGGCTGCTGCGCGAGCGCCTCGTGCACCTCGTCGCGCGAGAAGACGTCGTAGCAGGTCGCGCCGGGGAGGCGCGCGTACCCGTCGAGCGCCCCGCGCGTGCCGCAGTCCGCGTACGCCACCGCGACCCGGTCGAAGCGCGATGCGAGCTCCTCGACGGCCGGCGCGATCCGCTCCGGTCGGTTGTGCAGCTCGGGCGGCAGCGGCTGGATCTCGACCTCCCAGCCGCGCCGGGCGGCGATCTGCCTCACGTGGAGCGCGAGCGCTCCGCAGGCGACGACGGCCACCGTCATCCCGGGAACTGCAGCTGGTCGATGAAGAGCTCGTTGAAGTCGGCGCGGCCGGAGAGCTCGACGTACTCGACCTCGTCGAGGATCGCGGTCGCCGCGGCGCGCTCCTGCAGCGAGACCGCGAGGATCTTGGCGCCCTCGCCCGCGACGTTGCCCGCGGAGACGATCCGCGTCAGGGGCAACCGCGGCACGAGCCCGATCCGCACGGCGCTCGCCGGCGAAAGGTACGAGCCGAAGGACCCTGCGAGCAGCACCTGCGCGATCTCCTCGGGGGCGATCCCGAGCTCGTTGCAGAGAATCGCCCAACCGGTCGCGATCGACGCCTTTGCGAATTGCAGCTCGCGCACGTCGCGCTGCGAGAGGAAAACGTCGCCGTACAGGGTGAAGATCTTCTCGTCGTTCCCGAGCTTGCCCATCCGCTCGGCGAGTGGACCCTCGATTGCGACGAACTTGCCGGAGTGGTCGATCACGCCGACCCGCACGAGTTCGGCGACCGCGTCGACGAGGCCCGAACCGGCCATCCCGACGGCCTCGACGTCGCCGATCACCTGCAGCTGCACCTCGCCGTCCTCGGCGATCCTCACGCCCTCGATCGCTCCCTCGGCGGCGCGCATCCCGCACTTGATCGAGGCGGCCTCGAAGGCCGGGCCGGCAGGCGCCGCGGTCGCCAGGGCCTTCGCATTGGAGCCGAGCGCGATCTCGGAGTTGGTGCCGACGTCGATGAAGAGACGGACGCGCCGGTCGAGGGTCAGCCCGGTCGCGAGCAGCCCGGCGACGATGTCTCCGCCGACGTAGGCGCCGAGCGCCGGAAAAGTGACCGCCGGTGCGCGCGGGTGGACGCGCACGCCGAAGTCGGCCGCCTCAGCAGGGGGCAACCGGCGCGACGTGATCACGAACGGCGCCATCGAGAGCGGCTCCGGATCGATCCCGAGCGCGAGCTGGATCATCGTCACGTTGCCGGTGACGACGATCTCGTAGACCTCACCCGACGCGACGCCGGCCTCGCTGCAGACCTCGAGCGTCAGCTCCTCGAGCGTCTCGTGCGCGTGCCTGCGCAGCGTGTCGAGCGCTTCAGGGTCCATCATCGTCGCGGAGATCCGCGAGATCACGTCGGCCCCGAACGGCTGCTGCTTGTTCAGCATCGAGCGCACGGCTGCAGGCTGGCCCGTCTCGAGGTCGAGCAGGTTCGCGACGACGGTGGTCGTGCCGAGGTCGAAGGCGAGCGCGAAGCGGCGCCCGGTCGTATCGCCGCGCTCGACGTCGAGCAGGAGGTCGTCGCAGAGCACGGCGGTGACCTCGAAGCTCGCCGTGCGGAGCGTCTGGCCGATCGTCCGGGCGACCGCCAGAGGAACGCGCAGCTCGACGTCGTCCATCGCCGCGAGCACGCGCTCGAGATCGGAAAGCTGGTCCTGCATCGTCGGCTCGCTCAGCTGCAGGAAGCGCTTCTGCACGGCGGGGCGCAGGATCACGTGCCGGCCGACCCCGACGAGCGCCGCCTTCGGGCGCGTCTGCAGCGCGGGCACCTCGACGACCGTGTCGGCGTGTGCGGGCGCGCGGCAGGCGAGCCGCCAGCCGGCGCGGAGCTCGTCCGGCGGGAACGCGCGCGGGTCGACGGCGCTGATCGCAACCTCGCCGGCGGCGACACGCACCTTGCACTTCTTGCAGGTGCCGTGGCCGCCGCAGGTCGAGTCAATTGCGACCCCGTTCCAGCTGGCGGCGTCGAAGAGCGTCGTGCCGGCGGGGACGCGCGCCTCCTTGATCGTCCCGTCGGACTGCTCGAAGCGCAGCCGGACGCGGTCCGGCGCGATCTCGAGCGAGATTGGCTCCGGCAGGCTCACGATGCCGCGGCCGCCGCCTGCTTCGCCCGGAAGTTGGCGATCCACGTCGCGCCCCACTCGTCGTGGCCGAGCAGGAAATCGGCCGCGCGCACCGCCTCGACGCACTCCTGCGAACGCGCGTCCATGATCGCGCTCGTCAGGCCGTGGCTCTGCGCGATCGCGAGGAACGCGCCGCCGAGCGTGTGGCGCCCGGGCAGGCCGAACGAGGTGTTCGACGCGCCGCAGGTCATGTTCACGCCGAGCCCGTCGCGGATCAGCCGAACGGTCTCGATGAAGAGCGTGACGGCGCGTGGCTCTGCGCCGACCGGCATCGCGAGCGGGTCGATCAGGATGTCCTCGGGGGGGATGCCGTGGTCGCCGGCGCGGGAGACGATCTTCTTCGCCACCTCGAGCCGCCGCTCCGGCTCCATCGGGATGTCCTCGTCGTTGGCGAGCCCGATCACCGCGGCACCGTACTTCGCGACGATCGGCAGGATCGCCTCCAGCCGCCCGTCCTCCCCGGTCACCGAGTTGACGAGGGCCTTGCCCTCGTAGACCGCGAGACCCGCCTCCAGCGCGTCGATCACCGACGAGTCGATGCAGAGCGGCAGGTCGGTCAGCTCCTGGACGAGCTTGACGGCCTGCTCCATCAGCGCGACCTCGTCGGCGAGCGGATCGCCGACGTTCACGTCGAGCACGTCGGCGGTCGCGGCCTGCTCTGTGACGTCCGTCTCGAGCTGGGAGAGATCGCCGGCCTGCAACTGCGCCTGGAACGCCTTGCGGCCGGTCGGGTTGATCCGCTCGCCGATGATGCAGAACGGCTGCCCCGAGCCGATCGTGACGGTCCTAGACCGCGACTGGATGACGGTATCCACGGGCCTCTCTCTCTTCGCGGGTCGGGATCTTCAGCCGCCGGCAGAGCCGGGCGATCCCGGCTTCGCGGCGGAAGCTGATCAGGTGCAGTCCGGCGACTGCCGGCATGGCGAGGGTGCGCTCCGCGAGCTCGAGCGACAGCTCGAAGCAGGCCTCCTCGGGATCGGCGGCGCGCTCGCACCGCTCGATCAGTCCGTGCGGGACGCTGATCCCCGGCACCTTCGCGTCGATGAAGCGCAGGGCCGAGGGTGAGCGCACGAGGCAGATCGAGGGGAGGAACGCCGCGCCGAGGCCGGCGGCGCCGCGCATGAACTCCTCGAGCCGGTCCGGCTCGAAGCTGACCTGGAGCTGGAAGAATCGTGCGCCCGCGGCGATCTTCACGGCCGCGCGCTCAACGCGGTAGTCGTACGGCGGCGCACCCGGATTCTCGACCGCGCCCAGGAAGAGGCGCGGCGCGGGGTCGATCGCGCGGCCGGAGAGATAGCGCCCGCCGGCCATGGCGCGGGCGGTCGCGAGCAGCTGGGGCGAGTCGAGGTCGAAGACGCGCCGCGCCTCGGGTTCGTCGCCGGCGGTGACGTCGTCCCCCGTCAGGCAGCTGAGGTTCTCGATCCCGTGCAGCCCGGCCCCGGCGATCTCGGCCTCGAGGGCGAGCCGGTTGCGGTCGCGGCAGACGAGCTGCATCACCGGCTCCATCCCGAGCTGCTTCAGCGCGATCGCGACGGCGAGCGGGGCGGCATGCGCGTGGGCGGAGGTGTTGTCGGTCGCGTTGACGGCGTCGACGAACTCCTCGAACGGCTCGAAGCGCTCGCGGACTGCGTCGAGCCCGCCCGCGTCCACAGTCAGGAGCTCGGCGGTCAGCACGAAGCTCCCCGACTTGATCCGCTGCTCAAGCCTCGACATCCCACCCCTTCGGCGTCTCCTTGTCGCGGCCGCTGATCAGGTTGCGCCAGGACGACGTCCCCCAGAGCCGGTTGTCGACCGGCGGCCGCAGGTGCTCGAACTCGTGCTGCCAGAGCGGGAGTTTCTGCGAGCGCTCCCAGCCCTTCAGCCACACGCAGGTCATCTCGGGCCTCACCTCGCAGCCGCCGTCGGGCCGCACGCCGCCGCAGGGGCCGTTTCGGAGCTGCTTCGGGCAGGTCATCGGGCACGTCATCCCGGTCGAGTGGAGCACGCACTGCCCGCACATGCGGCAGCCGAAGACCGGCTTCTTGACGGCGTACTCCGCCGCTGCGAGCGCTCCCCGCGGGCCGGCCATCAGACCGCGACGGCCGAGCGCTTGCGCTGGATCAGGTCCTTGGCCATCCGCACGGCCGTGGACGCGTCGGCCGCATAGCCGTCGGCACCGACCTTGTCGGCGTACTCCTGCGTCACCGGCGCCCCGCCGACCATCACGATCACCTTGTCGCGAATCCCGGCCTTCTCGAGCGCGTTGATGTTGGCCTTGAACATCGGCATCGTCGTCGTCAAGAAGGCGGAGAAGCCGACGATGTCGGGGTCGAACTCGTTGATCTTCTCGACGAACACCTCGGGCGCGACGTTGACGCCGAGGTCGTGGACGGTGAAGCCGGCGCCCTCGAGCATGATGTTGACGAGGTTCTTGCCGATGTCGTGGACGTCGCCCTTGACCGTCCCCATCAGGAAGGTGCCGACCTGCTGGGCGCCCGTCTCGGCGAGCAGCGGGCGCAGGATGTCGAGCGCGCCCTGCATCGCGCGCGCCGCGATCAGCATCTCCGGGACGAAGTAGTCACCGCGCTCGAAGCGGGCCCCGACCTCCTCCAGCGAGGGGATCAGCGCGTCGTAGAGCATCCGCTCGGGGTCCATGCCGTCTGCGAGCCCGTTGACCACCAGCTCCTTCACCTCGGGGGCGTTGCCGATCAGCGTGTTGTCGTACAGGCCCTGGAGAACCTCGTCGTAGGTCATGCCGCTCCTCGCTCGATGTCGGGGTGGCCGAGCCGGGCCGAGAGCGCGCGGCACTGCTCCAGGAGCAGCGGCGCGAGGCCCTCGACGCGCTCGGGGGTGAGGCGGATCGTCGGACCGGAGATCGAGAGCGCCGCGACGACCTCGCCGCCCGGGCCGAAGACGGGTGCGGCGAGCGCGGACAGTCCGTGTTCGAGCTCGTCCACGGCGGTCGCGTAGCCGCGGGTGCGGATCGCCTCCAGCGCGCGCGCGTCGGTGCCGGCAGGCGCCGGTGCGGCGCCGTAGGCGAGGAAGATCTTGCCGTTGGCCGTGGACTGGTGCGGCACGCGCCGCCCCACCCAGTTGGTGCCGCCGACGAAGTGCCGGCTGTCCTGCTGGGCGAGGTGCTCGACGCCGAGCGGCGTCGGCACGCCGAGGTTGATCGTCTCGCCGCTCTCCTCGGCGAGCCGGCGCAGCGCCGGGCCGGAGAGCTCGACGAGGTTCGCCTCGGGGAGGTCGCGCTGGGCGAAGCGAAGCAGGATGGGCCCCGGGCGCACCCGGCCCCGTTCGCCCACCCGCTGGACCAGGCCCTGGCGCTCGAGGGCGCCGACGAGCCGCGAGGTGGTGCTCTTCGGCAGGCAGGCCGCCTCGGCGAGCTCGCCGACCGCGAGCGGCCGAGCGGACTCGACGACGCGAACGAGCAGCTGCGCTGCGCGCTCGATCGACTGCGTTCCGGTCTGGGTCGGCATCGAGTCCACGATGTGGAACACCTGTTCCACAGGGAAGTGTGGCGACGCGACGGCCCGCCGTCAAGGAAGCCGGTTCCGAGTCCGGTTAGAGGCTGCGGCGGCCGGTGCGCCAGAGGCCGTAGGTCAGCACGGCCCAGAGCAGCGCGACCGCGGCGAGCGCATCGGTCTGGACGTGGGCGACCGCCGAGGCGAGGGCGAGCCCAAGGAGCAGCACGAGGGAGCCGACTGCCCAGACGGCGGCGAGGGCGAGGAGGACGACGGCCCGGCGAACCCTCTGCCCGGCCGCGGCAGCCGCCGGGATGAGCTCGTCGGCGGCATCCCGCCAGGGAGCGGGCAGGTCGTGCAGCGCCTGACCGAGGTCACCGCTCGAGCGCGCCGCAACGGCCACCGAGACGCGCCGGTCGAGCTCCTCCACGGAGAGGCGCCCCCGCAGGTAGTGGCGCTGCAGCTCCAGCGCCGCCCGCTCTCGCTCGCGATCCCCGATCAGGGACATGGCCGCCATGGTACCCGGGTTCCGGGCACGCCGGGCGCACGCCTCCTCGTCCTTGCTCGACGGCGGCGAGGTACGGTGCGGCCCCGGTCCGGCCCTGCGGGTCCCAGGGCCGCCGTTGGCCCGGCGAGCCTGACCCCGGCGCGGGCGGGCGCAGGCGCGGATCCTCTCGCTGCGCCACCGGGCGGCGGTCGAGGCGACCCGGGCCGCCGGGCCTCACCGGCCGAGCGACTCGGAGAGCAGCGTCGCCACGTCGACGACACGCAGGTCGCGACCGGCCGCGCGCGCGCCGTCATCCAGCATCACGGTGCAGAAGGGGCAGGCGACCGCGAGCGTGTCCGCCCCGGTCTCGGCGGCCTGGCGGACACGCTCCTCGTTGATCGGCTTGCCGCGCTCCTCCATCCACATGTGCGCGCCGCCGGCGCCGCAGCAGAAGGTGCGCTCCCGGTTTTTCTCCATCTCGACGGGTCGGCCGACCGCCGCGACGAGCTCGCGGGGGTCGTTCTGGACATCGTTGTGCCGGGCGAGATAACAGGAGTCGTGGTAGGTGATCGAGCGCTCGCCCGCGGCCGTGACGAGCCGGCCCTCGCGCACGAGCTCCGCGAGCAGCTCGGTGTGGTGGACGACCTCGTAGCTCCCGCCGAAGTCGGGGTACTCCCTCGCGAGCGTGTTGAAGCAGTGCGGGCAGCTGGCGACGATCTTCGTCACTCCCGCTTCGTTCAATGTCGCGACGTTCTGCTCGGCGAAGGACTGGAAGACGTACTCGTTGCCCATCCGCCGGGCCGGGTCGCCGGTGCAGGACTCTCGCGGCCCGAGGATGGCGAAGTCGACGCCCGCGGCCTCGAGCAGCTTCGCCGTCGACTCGGCCGCGGTCTTGGCGCGCTCGTCGAAGGAGGCCGCGCAACCGACCCAGTAGAGCACCTCGGGCGCCGGGTCGCCCGGTTCCAGCACCCGCACGCCAAGGCCTTCCGCCCAGGCCGCCCGCTCGGCCTGCGGCTTGCCCCACGGGTTCGAGGAGCGCTCGACGTCGCGGAGCATCGGCTCCGCCTCCGCGGGGAAGCGCGAGTCGACCATCACGAGCTGCCGGCGCAGGTCGACGATGTGGTCGACGTGCTCGATCGAGACGGGGCACGCCTCGATGCAGGCGCCGCAGGTGACGCAGTCCCAGGCCATCTCCTCCAGCACCGGATCCGCGAGCGGCGGGGCCGCGCCGGCGGCGAGTGCGCCAGGTCCCTCGGCGAAGACGTGGTCGCGGATCCCCATGATCAGCAGCTTCGGCGACAGGATCTTCCCGGTCGCCCAGGCCGGACAGACGTCCTGGCAGCGGCCGCACTCCGTGCAGGAGAACGTGTCGACGACCTGCTTCCACGTCAGGTCGGCCACCGTGCCCGCACCGAAGCGCATCTCGTCCTCGGGGACGTCGAAGCGCAGGGGCTCGAGCCGTCCGCGCGCCCGCGTCCTGCCGAAGTAGACGTTGATCGCCGCGGTCAGGATGTGCAGGTGCTTCGAGTGCGGGAGGTACGCAAGGAAGCCCAGGACGAGGGAGAGGTGGGCCCAGACGAGCGCCCGCTCGGCCGGATCCGCGCTGCCCAGGCGGGAGAGCGCGTCCGAGACCGGCGCCGAGGCGGCGGGCCACTCGTTCAGCCCGAGCGCGATCCGGGCGGCATGCCAGAAGAGGAGCGTCAGCACGATGCCGGCGATCAGACCGAGGATCACGTCTGCCTCGCGCAGGTGGCTCCCCTCGAACCGGGCCGGACGCAGGATCTTCCGGATCACGACGGCCGTGATGACGCCGACCAGCACCAGCACGGCGAAGACGTCGGCGAGGAGGGCGAACCACCCCTGGTGCCCGAGCCACGGCAGCGTCGAGCCGCGGCTGACCGCGGCGATCATCGCCATCACGATCGTCGGGAAGAGAACGAGGAACCCCCAGAAGATGAACGCGTGCATGAGGCCGGGCACGAGCCGGTGGAGCAACTTCGCCTGCCCGACCACGATCACCGCCTCGTTGCGCGCGCGGCCCGGAACGTCGTCGAACCGGTCGATCCCGGTCGGCTTCCCCATCCGCACGAGCCGCCAGAGCAGCAGTGCGCGGCGCGCGAAGAGGCCGCCGCAGAGGACGAGCAGCGCCGCCAGGGCGAGCGCGCCGGCGAGGGTCGCTATACCCCTCGCACCTTTCTCAGCTCCGCCGAGATCGCCGGCACGATCTCGTGCAGGTCGCCGATCACGGCGTAGTCCGCGTTCGCGATCATCGGCGCCTCGACGTCGCTGTTGATCGCGAGGATCTTCTTGGCGCCGCGGCAGCCGGCGATGTGCTGCGTTGCGCCGCTGATGCCGCAGGCGATGTAGAGATCCGGAGAGACCTTCGTCCCGGTCTGTCCGACCTGGTCGGTGTGGGGCCTCCAGCCGGCACTCGTGACGACGCGCGAGCACCCGACGGCACCGCCCAGCAGGGCAGCGAGCTCTTCGATCACGGTGAAGCCCTCGGCCGAGCCGACTCCCCGGCCGCCGCTGACGACGACCTTCGCGTCGGTGAGGGAGACGCCGCCC
>JBHEMK010000182.1:0-8403 GCA_046262635.1 Gaiellaceae bacterium
TGCGCAGTGTCCCTGCGAGCGAGCGGCGTGCGGCGGACGCGGAAGAGGGGATCCAGTTCCACCGCCGCGGGGCGGTCGGAGGTCGATCATCCTGTTCAGCCTCAAGGTCGGCGGCTGCAACGGCATCGCCAACCTGGGCCCCGAGGCAGCTCGACCGAGTCCCGGCTTCCGTGAGGTGCGGGTCGACAACTCTTCCACCGGCACATCTGCCCTGCACAGCACCTGATTGCGTAAACCAGCTCAGCGCAGACGACGCGCTCTTGCAGCAATGCCGCCGGTGCAGCTCGCTCGGGAGGCCGACGCGGATGCTGACGACCCCGGGTACTCTCTCGCGGTGCGCGAGCTCTGCGAAAGCGCCGTCGAGGCCGCACTCGGCGCCGGCGCCTCCTACGCCGACGCCCGCGCGGTCGTGCGGCGCAACCAGCGCGTTCTGACGAAGAACGGCAAGGTCGAGAGTGTCAACGACGTCGAGACCGAGGGGATCGGCGTGCGCGTCCTCGTCGACGGAGCCTGGGGCTTCGCCTGCGACCGGCGGCTGACAGAGGCAGGAGCGCAGGAGGCGGCCCGCAGGGCGGTCGGGTTCGCGCGGGCCACGCCGTCGGCGAACGGCCGTGCGCTCGCGCCGGTCGAACCCGCCCGAGCGGCGTACCGCACGCCGCGGGAGCGTGACCCCGTCGACGTGCCGCTCGCCGACAAGGTCAGCCTCTGCCTCGCCGCCGAGGAGGCGCTCGTCCATCCGCACGTGACGGTGACCCGGGCTGCTGTCCGCGCTTAGACCGAGCGGAAGACGCTTGTCACCTCCGACGGTGCCGTCGTCGAGCACGACACGTGCGAGTGCGGCGGCGGCATCGACGCGATCGCCGTCGGCGACGGCGCCTACCAGATTCGCAGCTATCCGGGCGCCCACGGAGGCAACAGCTCCCAAGCCGGCTGGGAGTACGTCGACACGCTCGCACTCGCGCGGGAGGCGCCCCGCGTGGCCGAGCAGGCCGTCGCGCTGCTCTCCGCCGATCCCTGCCCTGCCGGCGTGACGGACGTCGTGATCGACGCCGGGCAGGTCGCGCTCCAGGTGCACGAGTCGGTCGGACACCCGACCGAGCTCGATCGCATCTACGGCACGGAGGCCTCCTACGCCGGCACAAGCTTCCTCAAGGCGGCCGACCTCGGCTCGCTGCGCTATGGCTCCGAGCAGATGAACGTCACAGCAGACTCGACGACGCCCGGAGGGCTCGGCACGTTCGCCTTCGACGACGAGGGCGTGCCGGCTGCACGGGAGCCCATCATCGCTCAGGGCGTGCTCCGCGGCTTCCTCACCTCCCGCGAGACGGCAGCGACGATCGGCTCCGGTGGCGGCGGCTCGATGCGCGCCGGGGGATGGAACCGGATGCCGCTCGTGCGCATGAGCAACCTCCATCTCGAGCCGGGCGAAGCCTCGAAGGAGGAGCTGCTCGCCGGCGTCAAGCGAGGTATCTACCTCGAGACGAACAAGAGCTGGTCGATCGACGACAAGCGACTCAACTTCCAGTTCGGCACGCAGATCGCGTGGGAGATCGTCGACGGCGAACTCGGGCGGATGCTGCGCGACGCGACCTACACCGGGATCACGCCCGTGTTCTGGGGCTCGCTCGACGCGGTCGCGGGCCGCGGCGAGTGGGAGCTGCACGGGCTGACGAACTGCGGCAAGGGACAGCCCGGCCAGGGCGCCCACGTCTCCCACGGCGCCGCGCCAGCGCGGTTCCGCCGCGTCCGGGTCGGAATCACGTCGTGAGCGAGGGGCTCGAGGTCGCCGAGGCCGCTCTCGCGGCGGCCGCGGCCGACGAGGCCGAGGCCGTCGTACTGACCGAGCGCTCGGGGCTCGCCCGCTTCGCCGGCAACGACATCCACCAGCCGACCCTGATCGACGACGTCGTCGTCAGCTTGCGCGTCGTCCGCGACGGCAAAACGGGATTGGCGGCGACGAACAGGATCGAGTTGGACGGGTTGCGCGAGCTAGCGCGGCGAGCAGGCGATGCGGCCGACGCGTCGGTGGCCGAGCCGGACTTCCCCGGGCTCGCGCCGCCCGCGCCGCTGCCCACCGTCGAGGGCTTCGACGAGGAGACCGCGTCGCTCGCCCCAGAGGATCAGGCGCGGCTCGCCGGCACCGCGATCGCAGCCGCGCCCGATGGCGCCTACGGCTTCTTCACGAGCGGCGTCACCGAGATCGCGGTCGCGTCGTCAACCGGGCTTCGCGCGACGCAGCAGATGACCGATGCGATAACGCTCGTGATCGCCGCGTCGGCGGGACGTTCGGGCTACGCCGAGGCGACCTCGTGGCGGGCCAGCGAACTCGATCCCGCCGCGGTCGGCCGGGAGGCCTCCGAGAAGGCCGGGCGGACCGCAGACGCTGTCGCAATCGAGGCGGCGCGCTATCGAGCAGTGCTCGAGCCATACGCGTTCGCCGAGCTGCTCCAGTACCTCGCCTGGGATTCCTTCGGCGCACAGGGCCTGCTCGAAGAGCGCAGCTACTTCAGCGGCCGGATCGGCGAGCGCGCCTTCGACGAGAAGATCACAATCGTCGACGACGCCCTGGATCCCCGCGGGATGCCGAAGGCGTTCGACTTCGAGGGGTCTCCGAAGCAGCGTGTCCCACTCGTCGAGGGGGGCGTCACCGCGGCGTCGTCTGGGACCGAACGACGGCGGCCCTGGCGGCCCAGGGGCAGACGACGACCGGCCATGCGCCGCCGGCATCGCGGAGCGCCCACGGGCCGCACGCGACCGCGCTTTCCGTCAGCGGCGGTGACGCCGGTTCGGTCGAGGAGCTGACGGAGCTCGTTGCGGACGGAATCTACGTGACGAGGCTCCACTACCTGAGCGTCGTCGACACGCGGGAGGGCGTCGTCACCGGCATGACCCGCGACGGCACGTTCCGGATCCATCACGGCAAGGTCGCCGAGCCGCTCGTCAATCTCCGCTTCACCGTTTCGGTGCCGGAGATCCTCGCGGAGGTCCCCGGGCTCAGCCGCAGCGTGACACTGCTGAACGCGAACGACTTCTACGGCGAACGCTACCCCTGCGGCGCGCTCGTTCCGGCGATCGCGACCGCCGCCTTCAACATCAGCGGGATCGGCTCCTCCCCCGGCCTGTAGCGATATCGCTACTTCAGGTAGTGGAAGAGCAAGATGCTGTTGACGACGAACAGCACCGCGATCACGACGGTCAGGCGCGTGAGGTTGCGCTCGACGATATGCGTACCGCCCTGGGAGGCCGGGGTGAAGCCCATCCCGCCCATGCCGGCGTCACGGCCGGAGTGCATCAGTATGAGACCGACGAGGGCCATCACGAACAGAACCTGCAGCACCGCGAGCAGCTGAACCACGGCGCCAAGGATAGCTACCGGGGGCCGACCTCAATGATGGCGTCGATCAGCTCGGCGGCAATCCGGTCTTTGGTGACGTAGCCCGCGGCGCCCGCCTGGCGGGCGCGGTCGACGTCGGACCGCGAGTTGGATCCGGTCAGGATCAAGACGCAGGTGCCCTTGCGCGTGGCGATGATCTCCTTCGCCGCCTCGATCCCGTCCATGACCGGCATGCTGATATCCATCAGGACGACGTCCGGCTCGAAGCACGCGGTCAGATCGACGGCCTCGCGACCGTCGGCGGCCCGGCCGACCACCTCGATCCGCTCGTCGCCGACGAGGATCGCCTCGAGCGCCTCGGCGAAGAGACGGTGGTCGTCGGCGATCAGCACGCGGATGCGCGACAGGGCTGAGTCGGCAGCTTCCACTGAGAGAGAAACGACAATCTGCCCTGTTAGGCTTCGTTTGTGAAGAGCCCGGGAGACGCCCATGAGCGAATCCAGAAGCTGCTCGTGACCGGCGATAACCGGCTCAAGCAGGGGGCAAGGCCCGAGAAGGCACGTCAGAGCTACGAGCAGGCGCTCGCGGCCGCCGTCGAGGCCGGACTCGAGGAGAGCATCCGGCCGCTCGTGGAGGTCAGGCTCGCGGACCTCGAGCGGCTCGCTCCAGGATCGCCTCGAGACGCTCCGCCTGACGCTTGACGTCGTGAAGGGCGGCCGCCTCCCGGGCCGCACGATTCGGCACGGGGAGCGCGGCGGCGGCGCGGAGGGCGAAGACGAGCGCGTCCTCGTCGGTGGGGTCGACGAGCACGCCGGCCTCGGGCGGGACGAACTCCGGCGGCCCGCCGATGCGCGTCGCGACGACCGATCGCTCGCACGCCATCGCCTCGAGCAGGGCCTGGCCGAGCGGCTCGATCAGGCTCGGCTGGCAGACCACGGTCGACTGGGCGATCACCCGCGGGATCTTCTCGTGGGCGAGGCGACCGAGGAGGTGAATCCCCTTGCGGCCCGCGAGCCGGAGGCGCAACGGGCCGTCGCCGGCGAAGGTGAGCGTACCCTCGCCGAGTCGCTCGAACGCGTCCGCCAGACGGAGAACGTTCTTGCGCTCGGTCAGCGAGCCGAGGCAGAGGAACGCGGGCGCCTGGGCGGGCGGCGGTGCAGGCCTGAAGCGCTCGAGGTCGACGCCGCTCGAGACGACCTCCGTCTTGCCGACGGCCTCGGGCAGCTTCGTCTCGAGCTCGCGGCGGAGGTACTCCGACACCGCGACGACGGCCGCGGCACGTCGGATGACGAAGCGCGTGGCGAGATCGATGCCCGGGAGCACGCCGACGTTGCGCACGTCGCGGCCGTGGGCGGTGACGACGAGGGGCGCCCGCGAGGCGAGCGCGGCTGCGAGTCCGGCCGGGACGAGGAAGTGCGCGTAGACGACGTCCGGGTCGAACCGGCGGGCGGCCCCGCGGGCGGAGCGCGCGAGCTCGATGTACCGGCGCCGGCCGCCGGCGCGGCGGTCGAGGACCGCAAGCTCGAGCTCGTGCCCCCGCTCCCGCAGCGCACGCTCGAGCTGCGCAACGAACGTGCCGAGGTCGGGGTCGTCGGGCCCGGGGTACATCTGGGAGACGAGCAGGATCCGCACCCGTCGAGGTATACAGCGCCGATGCAGCCGGTCGTCAGCGTTGATGAGCTCCGCAAGGTCTTCCGGGTGCCCGAGCGGGAGGCGGGCCTGCGCGCGGCCGCGCGTAGCCTCATCCGCAGGAAGACGCGTGACGTCAGGGCGGTCGAGGCCGTCTCGTTCTCGATCGAGCCGGCCGAGGTCGTCGGCTTCCTCGGCCCGAACGGCGCCGGCAAGACGACCACGCTGAAAATGCTCTCGGGTCTGCTCTATCCGACGAGCGGGCAGGCGACCGTTCTCGGCCATGTCCCGTCGAAGCGGGAACGGGACTTCCTGCGCCAGATCACGCTGGTGATGGGAAACCGCAACCAGCTCCAGTGGGACCTCCCTGCGCTCGACTCGTTCGAGCTCAACCGGGCGATCTACCGGATCCGCCCGGAAGACTTCAGGCCCACCCGGGATGAGCTGATCGAGCTGCTCGAGGTCGGCGACCTCGTCCGCAAGCCTGTCCGAAACCTCTCACTCGGTGAGCGGATGAAGGTCGAGGTTGTCGGCGCGCTCCTGCACCGGCCCCGCGTGCTCTTCCTCGACGAGCCGACGATCGGTCTCGACGTGACCATGCAGAAGCGGATCCGGACGTTCCTCGCCGACTACAACCGACGCTACGAGGCGACGGTGCTCCTGACGAGCCACTACATGGCCGACGTCCAGGCGCTCTGCCGGCGCGTGATCGTGATCCACCACGGCCGGATCCTCTTCGACGGCGAGCTCGCCGCTCTCGCCGACAGCTTCGCCGCCTACAAGACGATCGAGGCCGTGCTCGGCAACGGCGAGCGCATCTCCTTGCGGGTGTCGAAGAACGAGACCTCCCGGGCGACGGCGAAGCTGCTGGCCGAGCACGAGGTGCACGACCTGACGGTCGAGGACCCGCCGATCGAGGACGTGATCGAGCTCGTGTTCGCCCAGGAGTCGGGCCAATGAACGGCGTCCCCGCGCTGGCCCAGGAGAGCCGCCTGCGCTCGCTCGCGGACTTCTACGTCACGACGGCCCGGACGGCGATCGCGACCCAGTTCCAGTACCGCGTCGCGCAGTACTTCTACATGCTCGGGATGGTCGCCGAGCCCGTGATCTACCTCGTCGTCTGGTCCTCGGTCGCCCGCTCGAGCGGAGGCGCGGTCGACGGGATCACCGCCGGCCAGTTCGCGGCCTACTACATCGTCTGGACCCTTGTCCGGAACATGAACATCGTCTTCGGCGCCCCCTTCTGGGAATGGCGGATCCGCGAGGGCCAGCTCGCCGGCCAGCTGCTGCGTCCCCTGCACCCGCTCCATTACGACATCGCGTACTTCGCGGGCTGGAAGGTCGTCGTGATCGTGCTCTGGCTGCCGATCGCCGCGGCGCTGGCGGCCGTCTTCCATCCCGCCCTCCACCCGTCCGGGCTCGAGTTCGCAGTCTTCTGCGTGGCGATCTGGGGCGCGTACCTCACGCGGACGATGTACCAGTCGGTGATCGGGATGCTGAACTTCTGGACGACGCGCGGCGGCGCCGTCTTCGACCTCTACATGACGCTCGAGCTCCTGCTCTCGGGGCGGCTCGTTCCGTTGACCCTGATGCCCGGATGGGTGCAGAGCCTTGCCAACTTCCTGCCGTTCAAGTCGACGTTCGGCTTCCCGATCGAATCGCTCGTCGGCGACCTCTCGACCCGCTCGCTGCTGCTCAGTCTCGGCGAGCAGGCGCTCTGGATCGTCGTCGGTCTCGTGCTCTTCCGGTTCGCGTGGCGCGCTGCGATCAAGCGCTTCTCGGCCGTCGGCGGATGAACACGCTCCGCGTCGCCTGGATCTATCTGAAGGTCGGCGTCATGAACGAGCTCCAGTACCGCGTCAACTTCTTCGTCCAGCTCTTCCAGTCGCTGATCCAGGTGGCCACCGGCTTGATCGTGCTCTCGCTCGTCTACTCGCACACGACGCGGCTGAACGGCTGGACGGAGTCGGAGCTGCTCGCACTCCTCGGCGTGCAAATCCTGCTCGGTGGCGTCATCCACACCTTCGTCCAGCCGAACATGGAGCGGCTGATGGAGGACGTCCAGCAGGGAACCCTCGACTATGCGCTGACGAAGCCCGAGGACTCGCAGGTGCTCGTCAGCGTGAGGACGGTCCGCATCTGGCAGCTCGTCGAGGTGATCTCCGGCGTGATCCTCCTCGGGGTCGGAATCTCGCGCCTCCAGACCTCGATCGGCCCCGGCGAGGCAGCCGCGTTCCTCGTCGCGATCGCGCTCGGCTCGACGATGGTCTACTCGTTCTGGCTCATCGTCACGACCGGTGCCTTCTGGGTCGTGCGAATGGAGCACGTGCTCGAGCTCTTCGAGGGCATCTACCAGACCGGGCGCTGGCCGGTCGGCGTCTACCCGGGCTGGATGCGCTACGGGGTCACGTTCCTCGTGCCCGTCGCGTTCGCCGTCACCGTGCCCGCCGAAGCGCTCACCTCAAGGCTGCACGGCGCGACGCTCGCACTCTCGGCGGCCTTCGCAGCCGTGCTACTTGCCTTCACGCGCTGGTTCTGGCGCCGCGGGCTGCGGCGCTACTCCGGCGCTTCCGCCTGACCAGTGACGCTGACAAAGGTTCGCGCCGCCGCTCAGCCCAACAAGCGGGAAGGAAATCGTGCAACGACCTCGTGCCCCACTCGTCGCGGTCAGCGTCGTTCTCAGCGCCCTCGCCGCCGCGACGGCCGCCCAGGCACGGCAGCCGCACAAACCCGGCGCGACGACGACACCGATCCAGCATCTCTCGTCGTCATCCTCCAGGAGAAGGTCTCTTCCTCACTACTTCGCCACGTATCCAAGGCCGCAAACCCTCCGGGCGAGCCGCAGCTCATGGCGGACAAGGGGACGCCGACCGTGAATGGTCTGAACGAGCCGCTGCAGGCGCCGAACAACCCGAACTCGGCGCAGCCGCTCCGGCTCGATCGCTCCGCAGTACGAGACCTGCGACCACGGACACGGGTACAGGCAGGAGCAGCAGGCGTTCGACCACGGGCCGATGGACATGTTCCTGGAGGCGACCCGGCGGGGCGCGGGCACCTGTACGGACCACGGCCACGGCCCCGGTGAACCTGGTGTCGGGCCAGAGACACGGCGCAACCCGGCCGGAGCTCGGCGCAGGGACGCCGTTCGTCGACAGCGCCATGGGCAGCGTCATCGGCGATCCGCAGCCGGCCGGCGACATCTGCGATACGCGCGAGAGCGCGACGATGAGCGGCCCCAACATCGGCGACCCGTTGAACGAGAAGGGCATCACGTGGGGCTCGTTCCAGGGCGGCTTCCGCGACGGCGCGCAAACCCACGCGAACAAAGCCGTGATCGTCAGCAGGGACTACATCCCGCACCACGAGCCGTTCCAGTACTACGCCTCGACCGCGAACCCCCTGCACCTGCCGCCGCTCTCGCCGCAGTCGGTCGGGTACCA